>NZ_CP046444.1:2115454-2417662 GCF_014083945.1 Granulicella sp. 5B5 | reverse complement strand
TCAGCGGCCAGCGCGTCGATCTCAAGGACGCCGTCTACGAAGCCATGAAGGGCAAGGACCTCGCCAAGGCCACCGCCGCGAACCCGCTCGTCGTCAACGGCCAGAAGCTCATCCCCAGCGTCACCCGAGTCTTCAGCAACGGCAAAGAGCTCTACATCTACCTGCAAGGCTACGAGCAGGCGCCCGGCCCAATGCGTCCGCTCGTCGCCTACGTCACCCTCTTCAAGGACAAGGCAAAGGTCTTCGAATCCAAACCCGTCGCCGTCACTCCCGCAGCCTCAGGCAGCGTCTCACCTGTGCCGCTCGCCTTCCAGGTCGCACTCAACGCGCTCGCCCCCGGCGAGTACCAATGCCAGGTCTCCGTCCTCGACCCCACAACACAGAAGGCCACCTTCTGGCAGGCCCCCATCCGCCTCACTCAACCCCAACCCCCGCCGCAACCTTAGACACGAACGCACAACCGCCCTCCCTCAACCGAGGGAGACACCACTAAAGTTGTCGAGGAATGAAAGGAAATGGTAGGCACGAGAGGACTCGAACCTCCGACCTCTACCGTGTCAAGGTAGCGCTCTAACCAGCTGAGCTACGCGCCTGCGTTCTTCAAGTCTACAGCCAACGCCGCGCTGCCGCAACCGCATGCCTGCGATCTACGTCCGTTCCTGCACCGCTGGCATACTCACTCTCCGGATCACGATCCACGCATACTCCGCGGCCGACACTGGTGCCAGCACCGCGATCGCCCATAGCAGCATCGTCTTCAGCTCCATCAACCGGGCACTAGGCAGCACCTTACACGTCATCACCGTCAGCACGCCCAGGATCTGCACCAGCGTATTCGCCTTCCCCAGCAGGCTCGGCCGAAAATCCCGCAGCGTGTTCGTCGCAAACAACAGCGTCGAAATCAGCAGAATCCCCAGGTCGCGGCTGAACACCAGCACCGTCACATACCGTGGCACCAGGCCCACGCGGGTCAGCACCACAAACAGCGTGCTCAGCAGCAGCTTGTCCGCAATCGGGTCAAGATACTGGCCCAGCATCGTCCGCTGCTCCAGCATCCGCGCCAGCAGCCCATCCAGCCCATCGCTGATCCCCGCCACCCACAGCAGCACAAACGCCAGCACCCACCGCCCATCCAGGATCGTAATCACCAGGAACGGCAGGGTAAACAGACGCAACATCGTCAGCAGGTTTGGTGCCGCGCCAAATTGTTTCAGGGTAGCCACGCCAAACCGAGCATAGCTGATTTTCGCGTGTACATGCGCCCCACCTCACAGTTGCCGGGGAAACTCGCACATCCGTTCTCCTCCTCCCGGACTTCACAGCATCCAATCTACGACCACTTCGGTCTTGCTTCCTGAAACCGCACGCCGTACACTGACAATAGGGCGGACTACGCGCAGTCGGCGCACCCACCCCTCACCTTATGCTGCGGCTCACCAAAAAAGCGGACTACGGCCTCATGGCCCTCAAGTACCTCGCCGAGCAGGCGAGCTGCCCCACTACGTCGCAGACCATCACCGGCGCTGCCTCGGCCAAGGCCATTGCGGACGCGTATCACATCCCTCCGCAGCTCCTCGCCAAGATCCTCCAGACGCTCGCCAAGGCCGGCATCCTCATCTCCCACGCCGGCACCAACGGCGGCTACGCCCTCGCACGCCCGGCCACCGAGATCTCAGCCTTTGAGGTCATCCGCGCCATTGACGGGCCTCTCTTCATCACCAGTTGCATCACCATTCACGGAACTTGCGACCTCGCAGGCACCTGCACCATCAAAGAGCCGTTGCGCAAGGTGAACGACAGCATCACCGGCCTGCTCGCTGAGCTTCACATCTCCGACCTCATCGAGCACACTGACCACGCTCACGACACAGCTCTCGCCGGCGGCCTGGTCAACATCGCCCGCTAAAGGGCACAGTTTTTGAGTTGTCATTCCGCAGCGTAGCGGAGGAATCTGCTTCTCGCACGCCGCGGCACAAAACATTTAGGAGCAATCACCATGGCAGAAACTCTCGGCATCAACGTCACCCAGTCCAGCAAGCCCCTTCCCGAGGGCGTCCATCTTCCCATCTACATGGACAACCACGCCACCACACCGCTCGACCCCCGCGTGCTCGAAGCCATGATGCCTTACCTCACCGGCATCTTCGGCAACGCCGCCAGCCGCAACCACTCCTTCGGCTGGGAAGCCGAGCAGGGCGTCGAGAAGGCCCGCGAGCAGATCGCCAAGCTCATCGGTGCCTCCGCCAAGGAGATCATCTTCACCTCCGGCGCCACCGAGTCCACCAACCTCGCCATCAAGGGCGTCGCGGAGATGTACAAGGAGCGCGGCAACCACATCATCACTGAGGTCACCGAGCACAAGGCCACGCTCGACACCTGCAAGAAGCTTGAAAAGCAGGGCTACCGCGTCACCTACCTCCCCGTACAGGCCGACGGCCTCATCGACATCGAAGACCTCAAGCGCGCCATGGACGACCAGACCATCCTCGTCAGCATCATGTACGCGAACAACGAGATCGGCGTCATCCAGCCCGTGCAGGAGATCGGCAAGCTCTGCCACGAGAAGGGTGTGCTCTTCCACTGCGACGCCGTCCAGGCCGTCGGCAAGATCCCTGTCAACGTCATCACCGACAACATCGACATCATGTCCATCAGCGGCCACAAGATCTACGGGCCTAAAGGTGTAGGTGCGTTGTATGTCCGCCGCCGTAATCCGCGCGTCCAGATCTCCGAGCAGATCAACGGCGGCGGCCACGAGCGCGGCATGCGCTCCGGCACGCTCAACGTCCCCGGCATCGTCGGCCTCGGCGCAGCCTGCGAGATCTGCATGAACGAGATGGAAGCCGAAGCCGCCCGCGAGAAGGAGCTCCGCGACTACCTCAAGAACAAGCTCGAAAATGCGCTCGACTACACCCAGGTCAACGGCAACATGGAGCACCACCTCCCCGGCAACCTGAACATGAGCTTCGTCTATGTCGAAGGCGAGAGTCTGCTGATGGGCATCAACGACATCGCGGTCAGCTCCGGCTCGGCCTGCACCTCGGCTACGCTCGAACCCAGCTACGTCCTCAAGGCCCTCGGCCTCGGCGACGACATTGCCCACAGCAGTATCCGCTTCGGCCTCGGCCGCTTCAACACCAAGGCGGAAGTCGACTACGTCTCCGACAAGATCATCACCGTAGTCCAGCACCTCCGCGAGCTCTCCCCGCTCTACGAGATGGTCAAAGAAGGCATTGACCTCACCAAGATCGAGTGGGCCGCCCACTAAGCAACTCGGAGTAGCAGCGGGCTTTAGCCCGCGGTAAGGAACTTTCGAAGGTGCGGGCTTTAGCCCCGGCCCGCATCTCAACCCGGACGCACCCAACTGCTCCGGAGTATCATCTAAAGAAGTGAGGAATACACCATGGCATACAGCGATAAGGTAGTCGATCACTACGAGAACCCCCGCAACGTCGGCACGCTCGACAAGAGCTCGACCGAAGTAGGCACCGGCCTCGTCGGCGCTCCTGAGTGCGGCGACGTCATGCGCCTTCAGATCAAGGTCAACCCCGTCACCCAGGTCATCGAGGACGCCAAGTTCAAGACCTTCGGCTGCGGCTCGGCCATCGCCTCCAGCTCACTCGCCACCGAGTGGGTCAAAGGCAAGACCGTCGCCGAGGCCCTCACCATCTCCAACACCGACATCGTCAAGGAGCTTGCCCTCCCGCCGGTCAAGATCCATTGTTCCGTGCTGGCTGAGGACGCGATCCGCGCCGCCATCGGCGACTGGAAGACCAAGAACGGCGTAGCCGACGAGGCCGCCGTCGCCGTCGCCGCTCACTAAGCCGTATCGACACTGTTCTCTGGGTGCCCCATTCACGACGACAGCTCCATCGTCATCATGAGTGGGGTTTCTCGTCTGGGCCTTACGCACTCAAACCCGGCGATGCTGCCTCATCATGTACCCTGGATCGCCTGTCCACAAACTTCCTCACCACCGGCACCGAGCCCGTCAACGCCCGGCATGGTGCGCTCGATCACGAACTTCGGCATACCCAGCCTCCTTGACAGTGTTCAGTAGCTTAACACTCTTAGTCGCAGATCGCAGTCTTTTCGGGTACAAACCACATAAAACCGGGTGAACCTTTCCCATAACAGCTAGAATCAAATCTGCGTATGTCTACGGTCTCCATCTCGTCCACCACCTCGCAAGCGATGAGCGCCCCCGCGCCGGAGTCCAACAAGGACCCCCTGGCAGGTATGACGCTCCTCACCGCCGAGGGTTATGAGCCCCGCGCCAAGGCCGGCATCGAGATCACGAAAAACGCCCTCAAGCGCATCCGCATCGCCATGGCAAAAGAGGGCATCTCGCCCGACGCCGGAGGCCTGCGCCTCGGCATCACCGGCGGCGGCTGCAGCGGCCTCAGTTACAACATACGCTTCGACACCCAGCCCCGCGAGCGCGACCGCACCTTCCTCTTCGGCGAGGGCATCGAAACCCCCAACGACCCCTCCGGCGCCAAGCCCGTCAAGCTCTTCGTCGACCCGAAATCCTTCCTCTACCTCGCCGGCATGGTCCTCGACTTCGAAGAGACCCTCATGCGCCAGGGCTTCAACTTCATCAACCCCAACTCCACAAAGAGCTGCGGCTGCGGCTCCAGCTTCTCTGCCTGATTCCCTCCGATTTGACACGAAATTTGATTCTCTGCGATAACCCGCGGGCGGAGGTTAGCCCATGAAGTATAGAGAAATCATCAAGCTCATCGAGCAGGACGGTTGGAGACTCCACAGCACAGTCGGCAGCCATCAGCAATACAAGCATCCGGTTAAGCCCGGTCGCGTTACGGTCGCAGGCAAGCCGGGAAAAGATGTACCCGAAGGTACTCGCAAGAGTATTCTGAGGCAAGCAGGTCTGGAGTAGGCAATGCGTGAGTATCTAGTCATCTTCGAACCAGCCAACGACGGCGGCTGGGGAGCCTACGCCCCCGACCTTCCCGGTCTAGGCGTCGTGGGAGACACCCGCGAAGATGCAGAACAGCTCATCCGCGAAGGCATCGCACTCCACATCGCTGGTCTCCGCGAAGACGGCCTCCCAATCCCCGAGCCCACCACCTTCGCCGAGCGCATCTCCGTAGCCGCCTAGCCTTTTCTACTCCTCTACCCTCTATCCTCTACACTCAGCTCTATGGACATCCACACCCTAGAGGTCCTGGGTCTCTTCCTCCTCATCTCCGTCGTCCTCTTCGCGGGCGTGGCGAAGCGCATTAACGTCCCCTACCCCATCCTGCTCGTCCTCGCGGGCCTGGTCATCTCGTTTGTGCCACGCGTCCCACGCATCCCGCTTAATCCCGACCTCGTCTTTCTGCTCTTTCTTCCACCACTGCTCTACGCCTCCGCCTGGCAAACCAACTGGCGCGAGTTCCGCCGAAACCTCGTCTCCATTACGATGCTCGCCACCGGACTCGTCGGCTTCACCGTGCTCGGCATTGCCTTCTTCGCCGACCACTTCGTTACCACCCTCGACTTCACCAGCGGCTTCCTCCTCGGCGCCGTCGTCGCCGCAACCGACGCCGTCGCCGCCGGCTCCATCGCCCGCACCCTCGGCCTCTCCCCGCGCATCACCGGCCTCCTCGAAGGCGAATCCCTCGTCAACGACGCCACCGGCCTCCTCGCCCTCGAGTTCGGCATCACGCTCCTCACGAGCGGCCACTCGCTCTCCATCCCCGAGGCCACCTTCCGTCTCCTCTGGCTCATCGCCGGCGGCCTCGGCGTCGGCCTGCTCCTCGGCCATCTCATGATCTTCGTCGAGCGCTGGATCACCGACGGCCCCCTCGAAATGGCCGCCAGCCTCATCGTCCCCTACGTCGCCTATCTCGCGGCAGAGGAGCTCCGCGCCTCCGGCGTCCTCGCCGTCGTCGCCTGCGGCCTCTATCTCAGCCGCCGCAGCGCCTCGTATCTCTCGCCCGCCGCGCGCCTCCAGATCCTCAGCGCCTGGGGCTCACTCGACTTCGTCCTCAACGGCGTCGTCTTCCTGCTCATCGGCCTGCAACTGCCCTACATTCTCGCCGGCATCCACCAGTACAGCAACTGGACGCTCGTCCTCTACGGCCTCACCTTCAGCCTCGTTCTCATCGCGCTGCGCATGGCCTGGGTCTTCCCTGGCGCGCACATCTCGTTCTGGATTCGCCGCCGCTTCTCCCATCAGCCGGCGCCCATTCCAGAGACCCGCTCCCTCTTCGTCATCGGCTGGTCCGGCATGCGCGGAGTCCTCTCCCTCGCCGCCGCCTTCAGCCTCCCCGTCACGCTCTCCAACGGCCAGCCCTTCAGGCAGCGTAGCCTCATCCTCTTTCTCACCTTCAGCATCATCCTCGTCACGCTCGTCGGCCAGGGACTCACCCTGCCTCCGCTCATCCACCGTCTCGGCCTCGCAGGCAACTCTGAGCTCGAAGATGAGATGCTCGCCGCCCGCTACCGCGTGCTCTCTTCAGCCGTCGAATGGCTCCAGCAGCAACGCGAAAACGCCTCCGGAGACGATATCCAGAACCTCGACGAGCTACTCCGCCGTTACCAACAGCGTGTCGCGGACGTCACCACCTACGACCGCATCACTCGCGCCGCCGGACAGCCCGATGAGGCAACCCGCGCATCTGCCATATTCTTCCAGAAGCGCGTCGCACTTCTCCGCCACGTCGCCTCCATAGAGCGCCGCACACTGCTCAAGCTGCGCGACGAAAACGCCATCGGCGACGAAGTCATGCGCACCATCGAACGCGAACTCGACCTCACCGAAACCCGCTTCGACGAGCTCACCTAGATAAATCCGCCGTCGCATTACCCCTTGGACATACCCATGAAGGGTCATCTCAACCGAAGCGCAGCGCAGTGGAGAGACCTGCATTTGAAACCAGCGACACTCCCTCCGGCACTCCCACCATCGTCATGAGTGAGATAACGGATATCCGGTCGTCACAACCTCACGCATACCCCAGGCCAACCCAACTCTCTTTGACAACCCGGCCACCACCCGCCAGACAGCCTCGCCGTCCGGTCGCCCCATCCACCCCTAACCCCAATCCGCTGCGGATCCTACCCCAAATTCGGGGAGGGATAGCTGGCTCTATCCCCTCTCCACTATCCCCTGCTTCACTTCCCCTGCGCCACCGCCATCACAATCTTGTTCGACACCTTCAGGTGATACATCCCCGCCAGCATCCCTTTGTACACATCGATCGGCGGCAGCATCACCTCGGCGCGCTCGCGGTCCAGCCCGCCTGGGTCTTCCACGCTGTACATCGCAATCGACCCATCGGCCATCTGCTTGAACTGCGTTCCATAACGCTGCAGCTTGCCCTCATACACCAGCTCCTTATCGATCACCAGCGCCAGCGCCGAAGGGTCGATCTTCTTCTCATCCGCCAGGTTCTCCAGCTCCGGCAGCATGCCTACCTGCCACGCATGGTCCCGTGTATGCGTCAGGATCAACATCGCCGCATTCGACGCCTCGATGCCCACCTGCGAGATCGTCGGCCAGCCCTTCGCCTTCACCAGCACCTTCAGCTCTTCGGTCAGCGCGTTGTCGATCGCCGTCAGGTTGGTCGCAATCTGCACCGCACCCTTACCCTGTGTGCCGATGCCCCGAGCCCTCTGGTCTTCGCCGCGCATCTTCAGCAGCTCATCGCGTTCGGCCACATCGGTCCCCGGCCCGTTCTTCGCAATCAGCGCCTGCCGACGCGCCTCAATCTGCGCCTTCCAGTCCGTGTTCGCCGCCGGACTCGCAGCCTGCAGCCCCGCAGCAACACCCGTACCCGGCACCATCATCGACAAGAAAAGAGCAGCAACGCCTAACCGCAAGCAACACATACCTTGAGTGTATCGCCACCCCCCACATCGCTGACATCCACACGCATCTAATACGGCACACTTACAATCAAACCTACCGATGAGCGATACCTACTTCACCCAATTCGGCCTCCCGCCCCACCTGCACATCGACACCGCTGCGCTCGAGAAGAGCTTCTACGCGCAGTCGCGCAAACTGCACCCCGACCGCTTCGCCGCGCGCCCCCTCGAAGAGCAGAACGCCGCCCTCGCCGCCAGCTCCACCCTCAACGACGCCTACCGCACTCTCCGCGACCCCATCGCCCGCACCGAGTACCTCCTCACCCTCGAAGGCATCCAGCTCGAAGAGCAGTCCCGCGCTGCCACCGATTTGGCCAAGTCCACCGGCACTCAGAAGAAGCAGGTAGCCCCACCCGACCTCCTCGAAGAGGCCTTCGAGCTCAACATGGCCCTCGAAGAGCTGAAGATGGGTGGCGACGACCCCTACGTCCGCGCCCAACTCGAAACCGAGCGCACCAAATTCGCCGCCATGCTCACCGACGCCCATCAGCAGCTCGAATCCCTCTGGACACAATGGGACACGGCAGTCGACACCAACAACGCAGCCGCAAAGGACGCCGCCAAACAAGCCATGGTCGCCCTCCTCAACCGCCGCAGCTACATCCGTAACCTCGTCCGCGACGTCAACGCCGCCCTCGAAGAGTTCCCCGAGCACCTTCGCGAACCATAGGATGGGTGGCCCATCCTTTCACAGCTTCATCGTGAAAGGGTGGGGTATCGCGCAAAGCGCGACCGCTCTCTTTATCCCAGCCCACACCGCCAAGGGATAACTCGCCCGATACCTCAGCAAACTCACAGCAGATTCCTCCGCACGGCGTGATACCACCACAGTATGCGCCGCCTGCTCACCCTCATCGCTCTCCTCACCATCGCCCCTCTGCTCCGCGCCGAAAACCCCGCCGACTGGACCACCCAGCTCCCGCCCTTCCAGATCGCCGATAATCTCTACTACGTCGGCAGCCGCGACCTCGCCAGCTACCTCATCACCACCCCCGCCGGTGACATCCTCATCAACGCCAACCTAGCGTCCTCGCCGCCGCAGATCAGGGCCAGCGTCGAAAAGCTCGGCTTCCACTGGACTGACATCAAGATCTTCCTCAACGGCCAGGCCCACTCCGACCACGTCGGCGGCGCTGCCGAAGTCCTCCGCGAAACCCACGCCCAAAACTACGTCATGGACGGCGATGTCGCCGCCATGGAATCCGGCGGCCACAAGGACTTCGCCTTCGGTCACGACATCACCACCCCCTTCACCCCCGCGCACGTCGACCACATCCTCCACGACAACGAGCGCATCATCCTCGGCGGCTTCACACTCACCGCGCACAAAACAGCCGGCCACACCCGCGGCTGCACCACGTTCACCTTCCTCGTCCACGTCCCCGGTGAGCCCGCCTCGCAACTCCGCCATGTCGTCATCGTCGGCGGCTGGGCTCCACTTTCCCACTACCGTCTCATCGACGCCCCCAACCACCCCGCGTCCTACCCCGGCATCGACCCCGACTTCCGCCACACCTTCGTCATCCTCCACGCGCTGCCCTGCGACATCTTCCTCGGCGCCCACGGCGTCTACTTCAACCTGCTCCCAAAGCTCCAGCGCATGAAGACCGAAGGCCCCCGCATCTTCATCGACCCCACCGGCTACCAGACCGCCGTCAACGAAGCCCAGCACGACTACCAGCTCATGTACGCAAAGCAAAAGGCTGCGCTCTCCCACGAGTAGCGCAGCCTCGACTTTGTACAAAGCTCTGTCCCCTCAAAAAGATTGTCATTTCGACCGGAGCATTGCGGCTTTATCGCGATGCGGAGCGGAGAAACCCCTGTATTTACGGTAGCAAGAGCCGAAGGCGCGAGCGCACTAACAGCAATGAGAGAAATCCGCGCAGAGCCGCGACACCTCTTTCCTCTCAATCAGCCTCTAGCTCTTCCTGTTCAGCGTCTTCTCCAGCGCAGTCAGATGATGCAAATCGTGTCCTGCCATAATCCTCACCAGCGTCCACAACGTCTCTTCCCCGCGCTCCGGATGCATCGCCACCTTCTTGATGTCCGCGTCCTTCAGCCCTTCGATAAAAACCACGTTCCACTTCCGCAGCGCCTTGAAACACCCCATCGCCTCGGCCAGCGAGTACGACTTGTACGCCTTCGCCCAGCTATCCTGGTCGAACGGCTGAATCACCGGGTTCTTCTCGCCATACACATAGCGCAGCCGCCACGCCCACGCGATCTCGCAGTCCGCCATGTGGCAGAGGGTCTCTCGCAGGCTCCACTTGCCCGGCGCAGGGCGCGAATCGATCTGTTCATCGCTCAGATCATCCAGCAGTTTCATCAGTTTACGCGGAGTCTTCGCAATCACCTTGGCCGGATCGCGGTCGCCCAGCACGTCATCGTACGGAACCTTGCTCGTCGCCACTCGTTGCTCCTTGAAATTAATCCTTCGCCTTCCATGGATCATACTCGCCCACCGACCACAGATACCCCTCCGGATCGCGCACCGAGAACGATCTGCCCCCGTACTCCATCTCGCGCAACTCCATCACGATCTCCGCCCCGGCAACCTTCGCGCTCTCCCAAATCGGCCCGCAGTCCTCCGCCACCAGGTACAGCGGAGAGGTCACTCTCCCGCCAATCTCCTCCGGCGTCGCATACAGCTGCTTCATCGGCCCCGGGTTCGACGCCGAACCCAGCATAATCATTCCCGTCCCAAACCGAAGCTCCGCATGGTCCACGCCACCGGCCTTGCCTTCATACACTGCATGGCGCACCATGCCAAACGCCTTCTCCAACCACGCAATTGCAGCATGGGCGTCTTTATATCGCACACTCGGAATTAACATCGACCCTGAAGCCATCGCTGTCTCCCCCCTAGCATCATCCAGCGTACAGTGCATTCTGTACAGTGAAAATAGCTCACTTTCGGAAGGAGCCCGCATGAACGCCGCCCTCGTCCAGTCCTACGACGCGCCCCCCGTCTACACCACCTTTGAAGCTCCCATCGCCGCCGAAGGCGAGCAGCTCGTCACCGTCGCCGCCGCCGGCCTGCACCAAATCGTCAAATCCGTCGCCAGCGGTCAGCACTACACCAGCACCGGCAAACTCCCCTTCATCCCCGGCGTCGACGCCACCGGGCGCCTCGTAGGCCCCCTCGGCTCACTCCCCGCCGGAACCCGCATCTACTTCGGCGGCGCGCGCTTCCCCTACGGCACCATGTGCGAGCAGACCGTCATCGGCAACATGATGGTCATCCCTCTGCCCGACTCCCTCGACGACGCCTTCGCCGCCGCCGTCGCCAACCCGGCCATGTCCTCCTGGGTCGCTCTCGACCGCGGCCGCTTCACCCCCGGCGAAAGCGTCCTCATCCTCGGAGCCACCGGCACCTCCGGCCAGCTCGCCGTGCAGATCGCCAAGGCCCGTGGCGCAGGCCACATCATCGCCGCCGGCCGCAATCCCGAGGCCCTCGAAAAGCTCAAGTCCCTCGGCGCCGACCGCACCATCTCGCTCACGCAGGACCGCGACGCCATCATCGCCGACTACCGCTCTGCCATCGCCGACTGCGGCATCGACGTAGTCCTCGACTACCTCTGGGGCCCCGCTGCCGAAGCCACCCTCGCCGCCATCTCCCAGCGCGGCGTCATCAAATCCGGCACTCGCGTCCGCTTTGTCCAGATCGGCAACCTCGCCGGCGAAAACATCTCTCTCAGCGCCCACACCCTGCGCTCCACCAACCTCGAGCTCCTCGGCTCCGGCTTCGGCAGCGCCGACCTCACCGCCATCCGCACCGCCATCACCGAGTTTTTCACCCTCACCACCACTCACCCCTTCGACTTCAGCTACAAAACCGCCCCACTCTCCGAAGTGACCGCACTGTGGAACGAAAAAGACCAGGCCACCCGCCTCGTCTTCCAGCCCTAACCAACGATGCTGTCTTTAGCCCACGATGCTGTCTTTGTTCTTTCGGAGGGAGCAGGGGCCTTTAGGCCCCTGAATACCCGCTCACAATAGAAGGGGCTTTAGCCCCGGCCACACAGCAACCGAATATTCATTCCACCCCTTGCGTCCCCGCCATCCGCGGACGCATCCTATGCACACCGCCGTGCTCCACCAACCCCCACGGCCGGTCCAAGGACAATCCAATGCAATACAAAACACTCGGTGACACGGGCCTTCTCGTCTCGACCCTCTGCTTCGGCACCATGACCTTCCACGGCGGCCAGGGCATGTTCCGCCACATCGGCACCGTCGACCAGGCCGGCGCCGACGAGCTCATCAAGGCCTCCATCGACGGCGGCATCAACTTCTTCGACACCGCCGATGTCTACTCCGAAGGCCACAGCGAAACCATCCTCGGCCAGTCCCTCAAGAACCTCAACATCGCCCGCAAGGACGTCGTCATCGCCACCAAGGTCTTCGGTCGCGTCGGCCCCGGCCGCAACGACGTCGGCGCCTCACGCGGCCACATCATGGACGCCGTCGACGCCTCCCTCAAGCGCCTCGGCACCGACCACATCGACCTCTACCAGATCCACGGCACCGACTGGGTCACACCCCTCGAAGAGACCCTTCGTGCCCTCGACACCCTCGTCCAGAACGGCAAGGTCCGCTACATCGGCGTCTCCAACTGGCACGCCTGGCGGCTCGCCAAGGCATTAGGTATCTCTCAGTACAAAAACCTCGCCCGCATCGACACCCTGCAGGCCTACTACTCCATCGCCGGCCGCGACCTCGAACGCGAGCTCGTCCCCTTGATGGAAGCCGAAAAGACCGGCCTGCTCGTCTGGAGCCCCCTCGCCGGCGGCCTGCTCTCCGGCAAGTTCAGCCGCGACAACCAGAAGCCCGCCGACTCCCGCCGCTCCGAGTTCGACTTCCCCATCGTCGACAAGGACCGCACCTGGCGCATCCTTGACGCGATGAAGCCCATCGCCGAGGCCCACAACTGCAGCCCGGCGCGTATCTCGCTCGCGTGGCTGCTCGCCAAACCAGTCGTCACGTCGATCATCATCGGCGCCAAGCGCATGGACCAGCTCACCGACAACCTCGCCGCCGTCGACCTCAAACTCACCCCCGACGAGCTCCAGCAGCTCGACGAAGTCAGCGCCCTCCCACCCGAGTACCCCGGCTGGATGATCCCCTTCCAGACTGCCAACCGCCTCGACCCCAACATCCAGCGTCCCGGCCTCCCGCAGCCCAAAAAGTAGTTCCAACTTGTGTGCCCCACTCATGACAGCAGCATCGTCATGGGTGGGGTAACACCTTCAGCTCTACCGAACCAACCCATCCCGCCCCAACCTGCCCATCCCTCCACAGAAGTGTCATCTCGACCGAAGTCCGCGCTTTTTGCGGACGCAGCGGAGAGACCTGCGTCTCCCGCAGCAAGCGCCAATTCTTCCTCGCCAAGAACCCCAAACCCCGCCTCACGCATCCCTCAAATAGGCGAAAATAGTAGATGGGCACAGCCGCAGCGGACCGCGCCCATGAAAGAGGCTTCCTTTGGCAGTAGCACCCGTCGTCGGCATCGACTTAGGCACCACCAACTCGCTCATCGCCTATATGCAGGGCGACACTCCCGCCGTCATCCCCGGCGAAGACGGCAGCCCCATCGTCCCCTCCGTCGTCGCCTTCGACCAGGAAACGGCTAATGGATTTTCAGTCGGCAACGCCGCGCGCAACGTCCTGCTCTCCAACGCCGCCAACGCCGTCTACTCCGTCAAGCGCCTCATGGGCCGCGACCTCGCCGACGTCGAGCCCGAGCTCAAGCTCTTCCCCTTCCATCTCGCCCCCGGCCTCCAACCCGGCGAAGTCCTCAAGCTTAACGTAGGCGGCCTCACCCTCACCCCGCCGGAGATCTCCGCCTACATCCTCCTCCAGCTCAAGCGCAACGCCGAGCGCTTCTTCGGCGCCGAAGTCACTAAGGCCGTTATCACCGTCCCTGCCTACTTCAACGACGCGCAGCGGCAAGCCACGAAAGACGCCGGAAGAATTGCCGGCCTCGAAGTCCTCCGCCTCGTCAACGAACCCACCGCCGCCGCATTGGCTTATGGTTTGGACAAAAACAAAGACGGCATCATCGCAGTCTACGACTTCGGCGGCGGCACCTTCGACATCTCCATCCTCAAGCTCCACGAAGGCATCTTCGAAGTCATAGCCACCGGGGGCGACACCCACCTCGGCGGCGACGACATCGACAATCTCCTCACCGCCATCGCCCTCGACGACATCAAAGGCGATCTGGGCACCGACGTATCCACAAACCCCGAAGTCATCCAGCAACTCCGCAAGACCGTCATCGAAGCCAAGATCGCCCTCAGCTCCACCGACAACGCGCGCCTGCAACTCACCCTACCCGCCGACTCCGGCGCACCAGAAAAACTCTACGCCCGCGAGATCAGCCGCACCCAGTTCGAAGGCCTCATCGCCGCCGTCATCGAACGCACCGCGCAACCCGTCCGCCAAGCCCTCAAAGACGCGCAACTCACCCCCGCCCAGATCGACGAAGTCGTCATGGTCGGCGGCTCCACCCGCATCCCCGCGGTCCGCGCTCTCGTCACCAAACTCTTCGACCTCGAATCCCGCAACAAAAAGCTCCACACCGAGCTCAACCCCGACGAGGTCGTAGCCCTCGGTGCAGCCGTTCAAGCCCAAATCCTCTCAGGCACCGAAAACACCGCGACCAACGACCTCCTCCTCCTCGACGTCACCCCACTCTCGCTCGGCATCGAAGCCTACGGCGGCGTCATGAGCAAGGTCATCCAGCGCAACTCCACCATCCCCGCCTCCGCCACCGAACACTACACCACCGCCGTCGAAGGCCAAACCGCCGTCGCCATCCACGTCCTGCAAGGCGAACGCGAGCTCGCCAAAGACTGCCGCTCCCTCGCCCGCTTCGACCTCAAAGGCATCCCACCCATGGCCGCCGGCATGGCCCGCGTAGAGGTCAAGTTCCTCATCGACGCCAATGGCATTCTCCACGTCTCCGCGCGCGAGCAGCGCAGCGGCCAGGCTGCCCAGGTCGAAGTCAAACCTACCTATGGATTGACGGACGAGCAGGTCGAAACCATGATCCTCGACTCCTTCGACTACGCCGAGGCCGACATCACCGCCCGCCAGGTCATCGAGGCCACCAACGAAGCCCACACCATTCTCGACGCCGTCGCCAAAGGCAAGTCATCGCAGGCCTGGCAGCAGCTCACCTTCGACGAGCACGCCAACATCGAAGCCGCCGTCCTCGAGCTCCAGAACTCCATCAAAGGCGGCGACTACAAGGTCATCCGCAAAGGCATCGACCAGCTCGACAAAGCCACCCGCCGCTTCGCCGAGATCATGATGGACTCCGCCGTCACCGGCGCCCTCGGCGGCAAGACCATGGCTTCCGCCAGCGACGACATCGCCGCCAAAGGCGCAGCCCCCACCGCCCCCCACGCCTTCAAAAAGGCCGAGTTCGAAGACTCAACCGACACCCCCGGCGACTCTACCGAAGACTAACCCGCGTCCATCCTCATCACTTCGCGTGCTCTTCGTTGTGCAGCACCTGGTCGCGCGTGTACCCCTCCCATACCCACGGCGTAACCGTGTCGCCCATCAACTTCTCCAGCAGAGGCCGGAACGCCAGCTCCCCATTATCGCTATTGGTCAACAAAATCATGCACGACCCGCTGCGAGGAAAGCAGATCACATAATTCTCAGCGCCGTCTCCGTGCCCTTCCTTGAAGAACGCGGACCCATACTTCGTCCGTTCCAGCAAGCCCCATCCCAGCCCGTAACCAAGCCCCTCCGCTTCGCCATCGTTTCCGCTGGAAGCCTCGAACGGCGGAAACTCGTGCGTCGCATGGATCGCAATCTGTTTCGTAAACATCTGCTGCTCCGTCGAAGCCCGCAGAATCTTCTTCGCCAGCAGCGCCTCCAGAAACAGCGCCAGGTCATTGGCACTCGTCACCATTGAACCCGCAGCCTTGGCGTCGTTGCGATGCGTCGGCCCAATCGGCTTCCCCTTCGCGTCATACCGCAACGCAGAGTTCTCCTCGAACGACGGCTGCCACACCATGCCCGTCTGCCTCATCCCCAACGGCCTGAAGATGTCCTTCGCCATCGCATCCGCAATCTGCAGGTGCATCCGGTCTTCCAGCGCAAACTGCAGCACGTTCAGCCCCTCGCCCGAGTACGCAAAGCGCGTGCCCGGCGTGAAGTGGATATGGATCTTCCCATCCGGCTCCATTCCGCTGAAGTTCGCAAATCCCGACGTGTGCGACAACATCATGCGCGGCGTCACCGCCTGCCACCGCGGGTCTTTCACCACCTCCGACCCCGTCACCCTGTAGTGCTCAACCTCATTCAACGGCCGCGTCAGGATCTTCGCCACCGGCTCATCCAGGTTCAACTCGTGCTGCTCCACCAGCTGCATCACCCACGTAGCAAACACCGCCTTGGTAATCGAGGCCGCCCAGGTGTTCGTGTCCGGAGTCATCGGCAGGTTCTTCGCCACGTCCCGCAGCCCAAATCCATATGACCAGACGAGCCGTCCGTGGTTCAGGATCGCTATCTCCGCGCCCGTCACTCCGTCCGCCTTCAACTCCGTCGCGGCAATCTCCTCAGCCTGCGCTCGCGACAACACCGTCCCATCCAGGCGTCGAATCACGCCATCACGCTGCGCCAGCGCAGGCATCGACACCGCACACGCCGCCAGGAATCCAGTCACGACAGCAGCAAATCGATCGGTCGTCATAATGTGACGATCTTATCCACTCCGCCCGGATACCCAAATCAAAATCTGCTTCGTGATTGTAGAAAGCGCCTACGGCAGCGCCGCAGCCTTCATCGCAGCAATCACCGCCCCGCGGTCCTGCGCCCCTGCCTGCTCCACCATCGGACTCCCCGCAAACTCGCGATACCTCATTCCACTCGCACCAAACTCCACAAACTCCACCTGCAACGGCCCATCAGGAATCCTCGCCCCAAACCAGTGCGGATCATCCTTCTGCCGCCACATCACCAGCCCCAGCACCGCACCCGCTGGATAGCTCTGCCCCGCACGCGCCGCAGCCACCGCAGCATCATTCCCAAACAAAGTCGACGTCGTCCCCGCACCACGATCCACCATCGTCGTCAGCGGCTTCCACTGCATCACCGGATACGGCAGTCCCACATCCACCATCGCCGCATCGTTATACAGATCGCTCGCCGCCGTCTGCTTCTTCTGACACCCCGCCACCATCACCAAACAAATCATCACCGCCATGACGCGCAGCTTCATCGTCCCACCTCCCGCGCAATCGGCATCGAGTACACAAAATCGTTGTCCCGCATCGGCGCATGGCACCCCGTACACTCGCGATCAAAGTGCGCGTCCGCACCATACGGCTTCAGCGCGTCGCCCTTGTACCGCGCATACCCCCAACCCTGCGTCGCGGCATACTTCTGCGCATCCTTCACCATGAACTCCACCTGAACAAACTTGCCCGCGGACACATGCCCCTGCCCATCATCCGAGGACGCCATCGTAATCTTCGCAAACACGCTCCCATCCGGCCACGGACTAATCTTCCGCTGCTCCGCCGCACGAATCGCCACATCATTCCCCGTAATGATCCGCATCGTATGGTTGTCGCCACGGTCCGTCGTGCTGATCACCTTCCAGTCGCGATAGTCAGGAAAATAAGGCACCCCATTCAGCGATAACGAAGCCGCCCCCTTTCGCTCACCGAAACTCGGCACACTCACCGGCGCAGCGGCACTCGCGGCCACAGGAGCAAACGGCGCGAGCCACGTCTTCAGCACCGCCAGCTCCTCCGGCGTCACACCCGCCTCGCGATGCACCGCCAGATACTGCGGCAGCGGCATCGCCCCCAGTTGAATCATATTCACGGCTTCAAACAGCTCCGCACGCTGCGCCGCCACAGGCTTCGTTCCCAGTTCAGAAAAGTTCAAATGCGCCCGAGCCTCGCGCACGTCCTTCGCCACCATCCAATATGCAGGCTCCACCTGGTCAAACCACGCCAGCTGCGGAGCATCGCTATGGCACGCATAACACCGCCGCTGCAAAATCGCCCGCACCTCCGGTGGAGCGGCAATCTCCGCCTGAGACCCCGCAGGCTTGCCCAGCGACGGCCTCACCGCCTGCATCGCCACTCCCAGTACAAACACAACTCCCAGCACAACAATCCATCGCGGCGCGCGCATAGCCCTTTCTCCATTCCTTACAACGGTATGACAAATGTATGCCCTGTAACGTTACGGCCTCTCTTATCTTCGGCGGCGATCATCGCCCGCGCGCTAAAATGAACACTGACATGTCCGTACCCGATCCCAACTCGCTCCCCGAAGTCGACCTCTCCAAGCCACCCGCCGACAACATCGTTCGCGTGACCTTCGAGCCCGAAAACAAGACCGTCGAATTCGTCCACGACACCATGCCCTACGACGGCCACGGCCTGCCCAACAGCTTCCTCGACGTCGCCGAAAACTACGGCATCTTCCTCGACCACGCCTGTGGCGGTGTCGCGGCCTGCACCACCTGCCACATCTTCCTCAAGAAGGGTGCCGAAGGCGTCTCCGAGGCCGAAGACCTCGAGCTCGACCGCCTCGACATGGCCCCCGGCCTGCAGCTCAACAGCCGCCTCGGCTGCCAGTGCGTCATTGAAAAGCCAGGCACCTACGTCGTAGAAATCCCCGCCTGGAACAAGAACTACGTGCAGGAAGGCAAGCCCGCCACCGCCGTCAAGTAACAAGACAGTAGTGATAAGTGAGTAGTGGTAAGTGCGTTTGCGCTTCTCACTACTCACTACTGTCTACTCTCTACTCACTGCCACTCAAACATCTGCGGCCACTCCACCATCGAGTGGTGCCGCGCCTCCGGCGTCAGCGACACCGTAATCTCATGGTGGTCTCGCAGCACGCTCAGCGCCATGCTCTGTCCCTGCGCCGCCTTCAGCCGCTTTTCCCAGTCGCTCGCCTTCTTCAGCGGCACCGAGTTCGCCCGCAGCAGCACATCCCCTGCCCGCAGCCCGCAAAACGCCGCAGGCGAGTCCGGCGCCACCCGCTGCACCAGCAAACCAAACCCCTGCGAGTCCCCAAAGAACTCCGCCAGCTGCGGCTCCATCGTCTGCAGCGCCAGCCCCGTAAACGGAGCCAGGTGCAGCACCGTCCCAATAAAGCTCCGGTTGTTCGCCGCCTTGCCCGTCGGCGCAGCAGGCTCAGGAGGATCGCCTGCCGAAAAATCCTCCACCGGAGGATCGGCCTCCTCCAGCGCCGTGTCCTGCGCCACCCGCGCGCGCACCGTCCGCTCCACCACCATGCGATCGGCAATCGTCACCGACACCTTCATCGTCTGCCCATCGCGCAGCACCACAAGCGTCACACCCACGCCCGGCGCGGTCTCATGGATCATCTTGCTCAAGGCATCCGCATTCGCAATCGCCGTCCCATTCAAGCTCACCAGGATGTCATGCGGCCGCAGCCCTGCCTTGCCTGCCGGCCCATCATGGTCCACCAGCAGCACCTCTACCCCATGTCCGCTCGCATCATGGAACCCCACACCCAGGTACCCCGGCGGATGCGCCGCCGGCCCCCGCGCCGCGCGCCCATGCCCAGAACCATTCGCATGGCCCTTCGCCGCCACCGCCGGCCCACACACCAGCAGCAACCCCAGCAATCCTGTTCCGATCTCGACTCTGCGCCTCATCACCACCAGCACGTCCTGCGCCTACTCGATATCGGCTGCGCCCTGCAGCACCTGGAACGATGCGTTCCGAATCGCCGGGTTCGCATCCTGCGACGACACCGTGCGCAACACCTGCCGCACGCTCGAATCTCCCTCCACCGGCTGCAACATCGACACCGCCTGCGACCGCACATCCGCGCTCTTGTCCCGCATCAGCGCATCCAGCACCGCATCGCGGACCTGCTCGTCCTCGCCCACATAAGGCTGCAGCCCATTCAGCGCCTTCAGCCGCACCGCCGAACTCTTGTCGTAACGAAGCTCCGTCAACAGCGCCGTCCTCAACTCGCTCGCGCCGTCCGCGCCGTCCACGCAGTTGTGCGTCGTGCGGCACGCATCCGCCATCAGGCTCACGCTCGTCGCGTGCACTTCGTTGTTCTCCGCCAGCTGCGTACCCAGCATCAGCAACTGCCGAATCTGCGGGTCATCCAGCGACCCCTGCACCATCTCCGGCACCACGCGGTTGTACTTCACCTGCACCACATCGCTGTTCGGCGTCTGCACAATGCCGCTTACGCTGGCAATCGTCCCGCCGTTCGGGCTTGAAAGAATCATCGGCGACGGCAGCTTCGGCTCACGCGCCGCCTGGTATCGCGCCACAAAGTTGCCGCCCAGGAAACCCACACCCACCAGCAACGTCGTCAACGCCGGCGCTCCCTGCATAAAGCCCAGCCAGCGAAACGCATTGCCCCAGAAGCGCTGCCCCACACTGCGCTCCGGCATCATATCCAGCGCCTCGTCCAGCCGCATCCGCGAGGACGCCAGCAGGTTCGGCGAAGGCTCCACCATCGGTACAGCCGCCAGCTCCTCCTGCAGGGCCAGCATCGCGTTCCACTCGCGGCGGCACTCCTCGCAAAGGTTCAGGTGCTGTTCTAAAGCAAAGTGCAACTCGTCCGGTAGCTCGCCATACTGCGCGAGAAGAATATTCTGTTGCGCGTTCTCACACTTCATATGCGTACCTCAAAACCAGCCTCGAAAGCATTTCCCTGTGTAACCGGACAGGCGGCTCTGTGGCCGCTCTCCCCTTCAACCGAGCCGCGAGCCGAAATCCCGACCTGTAAAGTTCCGTTTCACGCTCTTGCTACTCCCTGCTTCATCGAACTTCCGCCAACCGTGCCCGCAGCTTCCGCGTCGCCCGGAATAACGTGTTTTTAGCTGTCTCCTCTGTCGTCGATAGCATCTCGCCGATCGTTCTCAACTTCAGTCCCTGGTAGTGCTTCAGTTCAAACACCATGCGCTCCCGCGGCGTCAGCTCGTCCAGCGCACTCTGGATCGCAATGCCCATGTTCTTCCGCTCCAGCTCCCGCGCCGGGTTGGCCATCGCGCGTTCGTCCTGCACGCTCGCCATCAGGTCCAGCTCTTCGCCGGAGCCATCCAGCACCGTCGCCGGGTCTTCCCTGCGGCTCTTCCGCCGCCGCAGCTGATCGAGACAAAGGTTCGTCACAATCCGGTACAGCCACGTATAAAACGAGCACTCGAACCGGAAGTTCGACAGGTGGCGATACGCCTTGATGAACGCCTCCTGGTGCACATCCTGGGCGTCCTGCTCATTGCCCAGCATGTGCAGCGCCAGCCGCAGCACACTGCGGTCGTACCGCCGAACCAGCGCATCGAACGCCATCCGCTCCCCGGCCTGCGCTGCGCGAATCAGGTCATCGTCTTCGGCGCGCTGCTGCTGCCGTGCCTCGACCTGATCGGCCGTCAGCTTTCCGCGTATCCCGGTCTGTGCAGCGGTGCGTGGCATCACTGCAGTCGATTTTACTGCCAACCCCGCGCCTTCGGTCTCCAGAAGGCCCAAAGCAAAGGGACTGGGACGTCTCCTACCCACATGAATCGAGTCGGGGGCCCCATCACGCACTAACGCGATCGCGTCGCTGCTGCTCATTTGTTTTCTGACTCCGGAGTCAGGGTAACTACACTCCCATAGACGAAGCCCCGGTTACGAAGGTGAGCAACCACCTTCCCCTCATGGCCCAAAGCTCACCACTCATGGCTTCTGGCTCATAGCTCACAGCCCATGGCTCACAGCTCAAACACCCTTTTTTCCGCTGGAGGAAACCCAGACTTCAGACACCCCGAGCTTCCAGCTAACCCAAGCTTCAGGCTCGGCGAGCTTCCAGGGGTACCCCGAGCCTTCAGGCTCGGGTCTCATAATGCTGTGAGGAAAAGAAAGGGGCTCCAGCCCAACGTATGCCTCCACGCTGTCAACCCCTACCGAGGCCCTCATCCACTCCAACCCCAGCAATCCAAACCGCTTACGCCCTAAAACCAAAAACACTTTCTCCACCACCCACCTTCTATACTGGAAGCAGGAAACAAAACTGGCTCACTGGCAACTGGTTAACTGGCAACTGAAAGCCGCAACCCCGGCCCCCGGCACAATCTGCCCCTAACCCCAATCTTTCCCATATCATACCCGTAACTATATACAGAATCAGTCACTTACCCCCGGTATCACCCCGTAAGTTGCTGATTCCACTAGATCCCTCTGCTACATAGGGTGGGAGGGGGTATCCCGCCCGCCACCGCAGAACCAACAGCTCCAGCCGCTAAACTGACCTCATGCCGACTGCCAGCCTCTTCCGCGACGACTCCACCTCCAGCACCGAAGGCTGGGTCACCGCCCACTGCGACGGCGGCGCCCGCGGCAACCCCGGCCCCGCCGGCTTCGGCGCCGTCTTCACCGACGCCAGCGGTCACAAGCTAGCCGAGCTCTCCGAGTTCCTCGGCCACCGCACCAACAACTTCGCCGAGTACTCCGGCCTCCTCGGCTGCCTCGCCTGGGCCCTCCAGCACAACCACCGCCGCCTCCGCGTCGTCTCCGACTCCGAGCTCATGGTCAACCAGATCAAGGGCCGCTACAAGGTCAACTCCCCCGACCTCCGCCCCCTGTGGGAGGAGGCCCGCCGCCGCATCGCCCAGCTCGAAGCCTTCGAGATCACCCACGCCCTCCGCCACAAGAACAAAGACGCCGACCGCCTCGCCAACGAGGCCATGGACCGCGGCACCGGCCGCGCGCCAGCGCAAAATCAAGCCCGCCCCGCCGCAGGCCCACCCGACCGCAACCAGCCAAAGCCAACAGTAGTCCGCCCAACCACAGAAGTGTCATCTCGACCGGAGCGCAGCGCAGTGGAGAGACCTGCGTCACCCCCCGCCACAAAGGCCCCCGCAGCAGCTAGGCCCGCAGCCCAGATGCTCCGCGGCTTCACCCGCGACGGCCAGATCCACCTCCTCGGCGGCGCTTCGCTCCCCGACGGCATCTTCGTCAAAATCATCCCCGAATAACCCTGGCAAGCGACGATCCCACCTCACGCCTGCATCCTAACCATTTGTATGCACGGGCCTAGGTCGATCTCCCCTTTCGTCTCCAGCCTCATCCTCCTCGCGGCAGCCACGCTGCTCAACCTGCCTCTGCATGCGCAGGACGCCCGCCAGATCGTCCGCGAGGCCGTCAACTCCGAGCTCACCGCCAGCCACGACGACCACAGCAACTGGATGTATCGCGACGAGGACGACTCCCACGGCCATCACGCCACCTACAACGCCATCGAAACCCCGCAGGGCGAACTCCGCCGCCTCATCGCCCTCAATGGCGACCCACTCTCGCCCTCAGCCGAGCAGCAGGAACTCAACCGCATCCGCACCTTCCTCAACAGCCCCAGCGCCCAGGCCAAGGCCCGCCGCGACGGCGAACACGACGACGCCCAGGCCACCCGCTTCCTCCACATGCTCCCCGAAGCCTTCATCTGGACCATCGTCAGCCAGACGCCGCAGCTCACCACGCTCCGCTACGAGCCCGATCCCAGCTTCTCCCCGCCCAGCATGGAGGCCCGCGTCCTCGCCGCCATGGCCGGCGAGATGGTCATCGCCCGCGACGGCGACCGCATTCAGTCCCTCCGCGGCCGCCTCACTCATGACGTCCTCTTCGGCTTCGGCATCTTCGGCCGCATGAACGCCGGCGGCACCTTCTCCGTCCAGCGCCGCCCCGTCGCCCCCGGCCACTGGGAGATCACCGAGAACCACGTCCACATCGGCGGCCACGTCCTGCTCTTCAAGAGCATCAGCCAGAACGCCGACGAGGTGAAGACCGGCTGGCGGCCCTCCCCCGACAAGACCCTCGCCGACGCCGCTCAGGATCTCGGCGTCCAGCCATAACCGCACCGAATCTGAGGCAACAAACCAACTTCACTGCCTTTTATTGCACCATTTCGCATCCCGGCACCACACATGGCAATCTAAAGACACAGATACGAGACCGGAACCCGATAGAGCCAGTGAAGATACGGAATACTAAAGAGCCAGTGAAGAAGATGACTTCCAAATGGAACCTGCTGGGCCTCGCAGCCGCTGCGGCGCTGCTGAGCACGGCCACCAGCGCCGCGCAAAAGCCCAGCCACAAGGCCGACCAGAACCTGCCCTCCGCACCCAGCGCCGTGCTCACCGCGGAGCACCTATCTGCCGAGCAGCGCTCGCAGCTCGATGAGACCCTCGGCCGCCCCGCCGGCAACGGCTTCAAGCTCTCCTTCGCCACGCAGACCATTCGCAACGGCTTGACCATGGAGTTGCCCAAGGATGACCCCATTGACCTCTCACTCGACGACGCCATCTCGCTCGGCCTCGACCGCAACATCCGCCTCAAGTACGACCGCGCCAACCAGACCTCCGTGCGCGGCCTCACACTCAGCGTCGTCAACGCGCTTATCCCGAACCTCAGCCTGAACGCCAGCAGCAACGCGCAGGAGATCAACCTCGCGGCACTCGGCTTCAAACCCTCGCTCTTCAGCCAGTTCGCCAGCACCGGCCTGCTTCCTCCGGGTTACACGGCACCCGCCGTCGTCAAGGTCAACACCACTCAGGCCAACGTCGCCATGAGCCAGGTCTTATTCAACATGACCGACTTCGAGCTCTACCGCGGCACCACCAACGAGACCAACGTCGTCGATCTGCAGACCCTCACCGACCGCGGTGACGTCGTTCTCGCCGTCGGCTCGCTCTACCTGCAGGTCCTCGGCGATGAGGCCAACGTCACTAACACCACCGCGCAGGAGCAGTCCTCCAAGACCCTCTACGAGCAGGCCGTCGCGCGCCAGAACGCCGGCGTCGGCGTCCGTCTCGACACTCTCCGCTCGCAGGTCGACTACCAGCAGCGCCAGCAGGACCATCTCAACGCCATCAACATCCTCGCCAAGGACAAGATCCAGCTCGCTCGCGTCCTCGGCATCCCCGCTGGGCAGGCGATCAACCTCACCGACAAGGCTCCGTTCCAGGAGCTCGCCGCCGAAGACCTCGCCACTGCGAAGCAGACCGCCTACGCGCACCGTAAGGACTACCTCAGCCTTCTCCAGCAGGACAAGCTCGACCACCACATCACGCGCGCCGTCCGCTACCAGCGCCTGCCAGCCCTGGCCTTCAACGGCAACTACGGCGTCATCGGCATCACCAACGGTAACTACCACGGCGACTTCACCGCCGAAGGCAGCCTCACCTTCCCCATCTTCAATGAGGCCAACCAGCGCGGCCAGCAAGAGGTCGCCGAAGCCCAGCTTATGGCCGTTGTGCAGCAGGAGCGCAGCCTCCGCGACACCATCGACGCCCAGATCCGCTCCGCCATGCTCGACGTCCACGCCGCCGACGAGCTCGTCAAAGTCGCCCAGAGCAACGTCGACCTCGCGAAGCAGGAGCTCTCCGACGAGCAGGACCGCTTCAGCGCCGGTGTCGACGACAGCCTTCCCGTGGTCGACGCCGAAGCCGACGTCACCAGCGCACAGGCCCAGCTCGTGCAGTCGCTCTACCAGTACAACGTCGCCAAGCTGCAGCTCGCCCGCAACACCGGCGTCATCGAAACCCGCTACCGCACCTACCTCGGCCACTAGCAGCCTCTTTTGGCTTGTCTCTTTGGCTTGTCATTCCCGCAGGGAATCTGCGTCTGTTCTTGCCGTTGCCTGTTTTCCCCTGCGTCCTCTGCGCGCTTCTCCTCTGCACCCTCTGCGTTCCCGCTTTTGCCGCAGCGAGAGCCGAAGGCGCGAGCGTACCCCGGAGGGAGCAGGGGCCTTCAGGCCCCTGAATAGAACGCAAATAAAGAGGGCTTCAGCCCCGGCCTTCCCGCAGCCCTCGACTCCTACCGCGAGCGTGGCGAGTTTCACGCCTTCGTCAGCGCTTCGCCCGCCTTCTCGCGTAGCATCGAAGTAGTCGCTGGTGAGACCGTCGAACGCGACAACTTCGTCTATGCCGATCTTCTCTCCGTTCTCTCGCACTCTGCTTCGCACTAGCGTCCTGCTGGCTGCCGTCATCCTCGCCAGCGCCAACGTCCTCGCGCAGACCCTCGCACGCCCCGGCTGGGCTGGCTCCGGCATGACCACAGAGAGCTGGTGGCGCAACGGCGTCTTCTATCACATCGACGTTCGCGGCTTCCAGGACTCCAACGGCGACGGCACCGGCGACCTCGCGGGCATCGCCAACCGCATGCAGTACCTCCAGACCCTCGGCGTCGACGCCATCGTCCTCGACAACCTTGGCGACCCCGCCCACTCCGACGCTGGCTTCGCGGACATCCTCCGCGCCGCGCTCCCGCGCCACATCCGCGTCCTCGTCATGCTCAGCGACACACCCAATGACAGCGACGACAACGTAGCCGCCCAGGCACGCCTCTGGCTCACCCGCGGCGCTGCCGGCATCTACCTCCGCAGCACCCGCTCCACGCAGGAGGTTGCACCGCTCCTCCACCTCATCCGCAAGCTCACCGACGGCTTCCCCGGCTCCCGCATTCTGCTCTCCCAGACCGCCACCAACCCCGCTCCCAGCTCCATCCGCACCATCGACCTCGACGACTCCACGCCGCACACCTCCCGCTCCACCGTCAGCTACCTCAACGGCGCGCAGCTCACCGCCGTCCCGCTCGAGCTCACCAACGCCACCGCGAAGACCATCCGCGCCGCGCTCAACGGCATCAACGGCAGCAGTTCCGCCTCGCTCTTCCTCACTGAGGAGATGTTTTCCACCAAAGAGATCCTCGCACCCGCCAACCGCGCTGCACTCGACGGCCGCCGCCGCGCCTTCGCCCTCGTCCTGCTCGCCTCACGTGGCGGCGCAGCCATGCGCTACGGGCAGGAGATCGGCATGTTCCCCACCGAGATCGCCGCCGACGCACCCATCATGCAGTGGACACCCACCAACATCACCACCCCGCCCAAACCATCACCTGCACCAGAATCCAAGCCGCACTCCGCGCCCACACCCATCCCCACCCGTAGCGACGTCTACGGCACCTACAAGCCCTATGTCCCGCAACCCCTCAAGCTGCCCAAACCGCCCGGCGAAGAAGGCGCGCCCGCCCCCACAACAACCGTCACAGCCGCTCCCATCGACATCGCTCCTCCAGTTGGCCCCAATGAACTCCCCGGCTTCACCACCGGCAAGCTCCCCGGGCCCTTGGAGGCCGACGCCGATAAGCTCAACGTAGCCACCGAAAACGCCGATCCCGACTCGCTCCTCAACCTCTACCGCCGCCTCATCCAGCTCCACCACGGCTACCCCAGCCTCCGCAACGGCCAGGAGGTCCTGCTCGACTTCGACGGCCTCGGCGCGCTCGTCTGGGTCCGCCAGCCTAACCCCGGCTCCGGCTCCACCGCGGTCATCGCCGTCTGCAACCTCTCCGGCGCGCCACTGCATCTCTCGCTCGACCAGGAGCTCACGCAGCACCACATCCACACCGGCTCGCTGCGCAACCTGCTCTCCAACATCGCCACCCCACTCTCCGTGCAGGACACCGGCAACCTCACCCTGCCCGCCTACGGCGTCTTCCTCGGTGAGCTCTACCACTAACTAGCGCGGCAGCTGCACGTGCACAGGCAGCGGCCAGTTGTAGACATACACCCAGCACCGCAGCTCAGACCCATCCTGCAGCGTCGCCAGCGTCTCCACGCGCCGGAACAAACTCCCCACAGGATCGTCCGCCCGATAGTCCTCATACGCATCCAGCATCGCCAGCGTCTCCGCATCATCCGGCAGCGCAAACACCGCACCCTCGGCGCGCGAGCTCTCATCCAGCACCACACCGGGATACGGCCCCAGCTCAAACCGCCGCCCACGGACCCACCCCACTCCCACTAGCCTCAGCCGTCGCGCAACCTCCGCAATCTCTCGCGGCGCCCGCTCCGGATGCAGCGTTCCATAGACGAACAACAGCTCATCCATCCATCACGCTCCGTTGCAACCTCGTTCCCGCCCGCCGTCCGACAACAGCCTACCCTGCCACGCGCGTCCGCGCCTCGGCCGGCAGTCTCTGCTCGCGCACCAGCGACCGCGGATACTCCGCCACCACCCGCGAAAACACCGCGTCCCACGAGCACTGCATCGCATGCTCCCGCGCCGCCGCCCGCATCGCCGCCATCTGTTCCGGAGCCGCCACAATCCCCACAATCGCCGCCGCGAACTCCTCGTCGCGCGCAACGCGCCCCGTCTCGCCATCGCGCACAATCGTCGCCGGGCCGCCATTCGGAGTCACCACCGCCGGCACGCCGCTCGCCAGCGCCTCCAGCACCACATTCCCAAACGTGTCCGTGTGCGAAGGGAACACAAACACATCCATATTCGCGTAAGCCTCCGCCAGCGCCTCGCCGCGCAGCACACCGGCCATCGTCACATTCTTCAGGCTTCCGCGCAGCATCTCGTCCTCGGAGCCATGGCCTACGATCAGCCACTTTGCATTGATCCCACGCTCGCGCAGCGCCGCATCTACCTTCGGCAGCAGCGCCACGTTCTTCTCCACCGAAAGCCGCCCCACAAACCCCAGCACAATCTCACGATCATCCTTCGCCCGCGTCCGATGCACCGGCGAAAACACATCCGTCTCCACCCCGCGCTGCATCAGGTGGCACGGCCTTCCCGTCTCTTTCTCCAGCAGCGAGCACAGTCCTGGATTCGGCGCATACAGCACCTTCGCCAGCCGGTAGAACCAGCTCGTCGCATCTAGCGTCCAGTCCTCGACGTGCTCCTCCACCTTCCGCCCCATCCGCGCGCTCAGCCGCCGTGTCAGCCAAGTCATTCGCCGAGCCGCATACTCATGCACATTCGTATGCCAGCTCGCCACCAGCGGAATCTTCAGCTGCCACGCAAAGTACGCCCCAAAGATCCCCAGTTCGCTCGGCCCCGTAATGTGGATCACCTCCGGCCGAAAGCTCCTCACCGTCTCCGAGATCGTATTCGAGTACCGGAAGAATAGCGGATCGAAGTACAGATCGCGCTCCAGCTGCACCGCCAGCGGGCTCCGCCCTAGCTCCAGCGCCCGCACCGACCCCTCCGCCTTGCACAGCCGCGTCTTCTGCCCCGCGCGAACGCACAGCATCGGCAAGCCCTGCCGCTTCGCAAACGCCGCAAAGTTGCGGCTCGTATGCGCCACGCCGTTCACCTCGTGGAAGCTGTCAGGAAAGTACGCGACCCGCGGATACACAGGCCTCTCATCCTTCTGATACACACGCTCATCGGCTATAGGCAACGGCATCATGCGCCTACAGCCTACGCGCGCGACTACCACGCCTGCCCCAAAGGACATTGAATTCTCAACTCTTCTGTGGAAACTCCCTTGATTCTCACACCTGTTTCACACCGCTGTCCTACACTCGTTACATGATCGGGCCTGACGAGCTTCGCTCCGAGCCTCTCCACGCCGCGCTCGCGGACATCGTCTGCCGCCCCATCACCAACCTGCTCGGCGCCTGGAACTGGAAGGCCGCCTCCATCAGCGTCTTCATCCGCGCCTGCGTCTTCTTCTCCACCAACCTGCGCGACGGCACCGGCTCCGCCCTGCGCGCCAGCCTCGTAGAAGCCGGCTTCGCCATCTTCGCCGCCGGCACCATGGCCGCCGTCACCCAGCGAGTCCGCCACGCACGCCCCGTCTGGGCCACCGGCCTCGTCGTCTGGCTCGGCCTGCCCTCCGTCCTGCTCTGCTTCCAGACAGCCGTCCACACCCTCTTCGGCACGCAGCACATGAAGGCCGGCCTCATCTTCAGCTTCTGCATGGCAGCCATGGGCTCCGGCTTCAACTGGTTCGCCCAGCGCCGCGGAGTCCTCGTCACCGGCCCCGAGTCCACCGGCGGCGACTTCAAAGCCCTCCCCGGAGTCCTCCGCGACTTCCTCCTAGCCGCCCCCCGAGCCCTCTTCAGCCGCACCACCTCCTGACCCCGACGCCGCCTCGAACTTTGCTTTCGCTTACCCACCCAGAATTGTCGTCTCGACCAAAGCATCGCAGCTTTACCGCGATGCGCAGCGGAGAGACCTGCGTCTACAGTAGCGAGAGCCGCAGGCGCGAGCTTACCCCAGGAGGTATCAGGCCCCTGATACCGACGCCCCAACACGAAGGGGCTCCAGCCCCGGGCCTTTCGCTTATTCAGCCCACAAAATAAATACCCGGTTTAGTCAACGGTAAGGCTTCCTCATTCAAGAGCACCTTTCCAATCTTGCCCCTGCACCCAAAGGACGAACAAGATATCGGCGAATGTCAACTCCGACAAGAGCGTCTGCAGGGACTGATCTCTCCTGCTTCGAGGGAACCTTATTCCAATTTCGCCCATGCACCCAATAGGACGGAGGATATTTGCGGGAACGATGAGAGGTGAGGATCGGCCTTTTGATCCTTCTCCTCTCATCGTTGCCGTGAATATCCTCCGTGCAACAGACAAACTACACATCCCGTAAACGTCAATTCCCACAACGGCGTTTATCGGGAGTTCGTTCCAAGTTCGCTTGGAAAGAGTTCTTCTTGGTCCTCGGGAGGTTTTCGCGACGTTGGAGGCGAATGCTTGAGAAAACCATTGTTCAATGCATAGGCTTTTCCACGGCCATGAGCCTTGCCCCTACAACCTTTGCAATTGCAATCTTTTCTTGACTCGGGGTTGCCCGCATAGCACTGGTGGGCGCAATAGTATCGCCGCAGAAGCGGATCTGGCCGCCCTGTGGCAGATGGAACACGCTCACGCTTGATCCTTGATTTGTCTGCCATAACTAAGAAAAAGCTAACGCGAATACCACTCATCTGGAGTGAGGAAGACGAGAACGTGTCTATGAGGATTTATCAGATGCCCGGTGTGCTAAAGACCGATCACACGGTTCCAATCCGCGATGTACATGTAGATTCGTTGAAATTCGCTAGGCAACAGCATTCTGTTATGAGCGATAAAGTTCCGACATTTCTCAAGCTCATCCATGCGCTGTTTCAACCAATGCTGCGTTGGAATGACGTTTTTGAAAATCTCCCATTTCGCGACGATGATCTGCGCCAGTTGGCCAAAATCGACAAAACCGAGCAAATCGGATTTCTCGCCTTCGAGCCAAGAATCCTTCAAAGCCATCTCTCGCCTTGACTCCGCGTGTTCCTTTATCTTCGGAGGTAGTTTGTCGATCCAGTCTTGGCCTTCTTTTTCCACGAGTGCCTCGCGAATGAAGTCGCGGATTTCGTTTTCAAAACAGAACAAAACGGCAAAGAGGCGAGCCATTTCTAGTGCATTATTCCGCCTGGCTATGCCGAAGGGCGCAAGCGCTTCCTTTAGAAGATTCTCTTCAGCCTCGGTGGAATCTGCGCCAATCTGAATGCCAGCTAAACGAAACCTTTCAGATTCAGCCTCAAACATAAGGCCACGGAATAAAAAATCTCTGACCTCACTATTTCTCAAAGAGGTGCTCCTTCAGAGACTTAAAAATGGAATTGTAGACCTCTACATCTTTGGTCGCTGGCAGATGGATTTGGATGTTGTAGTGCAAACCTGACACGCCGTGCCCATCTAGCTGTGAAGGTGCTTGAATCTCTACTTGCGCTTTCTTATCTTGTTCTTTCGCTGCTGGCGTGTTTCCAGCTTTCTTTGAGAGGTCGGCCAAGCCGAGTAGGCCCATGAATGTCTTCGTCATCAGCCCAGCTACGTTCTCGCTGGCATTATGGAAGCTCTTGAACTTCCCTTCAATTGCATCTTTATCAGATTGAGCTGGATGCTCTTTGATAAGGAAAATATCGCCGTAGGCATCACGAAGAGCCTCAGCCATGACCAACTTTGAGCGGGAATGATCACGGTAATCGTTATAGCGTTGAGTAGGTTTGCCCTCCGAAGATAGAAATCCAAGCGATTTCAAAAGGGGTATGAAAGCACGATCATTGGTAGAGGTGAATCCCCAATCCTTTAGAAGTTGATTGGAAAATCTTTCAGGTGCTTGTCCGTCTCGAATTTTGTTGAAGATATCAGGAATTCGATTGGTAGGCTGCACATACGAATTGCTCAGTGCCATAACATCCTCACAAAATGGTTTTGGGTGACGGCGGCAATGATACCATCCACACGCCTCACCTTAAGGGGCACAACTTCAGTAACGATATGTCGTCATGTCGGTAGTTACCCCGCCTAATTCGCCTCAGGCTTCTGCGCCGAATCCACCACCAGCGTCTCCACTGGCCCCTTGTCCGGAACCAGCTTCAACCCCAACTGGTCTTGGACCGCTGTGAAGACAGAAGGCGCATCGGAGTTGTCCCCGCCGGGCGCTCCATCGTCCGGGCGCCCATCCTGGCTATAGTGCAGAGTAATGTCATACACCCCCGTCAGCCCCGTCTTGTCATTCACCGGCTTGCCCACCGCATTCCCCAGTTGGCTCGCCAGCGACCGCACCTCCACGCCCGTCCCCTCGTACATCCCGGAACCGAACCGCATAAACCCCTTCTTGTACTTGTCAGGGTTCGCCCGCTCCTCTTCTTCCGAAGGCGCCGCAATCGCCGTCGACGCCTTCAACTTCGGCCCGCCCTTGTCCACCACCAGGTCATACACCGGCAGCGTCTTCGTCTCCGTATGCGCCTTCAACTGAAAGCGCTCCTCCAGCAGCTTCTGCAGCATCTCGCGCCGCTGCGCCACGCTCAGCTTCTTATAGGCGGCAACATCATCGCTGCTCACCTTCGCCGTCAGGTCGAACGTGGAGTCCTTCATCCATCCGCTCAACCCCGACACCTGGTACGGCTTCAGGTCCCACGCGCTGCAGATCATCTGCTCCAGCGCCAGATTCACCAGGCTCAGCCCATCCGCCGTCATCTGCCACGACATCATCCGGTCCGCCGCCGGATGCGGCTTCACCACCGCTACGTCCCACTGCGGCAGCGGCCCCGCCGCCGCCGTTTCATGCCCCGGGTCCACATCGGAGATCGTCGGTAGCTGCGCCCGCACCGGCACCGCCATCAGCAAAAACGCCACCACCCCTGCAGCAACACATCCCATCCGCCGTTTCGTCATCCGCGCTCCTCTTGACACACCCATTACAATAGAAGTGTAGGAACAACCCGGCCCAGGCCGGGTTTCGTCATCTCAGCCTCTTTCAAAGAAAACCGGGATCAGACCTTCACAAGTCCCCTCCCAACCCCAATCTCCTCAAGACCTTCGATCAAAAAGTACCCGGGGGGAGGGGTGGGGGTTAGGATCGCGTCTTCGCGATATCCGGTCCCAGGATCTCCTGCGCGCTGGCTTCCGGTTCATCCGGAACATCGGCCACCCCCGTCGGCTCCACGCCACCCAGATGGTTTTTCGTCAGCCCATCTTTCAAGATCGCAAACGCCTGCTCCGGAGTATCCGCAAACTGGAACAGCTCCAGGTCCTTCACCGCGATCGCGCCCTTCTCCGCCAGCATCTCCAGGTTGATCACGTTCTTCCAGTAGTCAGTCCCGTAGATCACGATGGTGATCTCCTTCGCCAGCTTGTGAGTCTGGTCCAGCGTCAGCAGCTCGAACATCTCATCCAGCGTCCCAAACCCGCCCGGAAACACCACCAGCGCCTTCGCCAGGTATGCAAACCAGTACTTCCTCATGAAGAAGTAGTGGAAGTTCAGGTTCAGCGCCGGCGTAATGTAAGGGTTCGGCATCTGCTCAAATGGCAGCTTGATGTTCAGCCCGATCGTCTTCCCACCGGCCTCATACGCCCCGCGATTGGCCGCCTCCATAATCCCCGGCCCCCCACCCGACGTAATCACAAACCGGTGCCGCCGTCCCGGCAATTTCTTCGTCCACTCCGTCATCAGCCGCGCCAGCTTGCGAGCATCTTCGTAGTACCGCGCCATCTCCACTGCGGCAATCGCGCGATTGCGCTTCAGCTCGGTCGGCTCTGCCTCATCGCCGCGGGCAGGCTGTTCATCCGCCGGCGCGCGCTGCACCGACCCTGTGTTTTCCAGCAGCTCTAACTCATGGCTCGCCACATCCATCGCATGGAACCGCGCCGACCCGAAGAACACCACCGTGTCCTGTATCCGTTCACGCCGAAACCGGCTCATCGGCTCGTAGTACTCCGCCATAATGCGCAGCATCCGCGCATCCGGCGAGTTCAGGAACTCGGAGTTCTCATACGCCAGGTCGGCGCTCTCCAGCGGCTTCGGGTCAACAGGAAGGTTCGGCATCACAGGACTAGACATAAGACAGCTATTGTCTCTCTTCCACGACCGAATTCCCAACTGCATTCATCGCTCGCAGCAGTTATCCGCGAAAGTCCCTGTAGTGCAACAGCTCGCTCACCCCGATCCAGATGTCGATCAGCCCCAGCCCGCTCACCAGCCCGCGCAACCAACCCTGCTGCACAACCACATCGACCATCGGATGCGCCATCACCCACCCATTCTCGCTCCAATAACGTGGCGACCACGGCAGCACCGCCAGCAGCCCTCCGATATAGAAGCAGAACAACACCAGCACCACCAGGCTCAGCCTCTGCAGCCACACCGGCGCGGCCGCCGGACCGGCATGGGCCATGCTCCGCTGCGGAATCTCCGGTACTGTCTCTTGCTCGGCTGCCATCGGGGTCACAAGGGGAGAGACTCACCCCACCCCTCCACGTTAGCAGGGCACCCCACCCCCTGTCTCGGAAGCAGAGGAGTAAAGAAGCAGAGAGTAGAAGACGAAGGGTGCAGCCACACACCTTCTACTGCTAACTCCTCTACTGCTTTCTCTTCTCCATCTGCGCTGCCATCTGGTCGGCTGTCAGCTTGCTGTCATGCAGCCCAATCTTGTAGTCCCCATTCACACCGTCAACCGAGATCGGCAGCTCCAACCCAGCACCGTTCTTCGCAAAAATCGGGTCGAACGGCTTCAGCAGCGCCGACTTCCACCCTGTCACCATCTGCGACGCCTTCGCATCCGTCCGCACATGTCCGTCGAACTCGAACGTGTGTGTGTTCAGCGCATACACCCCCTTCATCTGCACATGCGCACCGGGCAGCTCGTACTGAATGGACTCCGCTTTCAGCATCCCGCCGCCCATCACAAACTGAACCGTCATCTGCGACGCCACCTCCGCCTTGCTGTCATGTGCTGCATCCTTTACGTCCTTCGGCTTACCCTGCGCGCGCATGCTCAACCCATCCACCTTGTCCTGCAGCGGCTTGCTCGTGAACTCCACACCTGTAATCGTCACCGTCCCCGCCAGCTGCAGCTTGTCAGCCACGCTTATCTTTCCCGGGGGGATATGCAACTTCGCCTGCATCGTCATCGCACCACGCATCAACGGCTGATCAGCCTTCACCGCAAGGTTCAGCATGTCTTCGATGCGTCCATGCGGCATGTTCACCGTCAGCGTAATGTCATGCCCTAAATTCTGCCGAGTACCCACATTGGTTTCTTCACCCTGCGACAACTTCACCCGTGCCACCGTCCCACTCGCCGTAAACGCAGAGCTCCCCAGCACCGCCTGCACAGGCGCCAGCGTTGTGTCTCCAGTCGTGCCATCCACAAACGCGTGGAACGTCGTCTTCAGTGGCAGCGCACGCCCGCGGCCCTCCAGCGCAAAGTCCGGCACATACGTCGTCCCATCCACCGTGATGTTCCCCAGCACTCCCGCAAAGTGCCCTGTCGAATCCAGCATCCCCTTGATGCCCTTGATCGTGCTCAGGTCAGCATGCGTGAACGTGTACTGTCCGTTCACCGCCGTATCGCGCGGAGACTCCGCATTCCACGGCCCGAAGTTGCCAAACGCATGAATCCTTCCCATTGGCTTCGGATTGATCAGGTCCGCCTGATACTCAAAAGGCTTGTCCGCGCCAAAGTCATTTAGTACCAGGTTGTTGATCTGAAACTCCAGCGGCTCTTTCCCCGGCTTGTCTGTATCGATCACCAGCAGCGCATCGTCGCACACAACCTTGCCCACCGTCAGCTTCACCGCGGGCTTGTGCGCCTTGCCCATCACCACCGTGTGCATCGAGTGCGGCGGAATGTGCATCTCCAGCCCCTGCACATGGATCAGGTTCACCCGCGCCCTCAGATGCAGCAGGTCATCCATCGACGCATGGAACGAAAATCGGTCGATCTTCACCAGCGGCTTGTGCGACCCCTGCTCCGGCAGTAGCCGCAGCCCATGCCCCTGCACCTGCAACCCACGCACCACGCTCACCGTCAGCCCATCCAGCTCCACCGGCTCATGGAACCGCTCTTCCAGCGTGTCGATTACCGCGTGACGCAGCAGCGGCTCCGCATGGTGCGCCACATACTCTGCCGTAATCAGCAGCCCCATCCCCACCACCAGCACCGCCACAACAACAGCGCGCACCCACCCACGCCGCCACAACGAGCGCCGCTCCGGCACCACTTCCTCGTCCATGCCTGTCATCGGGCCCGTACTCCCTTCAAACTCCATACGATGCGCCCTGTAACCCCCGCGTTACACGCCCCGCACCCGTAGTGCGAAAATAGAAGCAATGCTGCAACTCTCCGGCGCCGGAAAACGCTTCGGCCACAAGCTCCTCTTTGAAGATGTCAACTGGCTCGTCACGCCCAACGAGCGCACCGGCCTCGTCGGCGGCAACGGCACAGGCAAGTCCACCCTGCTCAAGATCCTCGCCGGCATCGAAGGCCTCGACTACGGCCAGCGCACCCACATCAGGGGCATGACCATCGGCTATCTGCCCCAGGACGGCCTCGCCCTCCGCGGCAAAACCGTCTTCGACGAGTGCCTCTCCGTCTTCGACGAACTCCGCGCCATGGAGACCGAAGCCGAGCAGCTTACCCACGTCCTCTCTGACGCCGACCCCAAATCCCGCGAGTACGCCGCCGCCGCCGACCGCTACTCCGAGATCTCCGAACTCCTCCTCCACCACGATATCTACACCCTCGACGCGCAGGTCGGCGCCGTCCTCGGCGGCCTCGGCTTCAGCAAAGAGGACTGGTCACGCAAGACCGAAGAGTTCTCCGGTGGCTGGCAGATGCGCATCTCGCTCGCCAAGCTTCTTCTGCAGAAGCCCAGCTTGCTGCTTTTGGACGAGCCCACCAACCACCTCGACCTCGAATCCCGCAACTGGCTCGAAAACTATCTCCAGACCTACGAAAACGCCTTCATCCTCATCTCGCACGACCGCTATTTCCTTGACCAGACCGTCGCCAAGACCGTCGAGGTCTGGAACAAGCACATGCACGTCTACCACGGCAACTACTCCAAGTTCCTCACGTTGAAGGAGGAGCGCCGCACCCAGATCATGGCCGCGTACAAGAACCAGCGCGAGCGCATCGAAGACCTCGAGGCCTTCATCAACCGTTTCCGCGCCCAGGCCACCAAGGCCAAGCAGGTGCAGTCGCGCATTAAGGAGCTTGAAAAGATCGTCCGCATCGAGGTGCCTGAAGAGGAAGCCACCATCCACTTCAGCTTCCCGCAGCCTCCAGCCAGCGGCCGCACTGTCATCGAGGTCTCACACCTCACCAAGATCTACCCGATGCCCCCGTCGGTCGTGAACCCGCTCGGTGGTAACAAAACCATCCTCGACGACGTCTCCTTCACCATCGAGCGCGGCGACCGCATCGCCCTCGTGGGAGCCAACGGCGCAGGCAAATCCACCATGATCCGGATGCTCTCCGGCCTTGAGGACCCCACCTCCGGCACTATCAAGCTCGGCTACAACGTCCTCGCCGACTACTTCGCGCAGGACCAGTACAAGGTCCTCGACCCCAACGCCGTCATGCTCGACGACATCACCGGCTCCAACCCCAAAGTCGACGTCGTCACCCTGCGCTCGCTTCTCGGCTGCTTCATGTTCTCCGGCGACGACGTCTTCAAAAAACTCGGCGTCCTCTCCGGCGGCGAGCGCAACCGCTACGCGATGGCCAAGATGCTCGTCTCGCCCGCCAACTTCATCCTCCTCGACGAGCCCACGAACCATCTCGATCTCCGCGCCAAAGACGTCCTCCTCGAAGCCATCCGCGACTTCACCGGCACCGTCCTCTTCGTCTCCCACGACCGCTACTTCATCGACGGCCTCGCCACCCGCGTCTTCGAGGTCGAAGACCGCCGCGTGCACATCTATCCCGGCAACTACGAGGACTACCTCTTCCGCAAAGGCGGCGGCACCGAAAAGATCGCCGAAGCAGCCGCCGCGAACCCGCACATCGACCACGCCACCGGCATGTTCAAACCCAGCAAGCAGGTCGGTACGGCCACCGACACGTCTGTCACCACCCCCACCACAGATGTGTCATCTCGACCGGAGGTGGAGCGCAGCGGAGACGGCGCGGAGAGATCTGCGTCTGGGACCACCACCGAACCCAAACCCCCGATCAAGCGCCTTAACCCCATCAAGCTCAAGCAGCTCGAAGACCGCGTAGCCGCCATCGAAGAAGAGCTCCCCAACCTCGAAGCCCGCATCCAGACCGCCGAGCAGCAGCAATCCAGCTACACCACCGCCGAAGCCGCCGTCTCCCTCGCCGCCGAGCTCGACCAGCTACGCGACCAACACGCCGCCCGCACCGCCGAGTGGGAGCAACTCGCCACCCAACTCGAAGAACAACTCTCCGCCACCACCTAACGCACTTTTCTCTACTCCTTTACTCTCTACCTATGAGAACTCTCGTCATCGGAGCCGGAGCCGTCGGTGGTTACTTCGGCGCGCGCCTCGCCGCCGCAGGCCGCGACATCACCTTCCTCGTCCGCAAACACCGCGCCGATCAGCTCCGCACCAACGGCCTCCACGTCATCAGTCCCCAAGGCAACGTCGACATCGACCAACCCAAACTCCTCCTCGCCGCCGACCTCGCCGCGCATCCCACGCCCTTCGACCTCATCCTCCTCAGCACCAAGGCTTACTCCCTCGACAGCGCGATGAACGACTTCGCCCCCGCTATCGGCCCCAACACCGTCATCCTGCCGCTGCTCAACGGCATGGCTCACCTCGACGCGCTCGACGCCCGCTTCAGCCCCGCGCGTGTCCTCGGCGGCAGCACCCGCATCGTCGCCGACGTCGACACCAACGGCACCATCCACTCCATGGAAGCCCTCCACGACCTCAACTTCGGCGAACGCGACAAATCCGTCACGCCACGCATCGAAGCCATCCAAACCGAACTCTCCAACGCCGGCTTCGAAGCCAAACTCCAGCCCGACATCCTCGCCTTCATGTGGTCCAAGTGGGTCTTCCTAGCCGCTCTCGGAGCCACCACCTGCCTCCTGCGCGGCTCCATCGGCCAAATAGCCAGCGCTCCCGGCGGCCTCGCCACCGCGCAAGGCATCCTCAACGAAACCGCCGCCATCGCCGCCGCCAACGGCTACCCCACATCCGCGCCCTTCCTCGAGCACACCACCGCGCGCCTGCTGCAGCCCGGCTCCACCCTCACCGCCAGCATGTACCGAGACATGATGCGCGGCGCCCCCGTCGAAGCCGACCATATCCTCGGCAACCTCATCGCCCGCAGCCACACCCACAACGTCCCCGCCCCGCTCCTCACCGCCGCCCACGCGATGCTCAGCGTCTACTCCGCAAACCGGCCGCAATAACCTCACGCGGCACGAGTCCCATAGAATGAGTCCAGTATGCCTTCTCTCTGGACACCGGTCAGCTGGACCGAGCGCCTCGCCGAACTCGAAGCCCGCTCCGGCGGCGCCAGCAGCGCGCCCCATAGCGCCCCCGACCTCAAAGACCGCCCCCTCCGCCGCGACATCCGCTCCCTCGCCACTCTTCTCGGCCAGGTCCTCCGCGAGCAGGCCGGCGACGCCCTCTTCCAAACCGTCGAATCCCTCCGCCGCACCGCCATCGCTCGACGCGAGTCCGACGGCCGCTCCGACCTCCCCGCCGCGCTCAAGCACCTCGAAGCCGCCGAGTCGCTCACCCACCGCGCCGCGGCCGACCCCACCACCGCCTACCGCCTCGCCCGCGCCTTCGCCTTCTACTTCGAGCTCATCAACCTCGCCGAAACCAACCACCGCAAGCGCCGCCGCCGCGCCTCCCTGCTCGACGCCAACACCCCGCCGCAGCGCGGCAGCCTCCGCGGCACCCTGCGCCGCCTCCGCGAATCCGGCCGTTCCCGCCAGGAGGCACTCGCTCTCCTCGCGCGCATCTGCATCATCCCGGTCTTCACCGCGCATCCCACTGAGGTCGCCCGCCGCAGCGTCATGTTCAAACGCCGCCGCATCTCCGACCTCCTCGAAACCCTCGACAACATCCCGCTCCCCGCCGCCGAGCTCGACACCATCCAGGACAGCATCCTCGCCGAAATCACCGCCCTCTGGCAAACCGACGACGTCCGCTCCGCCCGCCCCACCGTCCGCGACGAGATCCGCATGGCCCTCGACTACTACGAGGCCAGCATCTTCGCCACGCTCCCCGCCCTCTACACCGAGATTGCCCACGCCCTCGACGCCGAATTCCCGCCCGCCGACTACCCAACCCAGGATGTGTCGGCGGAACAGAGACGCCCCGCCCATGATGTGCGAGCGGAACAGAAGCGCCCCACTCAAGAAGTGTCATCTCGACCGGAGCGCAGCGTAGCGGAGAGACCTGCATCTGAGGTCGCCACAACCGCCACCACCCTCCCCCAACTCCCCATCATGGTCCGCTTCGGCAGCTGGATCGGCGGCGACCGCGACGGCAACCCCTTCGTCACCGCAGCCACCACGGCCGAGTCGCTCGCCATGTCGCGCGACCTCCTCCTCGACTACTACCTCTCCGTCCTCTCCAACCTCTTCGAGCAGCTCGCCAGCTCCACCCGCCAGGCGCCCATCTCCGCCGCGCTGCAACAGCGCCTCGACCACTACCTCACCTTCATCCAAAGCTCCGACCGCCTCCCCACCGAGGCAGTCCGTCTGCAACTCGCCTGCATCACCTTGCGCCTCGGCGGCACGCCGCCCAGCGTCATGCTGCGCAACCTGATGCTCTCCACCACAGCCTCGCTGCCGCTCTACCGCAACGCAGCCGAGCTCCTCGAAGACCTCACCCTCCTCCGCGACTCCCTCGCCGAAAACGAAGGCGCACGCCTCGCCGAGCTCTTCATCGACCCCCTCGTCCTCAGCGTCCGCACCTTCGGCCTCTACCTCCAAACCCTCGACATCCGCCAGCACGCACGCGTCCACACCATCGCCATCGAAGAACTCGCCGCGAACAAAACATCCGAGCAGACCGAAGAAGTCCTCTCCACCTTCCGCGCCATCGCCGAGCTCAAGCAACACGCCCCCGCCGCCATCACACAATATGTCGTCTCCGGCGCCACTTGCGCGCAGGACGCCTTCAACGTCCTCGCCCTTGCTACACACGCCGGCGTCAGCGTCATCGGCGGCGAAGCCTCTAACGGAGAACACGACCCCGGCCTGCAGCCCGTCCTCCTCTTCGAGTCCATCGAAGACCTGCAGAACGCACCCCGGGTCTGTCGTGAACTGTGGCTCAGCGACACCTACAAGCCACTCCTTGCCGCCTGGCAAGGCCATCAGGAGATGATGCTCGGCTACTCCGACTCCAACAAAGACGGCGGCATGATCGCCTCCACCTGGGAGATCTGGAAGGCCCACCGCGCGCTCCACACCGTCGCCCGCGAGTGCGGCGTCACCTTGCGCCTCTTCCACGGCCGCGGCGGCACCGTCGGCCGCGGCGGCGGCCCCACGCACCGCTCCATCTATGCCCAACCCCTCGACAGCTTCTCCGGCGAGCTACGCATCACCGAGCAGGGTGAAGTCCTCAACTGGAAGTACTCTGACGTCATCCTCGCCGAGCGCAACCTCGAGCTCATGATCGCCGCCTCACTCGACGCCATCGCCCGCCCCGACATGGCGCAATCCAGCAAAGATGTGTCATCTCGACCGGAGTCCGCGCCTTTGGCGGACGGAGCGGAGAGACCTGCGGTTCGGGCCGCCACCACTCTCAACACACATTTAACTGGCGCCATCCTCCCCGCGTGGGAGTCCGCCCTCGACGAGCTCTCCGCCACCTCTTTCGCCTTCTACTGCAAACACATCGTCGAAGACCCCGAGGTCTTCATCTACTTCGAGCAGGCCACCCCCGTCGCCGAGCTCGAGCACGCCCGCATCGGTTCACGTCCTGCCAAACGCGCCGATGCCTCCGCACAAAAGCAGCGCAGCATGGCCGACCTCCGCGCCATCCCCTGGGTCTTCGGCTGGATGCAGTCGCGCCACGTCGTCCCCGCCTACTTCGGCGTCGGCCACGCGCTCGAGCAGTACATCGCCAGCCACACCGACGGCCTCACACTCCTGCAGCAGATGACGCAGAGCTTCCCGCTCTTCCTCGACATGATCCGCAACGTCGAGATGGCCCTCGCCAAAGCCGACTTCGGCATCGCAAAACTCTACGCCTCTCTCGTCGAAGACGAAGCCCTGCGCAACCGTGTCTTCACCACCCTCGAAACCGAGTTCAACCGCACCCGCCGCATGGTCCTCGCCATCACCGGCCAGACCAGGCTGCTTGAAAAGAATCTCGTCCTGTCCAACTCCGTCCGCCTGCGCAACCCCTACGTCGATCCTATGAGCCTGCTCCAGCTCGAACTTCTCCGCCGCAAGCGCGCAGGCGAAGCCAGCGAAGAGCTCGACCGCGCCATCACCGCCACCATCAACGGCATCAGCGCCGGCCTCCGCAACACCGGCTGATCCCCGCTACTTCTTCCCCAGCGCGTCGTCGTAAGCCTGCGTGGTTCCTTCCCTTATGGCTTTCAGCCCCATCATGTCCGCAAGGGTCTTCCGCGCCAGCGGCAAACCCTCGGCAAAGTCCTCTTTTGTCACGTCCTCCGGGGCCTTTGTCTCCACCAGCGCGTCTACCTGCAGATAATCGTTCGCCGTCTGCCGTTCCATCTGCGCGTACTCGTCCTGCTCCTTGTAGCACGCGGAATAGTCCTCCGCAGTCGCGTAGTCCATGTACATCAGCACCCCCGTCGAAGACGCTGTGCGCCAGGCCGCATCCTTCGGAACGTCTTCGGAAAAACCAAGCTGGATAGCTTGGCGAGGAACATCCCTGCCAGTCGATTGGGCTTCCATGTACTGGATGGCAGCAGCCAGAGATTTGATCTCCTCCGTCCACGTGGTTTGTGCTGCCACAAGCTCCGCGCGGTTAGCCTCCAGCTCCTGCCGAATCGTCGCCTCCGCCTCCTCGCGCTGATGCCTATGATGCGCCGCCTCCACCCCCGCCTCCAGCCCCAGCGCAATCAGCAGACCGCAGGTAATCGTGAACAGGTGCAGAAAAAACTCGCGCACATTGTGGATACCGTGCTCGGGCGCATGAACATCCAGCATCGCAAAACTCCTCGCAGCAATTTTGCTATTAGCGTAGCAGTGTCCACTCGCCTGCGCCGGAGTACCCTCTCTCTATCCTCCGCTCTTAGCTCCCTGGTTGCACATAAGGCACCTGCCCCAGGTACCGCCGCTCTCGCCCACGCGGATCATCCTCCACCCGCGGCGGCAGGTCCAGAATCATCGTCGCGCGCTTCTCCAGCGAGAACGCCGGCCACTCCGGCAGCTCCTTCACATTCGGATTCCCCGTCCGTGCAAACGCAATATACATCGGGCTCACAATGTCGGCCATCTTCTGCGCGCGCGCCTGGTCCGCAGGCGAGTTGCCCACCATCCCCGGCGACGCCCCACAGTTATCAAACGCCAACGGAATATCCAGCGTATGCGGCGCGCCCCACTTCCCGCCATCCACGCCACTCTTCCAGTTCAGCTGATACACCCACGTCCGCGGCTGCGCCTTCACATCACGCGCCCGCTGGTCCGCCTCAATCACCTCACCGCGCCACGACCGCGAATCCGTCGTCACCGCAAAGAACACATCGCTCGCCGAGTACCCCGGATTCCACTCGCGATACTTCGCAATCACCTGATCCACGGGCAACGAAACAGTCGGGCTCTTCAAAAACGGCGCCCCCTTCTCCAGCGCCGCCGGCAGCGTCTCCCACGTCAGGTCAAACAGCGCAGGATTCCCGCCACCAATCAGCACGCGAGTCTCATCATGCGTATTCCCCAGCACCATCGGCACATCCACGCTCTGCTGCGGGTCCGTCGGCTCAAACGGATCGACCGGCAGAGACCGCCCATCCTTCACCGGCCCAAAGTACCCGGCCCCATGCGTCGCCTGCTGGATCGCCTCCATCGTCGCCGATCGCAACCCCTTCGCGGCCACCTCCGGCTTCGCCGCATCCAGTCCCAGCTTCTTCAACAGCACCTGAGCCCGCGCCGTCGCATGTCCCGGCTGCACCCCCACCACCTGCTGCCCGCTCATCGACAGCACGCGATGAAACAGCCCCTTCGCCGGCGGCTGCGCCATCAGTGTCGCGCACTTAGCGCCGCCACCGCTCTGCCCAAAGATCATCACCCGCTCGGCATCGCCGCCAAACTCCGCAATGTTCTCGCGAACCCACCGCAGCGCCAGCACCAGGTCCAACTGCCCCGCATTGCCCGAGTCCTCAAACCCCATCCCCGGCAGCAGCTCCGCAAAGTATCCATACCCAAACGAGTTCAGCCGATGGTTCACCGTCACCACCACCACATCGCCGCGTCGCGCCAGCCGAGTCCCGTCATACAGCGCCGCATTCGCCGTCCCATTCGCAAATGCGCCACCGTGGATATAAAACATCACCGGCCGCTTCTTGTGGCCCCTCAGTCCCGGCGTCCAAACATTCACATGCAGACAGTCCTCACTCTGCGGCCCCTCATCGGCAGGCAGATGATACCCAGGCCTCGCCTCCGCCGCCTCACGAGCCTTCGCGCTCTCATACTCCGGCCGCGCCCCCACAGTCTGCGGAGCCCGCGCCGCCCACTCCACACAACTCTTCGGCTCCGTCCAGCGCACCGGCTCCTTCGGCGCCGCAAACCGAGTCAGCCGCGTATCCATCCCATACGGAATCCCCTTGAACGCCGCCACCTTCCCCGCATACGTCCCAGGAGCACCCGCAATGCGGCTCCAGTACCCCCGCACCAACCCATGCTTGGTCGTCGCCATCGGCGCATCGCCTTCAGCCAGCACCCGAGGCCCCACCAACCCCGCCGCCCCAACCATCACACCCGCCTTCACCAGCTCTCTACGATTCATGTCAGGCAAACCTCGCACCCAACACTTATCACTTTTCACTCCCCACTTGTCACTAGTCTTACTCCCCTGGAGTAATCTTGATCGCCTTATTATTCTCAAAATCAATCGTCAAAGGGTGTCCGCTGTTGTCATAGGTGATCGTGCGGTTGCCATACGTTCCGCCATGCGGAGTCTGCACCTGGCCCACGCACATCATCACCTGCCGCTCGCTCATCCCCACCTGCGGCTCATGCTTGTCGATCGCCGCCCACACCTTCGGCCCCCAATAATCAAACAGCTTGTGCGGATCGTCGTAGAAGAAGATGTCGTCGTTATACAGGTTGTACCCACCATCAAAGTTCCCCACCGGCGTCGCATACACCGCCTTCGGGTCAGCCGACCCCGGCATCGTGAACCCCAGCAACACCTGCCGCTTTCCCGCCGCAATCCGAAACACCGCATTGCCGCTCTTCGGCGCGCTCTGCTCAAACACTTCTTTGATGAGCATCGGCTGGTTCTGCAGCAGCAGCCCCACCGGGTGCGCGTAGTCCACATGCTTCCCGCTGTCCTTGTAGTAGTAAACCTGCCCACCCGCACTTACCCACACTGTCGTCCCAACCAGCGCCTTCTCATCGGCAATCGAGTCCGGATGCTCCTTCTTCAGAAACACATTGTCATCCGGATCCACCTTCATATTTGTCGGCGAGTCATTCCCCCGCGCCGTCGTCACGTTGTCATCCGCATGGTTCGCCCTGTAGATCAATCCCACCCGCACCGCCGCCGCAGCCAGAAACACAAACGTCACCCCAATCCCAATCTTCGCCCCATTCGTCATCCGCAAAATCCTCCCTGCACAGAGTAGATGCAACCCCGCCACCCTCGCCACCACGCTGCCCCACCACAACTCAGGTACCCCGAGGCTTCAGCCTCGGGTCTCATAGCGCCGCTTTGAAGGGGACGGGCTTCAGCCCGTCCGTTGAATACCCCAAAAGTGATGGGGCTTTAGCCCCGGAGGGACCTCTGCCCACCCACTCGCGTATCATCACCCTCACACCCCACCCGAGGTCGTCCATGCGCTCTCTAGCATCTCTGCTCCTCCTCGCAGCCTTCGCAACGCAAGCCCAGCAGCCCACGCTCTCACCTGACGTCCAGCGCTACGTCAAAGTCCCCGCCGCGCCCACCATCGTCCTTGAGCACGTCCGCATCATCGACGGCACCGGCGCAGCCCCCATCGAGAACGCCTACCTCACCCTCAGCAACAGCAAGATCGCCGCCATCTCCACCACCCCGCCTGCCGACTCACCCTCCACCGTCCACATCGACCTCACCGGCCGCACCGTCTTCCCCGGCCTCGTCGGCATGCACGACCACATGTACTACCTCACGCGCCCCGACCTCGACATCACCGGCGCCTCCGAGCCTCCCGTCATCGTCCCCGAGCTCGGCTTCTCCTCCCCGCGCCTCTACCTCGGCTCCGGCGTCACCACCCTTCGCACTACCGGCTCCGTTGAGCCCTACTTCGATCTCAACCTCCGCACCATGATCGACTCCGGCGCCCTCATCGGCCCGCACCTCGACGTCACCGGCCCCTACCTCGAAGGCAAAGGCGCCTTCGCCCTCGAGATGCACCAGCTCAAAGACGCCGACGACGCCCGCGCCACCGTCGACTACTGGGCCGGAGAAGGCGTCACCAGCTTCAAAGCCTACATGAACATCACCCGCGCCGAGCTCAAGGCCGCCATCGACGAGGCCCACAAACACGGTCTCAAGATCACCGGCCACCTCTGCTCCATCACGTACCCCGAAGCCGTCGAGCTAGGCATCGACGACCTAGAGCACGGCTTCTTCGTCAACACCCAGCTCGACCCAGGCAAAGAACCCGACGTTTGCCCGCGCTCCAGCGGCAACCCTACCCTCGCCAAAATGACCCCCGACACCCCCGAAGCCAAAGCACTCATCAAGCTTCTGGTCGACCATCATGTCGCCGTCACCTCCACGCTCCCCGTCTTCCAGTCCTACGACCCCGCACACCTCCACGTGCAGCCGCGCGTCCTCGCCGCCATGTCCGCCCCCACCCGAGAGGCCTACCTCACCACCCGCAACCTCGAACTCATGCGCGTCGCCGCCAACCCCAAGGCCGCAGCCGAGCGCGCAGCCATGTTCCACAACGGCATGGCGATGGAGCGCGCCTTCGTCGCCGCAGGAGGTCTATTGCTGGCCGGCCCCGACCCCACCGGCGACGGCGGCACCCTGCCCGGCTACGGCGACCAGCGCGAGGTCGAGCTTCTGGTTGAAGCCGGCTTCACCCCCATCGAGGCCCTCCACATCGCCACCGAAAACGGTGCCATCTACATGGGCCGCGACAAGCAGATCGGCACCATCGCCCCCGGCAAGGACGCCGACCTCGTCATCGTCAAAGGCAACCCCGGCAAAAACATCAACGACATCGAAAACACCGAGATCGTCTTCAAAGACGGCGTAGGCTACGACAGCCAGAAGCTCCTCGACTCCGTCAAAGGCCACTACGGCCAGTACTAATACCAGTACTAATACTTGACACGCCAATTACAATAGAAGTGCAGGAAGAACCCGGCCCGGTGCCGGGTTTTGCTGTCTCAGCGCTCTTTCAAAACTCGCCTTCGCCAGCAAGTAACCACCAAAATGGTTACGAGCCTAACCCCTTATTCATGCGGATCATAGCCCCAAAACTGGGGGAGGGTCAGCGGCCCTGTTGCAGCACCTGTTCGATCACATCGTGCACATGCACGATCGACCACCTGGAATCGTCGGTAGCCGCCGTCGTCTCGCCCGCCCGGTGAATCAGCACTGCAGGCCGCGGATCGAACCCGCTCCGCGATACCTCATCGTCCTCCGCGGTCCATGCTGGCAGCCGGTTCCAGATATACGTCCGCCAGCTATGATCGCCCTGCACGATCACGGTGGTGTCCTTCCACCGCGGCGAGCTCTCCAGCTGCGTCAGGATCTGGCCCAGCGTCCGGTCCGCCAGCGCCAGGTTGTCCAGGTACGAGCTGTCGCAGAAACTCACGTAGTTGTCCATGTTCCGGCTCCAGATGTTCGGGCTGTGGGGCACTGGCAGGTGCAGAAACACAAAGTCCGCCTGGTCGTTCTTCAGCAGCTGCAGGCTGTGCGACTGTAGGTCGCGGAAGGTATTCAGCCGCTGCCGCACGTCGTAAGTACAGCTGTCGCGATCGTCGCGCTGCGCGGACTTTACCTCGCGCACCATGCTCGCCAACGGCGAGTACGTGTTCCGCCAGAAGCCGTCGCGCTGCGCCATGTCGCCGTCCAGCCGGTCCAGGTTCATCGCGTAGCACTGGTCGATGGTCGCGCCGTAGATCGTGCAGTACGGGTTGTACCAGCCCACCACCGCGGTGCGCCAGCCCAGCCGCTGCGCATCGGCAAACACCGTCCCACTGCCGCCCAGCGGGTGCCACCCAGGCACCCCGGTGTAGTGCACCTTGAACGCGTTGTTAAAGCTGAACCGGTAGTCGTCAATCACATGGCCGGTGAACAGCGACGGAATCACCTTGACGGTCTGCGCGCCGATCGGCTGCGCTGCGGTGTATAGCATCGACTGCCGGCGCAGCGCGTCGAAGTTCGGCAACTCGAGATCGTGCGCGCGGTGCCCGAACGTCTGGTCGTAGCTCAGTTCATCGAGCAGTATCCACACCAGCAGCGGATGCTGGCGTGGTGCGGCGTTCTGCCACGCAGCCTGCCGCTGGTGAGGCCCCGGCCTCCACCGCATCACATACAGCATCTGCACGATGCTGCACGCGGCAAACACAAACAGAAACACGCCCGCAGCATCGCCAAGGTTCAGCAACCTCCGATACAGCCCGCGGAAGCGCAGATACACCAGCAACACCAACGCTCCCCAGACGATGAACACCAGCGTGATCAACCCGTCCTCTGACGCATACGGAATCAGTTCCCGCAGCCGGAACAGGATGTATGGAGGAACCAGAACCACCAGCAGCAACCGCGCCACCGGATACACCCGCGTGCGCGAAAGCGGCACCAGAACGGCGAACAGCACCAGCGCAAGCAGCAGGATGTCGGCCAACTGCGCCAGGCAGATGCCCACCAGCGGGAAGGGCACGTGCATCCGCACATCGGCGCCTCCGCCAAGCAGGTCGCCATAGTTCATCACCAGCAGGATGGATGCCAGGCCAAGACACTGACTAAGACACTTCAGCATCTCCCTGCGGCGTTGCCCCGCATGCCGCAGCTCGATGACTGGCGCTCTCATGCTGCAGATGTCCCGGGCTGCTGCTTCTCAAGCAGCAGCAACACTCGTCCGTTCGGCAGCGACTGCCGCTGCAGCAGCGTGAACCGTCCCTGGCAGGCGCGTACGAGATCGTCTTCACAGAGAGAGCCATAGAGTTCGTCCCGGCCACGCATCAGACTCTGGAACATCGGATCGCTTGCCGGTACCCACTCCAGCAACAGATACCGTCTCGTCAGCCGCCCCAGCAGCTCCATGATGGCATCAAGCGGAATCTGCTCCATCAACAGGAGGTGGTGGACAACCGCCAGCATCAGCACAAGATCAAACTGGCCCTCCAGCCGTGCCAACAGCGAGCTCGACTCGGAGTTCTCCCAGCCGACCGCCGGCGTTGGCCGCGCAAGGTCCGCATGGATGGCAAGAATATCGAGCTGCTGGGCACGTGCCCGCTGAAACAGTCTTTCTGCCGCAGCCTCATCGCGCTCCAGCGCCACGACGCTGGCTCCCACCGAGGCAGCCAGAGCACTGAACTCGCCGGTATTGGCGCCGATATCCAGCACGCGGGCCGGCTTAAGTGTCTCTAGCGTCTCGCGCACAAAGGAGACCTTCTCCTGGCTCTCCTGCTCCGTGTAGTGCGTGAGCGTGGCCGTGTAATCGGACCACTCTGATCGCACCTGCTTAACCGGTGCATTGCGAGTGCGGCGGCGCAAACCCTTCAGTGTCCGGCGCAACAGGTGGTGCGCCAGTGCAGGCTCCTTCGCCGGTGCGACCGCAGATTTAGCAGATGCCCCTGAGCTGCGCCGCTCCAGCCAACTGGGCAGTGTGATGGGAAAGAATGCTGCAGGCGACAGCCGTTGCGGCCAGCTGAGGGCGTCGTAAAGCTCAGCTGGCTCGTACCCATCGCGTCTGAAGAGCGTGAGCGCCAGCGGCCAGTGCTGCAGACGGTTCATCAACATCGGCAGCAGAAACGTGCGAACGTATTGACCGTAGGCAAGCCATATTGAATTGCCGGGAACGTGCTTCTCGAACGAGAGCACGTCAACAAGTACGGGCCCGGTGCCGGTAAAAAGAATGTTGAGTGGCGTCGCGTCCTTCAGTATCCAACCCTGCTCGAGCGCCTCTTCGCACAACCCAAGCGTCAACTCCCCGGCTGCCATCCACTGCCCCTGTGTCCACTCCCATGGATAAGTGATGACAGGAATTCGCGGATGGCGAAGCTTCAAGCTGTCCCCGTCTGAATCGTCTGCAATGACAGTCGAAACCATCTCGCCGCGCTGCTCGAGGCGTTGTCGCAGCGGTGAGCTCAGAAAGCTCATAACGGAGTCACGAGCGGCGCCGTGGATGGTGCGAACGGCGTGGTCCGGTGTAAGGCTAAGGAAGCCGGCCGGATCGCGAAAGGTCGGCGGCGGTGTCGCTGACGGCATGAGTGGCTATCGGAACGAATGTAGGAGCGCAGTATCTAACTGACTAGGCTACGTTGCGGTTACTGTCTTCTTGTTTAGCCGTTGGCAGAACAACGGTCTTTGCGGTGGTCTTGCCTCGTCCAAACAGCGCAGCAATGCGACGGCGCATGTAATATGCGGCGGCAGCCAGGCCGGCAGCAATCGACTGCAGGGCCAACAAGCCCGAGCCTGGATCGACATATGCGTAGGCGCGGCGTTCAGTCGCAACAGCCAGACAGAGGCAGCAGAATATCGCGAGCGTAAGAGAAAGGAGACGCTTCATTCGGGGAGTTCTCTCTGATTGAAGGACATACAAACATGCCCCGGATCGGACTGCGAAAATGAAATTGCTTAAGCCGCACTTAATATCCTCGATACTGAACACTCTTCGGCGCGGCAAGTTGCGGTGAGAAAACGGCTAAAGGACTTCATTCAGAAGGAACACAGCCTGCGGAAAAAGCTGATGATCAATTACCTGAGACGAATGTACTCGCGCCAAAGATTCACACGAAATGAGTCAGATGCGACTTTCTGCCCTGTGGTTTTTTGGCAGGGTGCGGTTTTGAGGGTCTGCCGGCCGTCTCCTGGAATTACAGCCCGGCCTGCCTAACGCTTCTATCCGCCCTTGAGTCGTTGCTTCGCGAGCAGCTTCGCCTTACCATCGCCTAAGCATGGACTTTGAGCAAAAGCGTAAATTGGGCACAGCAGCCACCCTCCGAAAGAGCGCGGAAGCGGAACGGCTGGTCTCAGCCGGCCAGATCGAGGACGACGACGCAGTCGAATTGAAGCTCCGCCCACGGCACCTGGCAGAATTCATCGGGCAGACCAAGGCCAAGGAGCAACTGGCGATCGCCCTCGAAGCAGCGAGGTCCCGAGGCGAAGCTCTGGATCATGTCCTGCTCTTCGGTCCTCCGGGACTCGGCAAGACGACCCTGGCAACAATCATCGCTAACGAACTGGGGGTCGGTTTTCAGCAGACCAGTGGACCGGCCCTGCAGGTACAGGGCGACATGGCGGCGATCCTGACCAACCTGAAGGCAAAGCAGGTCTTGTTTCTCGACGAGATCCATCGACTGCAGCCCGTGATGGAAGAGAAGCTCTACACCGCGCTGGAGGACTACCAGCTGGACATCATGATCGGGACCGGCCCGAGCGCGCGTACGCATGTGATGCGGATCGATCCGTTCACGTTTGTGGCGGCGACTACGCGGCCCGGGCTGCTGAGTTCGCCTCTACGCAGCCGCTTCGGGATTATGCTGCGGCTGGAGTTCTACACCGACGACGAACTGCGGTTCGTGGTGGAGCGCTCGGCCGAGGTACTGGGCGTACCAATCGACCGTGACGGCGCTGCAGAGATCGCGATGCGGTCGCGTGGAACACCCCGCATCGCCAACCGGCTGCTACGCCGGGTGCGTGATTACGCCGAAGTACGCGCTTCAGGCCAGATCGACCGCGCGACTGCCATAGCGGCGCTGCAGATGCTGGAGGTCGATGCGCACGGCTTCGACGAGCTCGACCGCCGGTTGTTGCGGACGATCATCGAGAAGTATGACGGTGGCCCGGTTGGATTGAATACACTGGCCGCCGCGCTGGCCGAGGAGCAGGACGCGCTCGAAGAGGTCTACGAGCCATTCCTGATCCAGATCGGCTTCTTGGACCGCACACCGCGCGGCCGGGTTGCCACGCGGCTTGCGTACGAACATCTGGGCATCGAGATGCCGCGCAAGCCGACGCTCTTTGGCTAGCCGAGTGCCGCTGCAAGCGAACCCTGCGCCGCTGCGAGCCGGGCTTCAGCGGCTGTGCAGTCAAGCGACAACTTCTGCATCACGATGGCCGTCTTCACGCTCTCGCCGGAGGCGGTGAGCAGCGCCGTTGCGGTGGCAAGGTCACAACCGGTGGTGGCCATGATGATGCGGTGCGCGCGGTCCACCAGCTTGGCATTGGTGGGACGCACGTTCACCATCAGGTTGCCGTAGGTCGCGCCGGTGCGGACCATCACGCCAGTGGAGAGCATGTTGAGCACCAGCTTGGTGGCGGTACCTGCCTTCATGCGCGTGGAGCCGGTGAGGACTTCGGGGCCTGTCACTGGCGTGATGGCGATCTCCGTGGCGTTCGCCAGCGCTGAGCCGGGCACGCAACTCAGACCGATCGTCAGCGCACCGAGCGACTTTGCGTATTCGACGGCGCCGAGAACGTAGGGTGTCCGGCCGCTGGCGGCGATGCCGACCAGGGTATCGAGGGCCTTGAAGTCTGCCGCGGCGAGGTCGCGCGCGCCCTCGCCGCGGCTGTCCTCGGAGTGCTCGCTGGAGAGCCTTAGCGCGCTGTCACCACCGGCGATGAGGCCCTGTACGAGATCCGCATCCACGGAGAACGTGGGTGGGCACTCGCTGGCGTCGAGCACGCCGAGACGGCCGCTGGTGCCAGCGCCGGTGTAGAAGAGGCGTCCGCCCAGCTTGAAGCGTGCGGCGATTGCATCCACGGCTTTGGCAATCGCAGGCAGTTCGGCATGGACGGCTGCTGCAACCTTGGCGTCCTCGGCGTTTATGAGAGTGAGCATCTCCAGCGTGGAGAGCTGGTCGAGATTCGCGGAGGCTGGGTTGCGGGTCTCGGTGAGCAGAGCGCCGAGCTGTTCTGTGGTTTCCATCTTCTCCATGATACCGAGTGCGGCCGTTCAACAGACTATCGCGCGAGTGTGTCAGCATAGAAGCAGTTATGGACGAGACAGAGCAGCAGGACCAGCCGAAGCTGAGTCCGACAACAGCCCTGAGCCCGACAGTTGCGTGGCAGTCGCGCGATTTTCGTTTCTACTCCGCGGCCCGGGTGCTGGGCATCATGGGAGCCGAGGCGCAGGCCGTGGGCGTTGCATGGCAGGTGTACCAGATCACGCACTCCGCGCTGGCGCTGGGCAACACGGGCCTGGCGCTGTTTCTACCAGGGTTGTTCTTCGTGCTGCCGGCGGGGCATGTGGCAGACCGTTACGACAGGCGCGCCATCATCATCACCTGCTACAGCCTGCAGGCTGTGGCGACTTCGCTGCTGCTGTGGCTGGCGCTGCACCACTCCACCAACATCTGGCTCGTGTACGCGATTCTGTTCCTGATCGGCACGGGACGCTGCTTCAGCGGGCCGGCTGCGAGCGCGCTGGTTCCGACTCTGGTGCCCGAGGCGCACTTTGTGAACGCCGTGACCTGGGGCGCTACCGTGTACCAGGTGGCCAATGCTACCGGGCCGATGATTGGTGGGCTGCTGTTCACTGTCGCTATCGGCAAGCTGTTTGGTGGTCGGCTGGCGATGCTAAACGGTGCGCCGCTGGTGTACTGCTTTACGCTGATCTGCCTGACGTGCTTTCTGGCCTTCATCAGCGTGGTACGGCCGCGCGGTGCAGGAGCACCGAAGGCGTTCACGGTGAAGACGATGCTCGCCGGGTTGCAGTATGTGGCGAGCACGCGGCTGCTGCTGGGCTCCATCTCGCTCGATCTGTTTGCCGTACTGCTGGGTGGCGCGGTGAGCCTGATGCCGATCTTTGCTTCGCAGATTCTGCACTCGGGCGCCAGCGGGCTAGGGCTGCTGCGTGCGATGCCGAGCATTGGGGCGCTGGTCGTCAGCATGACGCTGCTGCTGCTGCCGATCAGGCGGCGTGCCGGGCGGACGATGCTGAGCTGTGTCGCCGTGTTTGGCGCGGCCACGGTGGTCTTCGGGCTGAGCCGGAACATCTGGTTGAGCTGCGTGGCGCTGCTGGTGATCGGGGCGTCCGACATGGCCAGCGTGGTGGTGCGGTCGAGCATTCTGCAGCTTGCTACGCCGAACGAGATGCGCGGGCGGGTGAGCAGCGTGAACTGGCTGTTCATCGGCGCCAGCAACGAGCTGGGCGAGTATGAGAGCGGCCTGACTGCCCACTGGTGGGGCGCAGTGCGGGCGGTGGTGATCGGCGGCATAGCCAGCCTGACGGTGACGGGGCTGTGGAGCGTGTTCTTCCCGGCACTTCGGCAGGCCGATGAGCTGACCGCGGAGAGCCTGGTTGAGGTGGAGAGCCGGTTCACAAGCATGGAGCCGATCGACTAGTTTCGGCCACTGCCCCTCCCCCGGTTTTGGGGCTATGATCCGCATGAATAAGGGGTTAGGCTCGTAACCATTCCGGTGGTTACCTGGTTATCAAGAGCATTCAGCTACGTCGGCGCAGAGCCGATGCGGAGAGCCTGACCTCGGGTCACGCTGTCTCTGCGGTAGATGCTTCTATTCTAAATGGTCTGTCAAGCGGGGGAAAGCAAACCTTGGGGCTGAAGCCCCTTCTTCGTGATGCTTCTGTGAGACCCGAGCCTGAAGGATCGGGCTACCTAAGTGGTGGCGGGTTGGGAAGCAGATTCCCTGCGGAATAACAAACAAAAGGGGACTGCCAAAGCACGAGCGGCGACAGGTGGTCCTTTAGTGGAGGAGTAGGAGCTGGCAGCCGTGTCGGGGGAGTTTGGTGTTGAGGCTGGTGAGGATGCCGGGGAGGTACTGGCCGGCCCAGACGTCGCGGGCCTTCCATTGCTGGCCGCCGAGAGCGGGGTCGATGGAGGCGAGGGTGCGCTGCACGGTCAACGGCTTGTCGCCGAGGTTGAAGAGGGCGAGGGCTTCGTGGCCGTTTGGCAGGGTGGAGCGCCAGGCGATGAGGTCGCCCTCCTGCAGGGCCTGATGCTGGTTGGTTCCCTGCTGATCGAGCGCGAGGACCTCCTTGTTGGTAAGGAGCTTGAGCGTTGCGGGGTCAAGCTGGGTGAGGTTGGCGCCGACGATGAGCGGGCTGCGGGCGATGGACCAGAGGGTGAGGAGCGTGCGCTGCTCGTCAGGCGTGAAGCGCGAGTTGCGCGGGTCGCCCCAGCCGGGGTGCGGGCCGAGGACGCCGACGGCGAGCATGTCGGCGTCCGGCCAGGTGCCGGGTTTGGCGTACTGCGCCCAACTGGCGAGGCGTGGGAACTGGTCTTTGACACCCTGCGGGAAGCTTGAGATGCCCTGCGGCCCTTTCTTGGTGGAGGCCCAGACGTCCCACTCGTCGTCGGAGATGCGCCACATGTTGGCGAAGTCACCTACCTCGGACGCGTAGATGAGGTTCATGGGGCCGGGTGAGAGGCTGAGGACGATGGGGCGGCCGGTCTTATCGATGGCCCGGCGGATCTGCTTGATCTCCGTGAGCTTGTAGGGGTGGTCGCCTATGCAGTCGACCTTGATGAGATCGACGCCCCAGTCTGCGTACTGCTTCATCAGGGAGTCGTACCAGGCCTGTCCGGCGGGAGTGTCCTTGACGCCCCAACTGGTGGGGTCCCAGGGGCAGGCGTCGGTGGTGTCGGCGGCGTCCATGGCGTGGAAGGCCGAGCCTTCAATGGGAAGGTTGCGCTCGACGCTGACGCGCGGGATGCCGCGGATGATGTGGATGCCGAACTTGAGGCCCTGGCTATGCACCCAGTCGGCGAGTGCCTTGAAGCTGGTGCCTTCGATGGTGGCGGCGAGCTTGGGCTTGGCGCTGCCGTTGAGGGTGATGAAGGACTGCGCGTTTTCTGCCGCGGACGGGAAGCGCGCAGGGACGGGGACGTAGCGCCCGGTGGGGTCGATGGCGTAGTGCAGGGTGCCAGGGTGGTCGCGGTCCTGCGGGTTCTCAAAGTACCAGCCCTCGTCGATGACGGCGTAGTTGTAGCCGAAGGGGGCGAGTTTGGCCTTGAGGACGGAGACGTTGGCGCGGAACTGCGGCTCGGTGATGGTGAGGCCGTAGGCGTCCCAGCTGTTCCAGCCCATGGGTGGGGTGTTGGCGATGGACTGGGCGGAGACCATGATGGGTGCAAGGAGCAGCGTCGCGGCGAGTGCGAGGACCGGAATTCTCATCGAGACGACGATATCACCGGCGCCCTGGACATTATGATGCTGACATGAAGGGTGCCACCACAACCATCGCTCGCGCAGCCGCGTGGCTCGCGTGTCTGTTGCTGGTGTGGCTGACGGTGTGCCCACCCCATTGCGACCGCTGCGATGGCCCGCAGGTGCCGTTGGTGGCGTCCTCGTCACGCCCTTTGGTGCATCAACCTGCGCCGGTTGAGCCGGATGACTGTAACGGCGTTTGCACGTGTTGCGGGTTTCACTGGCCCCCGACTGGCAGCACCGTTCTGCATGAGATTCGACCGGAGAGCGCTGTAGCCGCCGTGGAAAAGCCCACGCCTGTTGCAAGGCCACGCCTGCCTTTCCTCCGGCCGCCCCGCATGGCTGTTTCTTCCTAGAGTGCCTCGGCGCGGTCCTTCGCGCTCCACGTACAACTCACTTCACCTGGAGAGCTTCCATGCTTACTCGCATTCGCGCGCACGCGGCTGCCTGCGCCTTTCTATTTTTGTGCTGGACCGTTTATGGGCAAAGCACAGTGAACCGTTCTAACAAACCTGTCGAAGAGAAGGAATCCGCGGCCATTCTGGAGCTTGGCGCGGCCAGCAACTGGGACACCAGCGGAGGCGCCACTACCTTTGCGCCCAACATCGCCGTGGAGACCACGCCGATTGAAGACAAACTGGAGCTGGAGGCCGGAGTGTCACGCTTTGCCAGCCACGGGGTTACTGAGTGGGATGTCGACTTCCTGTTCAAGAAACCGTGGACTCTCTCACGCAAGGCGGAGTTTATGCTGGGCGCGGGGCCGGAGTGGGTACACCAGAGGCAGAACAGGGCGACGACCGACTCGGTTGCCGCTGAGGTTGCCGGCGACTTCATGTTCTGGCCGGCGCGGAGACACCGGTTTGGATGGTTTCTGGAGCCCGCGTATGACTATGGCTTTTCGCAGGGCCATCCGCAGTCGCTTGGGATGAGTGGTGGACTGCTGATCGCCATCCACTAATGCAACGCCACCGCAAGGTTGTGCGAGTCCGGTCAGCCCGCACCCCACTCATGACGATAGAGCTGTCATGAATGGGGCACCCGGCAGGCAGAGTTTAGTGGCTGGCCATGGCGGCGTTGAAGGTCTCGAAGAAGGTGTAAAACTTCTCGGCGTTGAAGTCGCCGGCGAAGCGCAACGGGTAGACGTTCTTGACCAGGACCTCCTTCGCGTCGGGTTGGGTGGCGAGGATGTTCATGACCTCGGCGAGGTAGTCGGCGAGCGGCATGGCGCGGGGGTCGGAGGCCTGATGCTCGCCCATGAGCTCGGTCTGCACATAGGGCGGAGCGAGTTCTAGGACCTGAACCGAGGTGTTGCGGAGTTGATAGCGCAGCGAGATGGACCATGAGTGGATGGCCGCCTTGGTGGCGCAGTAGGTGGGCGTGAGTGCCAGCGGCGTGAACGCGAGGCCGGAGGTGACATTCATCACAGTAGCGTGTGGCTGCTGCTTGAAGTGCGGCAGCAGCGCGGCGGTGAGGTGCATCGGCGCGGTGAGGTTGGTGGCAATCGTGGCGTCGATGACGGTGGGGTCAGCGCCTTCGACGAGGTTTTCTGGCTGCATGATGCCCGCCATGTTGATGAGGACGTTGAGCGCCGGGTACTTGCCGACGATGGTGTCGGCGAAGGTCTTGAGGCTGGCGGTGTCCTGGACGTCGAGGACTTCGGCTGCCATGCCGGGGTTGGCGGCGACGACGGCGTCGAGCACGCTCTTGCGGCGGCCCGCGATGATGACCTTGTTGCCCAGTTTGTGGAACGCTTCGGCAAGGCCGCGGCCGATGCCCGAGCCGCCGCCGGTGATGAGGATGGTGTTGCTGGTTTGCAGATTCATTGCGGTGAAGCTCCTTCTTGACTTACGATAAGAGAGTTAGGCACGAATGGGAAGTAGGCACTTTTTCGTATGTGACTTACCGGATGGTGAGAAATGAAGGAATCAAAGAAAAACGAGAAGAAAAAACTTAAGAAGCACGGCAAGAAGGCCGATGCGCTGCACTTTCAGGCGCCGGACGGCCGTGTGTCCTCGCCAGAAGTAGAGCAGCTGGTGACGGAGATTATAGGCCGGGTGGCGGACAAGTGGACGATGCTGCTGCTGGAGGCGCTGGCACAGCATGGCGTGGTACGGTTCAGCAAACTGGCGGAGCTGGTGGCGGGCATCAGCCAGAAGATGCTGACGCAGACGCTGCGACAGATGGAGGCCGATGGCTTTGTGACGCGCACGGTGTATCCAGTAGTACCGCCGCGAGTGGAGTATGCGCTGACGCCGTTGGGAGAGAGCCTGGGAGAGGCGTTCTGCAGCGTTTGGTTGTGGGCGGAGAAGAACTATGAAGAACTGGGGCGGCAGCGCGCAGCGTATCGGGAGCGGTTGGGGCTGGCGGGGTAGCGCGGCATTAGAGAATCTGAACTGGCGCGCGAGCATTCCCTCCGTGGCTAAAGCCACACTGACTTCGGGACTTTACGGCGGGACTGAAGTCCCGCCCCTTCAAAGCAGGACACTTGTTCAGAGCTTCCTTAGAGCTTGCTGAGGTTGTTGCGGGCGGCTTCCAGGGTGGGGTCGAGCTGGAGGGCGCGCTGGAAGTCTAGTTTTGCGGCGGTGCGGTTGCCGAGTTCGGCCTCCATGACACCGAGGTCGCTCCAGTCGCTGGCGGCCTGCTGGCCGGTGGCGGGGTCGAGGGCGACGGCGGCCTTCTGCTCGCGGATGGCGTCGGGCTGCTGGCCCATCTGGGCGTAGACCTGGGCGAGCGCGCGGTGCGGTTCGGGGTCCATGGGCGCGAGCTTCTGCCATGCCTGGAGGTGATCGACGGCTTTGGCGAGGAGGCCTTCGGTGGCGTAGGTGAGCGCGAGCAGGCGCTGCGATTGCGCGTCGGCGGGGTGCGCGGTGGTAATGGTGGTGAGGAGGTGTTCGGCTTCGGCGAGCTTGTTTGGCTGTGTTTCGGCGTGCTGGAGGTCGAGGGCGGCGAGGTCGAAGGAGGCGTCGGTGTAGGTGGGGTCTTGGGCTATGGCGGTGCGGAGCTGCTGCTGCGCGGACTGCCAGTCGCCTGCGGCGGCGGTGGCGGCGGCGAGCGAGGTCATGGTGCGGACGTCGTCGGGGCGCTGGGCGAGCAGGCGGCGGTAGAGGACCTTGGCCTGCGTGTTGTTGCCTTCGGCGGTTTCGAGCGCGGCCATGTTGTAGAGCGCGATGGCGTCGTCAGGGCTCTTGCGGAGGCGGTTCTCCATCCAGGCGCGTTCGAGGGCGAGGCGCGGGTCAGGCTGGCCTTCGGCGGGTGGGTCAGGGAGGACCTGCAGCCAGAGGTGGGCCATCTCGTCGACACTGCGGTTGCCTGCCTTGACGCGGATGGGGGGCGAGTTGGGGTTGTGAATGTTGGCGGCGGTGTTGTCGTAGGTGTAGCGCATGTGCAGCACGGTGCCGGCGGGCAGGTGCAGTGGGGCGGCGAGGCGGTAGACGCTCTGGCGGTCAATGTCCCAGCTGGGGATGAGGATGAGGTCGCGACGGGTGCCGTCAGGCAGCTCTGCCCAGCCTTCGAGGCGCTTGCCGAGGTAGTGCGCATGCGGGTAGATGCCGAGGACCGAGACGGCTACGGGGAGCTTGAGGTAGTCCTGCACGACGAAGTCGGGGTCGTTGGGTGGGATGTTGAGATCGGCGTCGTCTTCGAGTTGGAGGAGCATCGGGTGCTGCGTGGCGGGTTTGTCCGTGAAGTAAAGCGCAATGCGGGCGCGGACGGTCTCCGGCTTGCCGGTGGGCTTGAGGTGCAGGTTGAGGACGAGGTCGTCGCCGGGATCGAGGCGCCAGGGCATGGTGGGCGGCTCGACGAGGGCGGTGGAGTCGGGCTTCCAGAAGAGGAAGTGGGAGTCGGGGTCGAAGTCGTCACCGGAGTCGACCATGATGTCCATGCCGGGGATGCCCTGCTGCCAGGTGGCGGGGTGCTGGCGGCGGAGGGATTCGGTGCGGTCGAGGATGAGGTTGGCGTGGTGGACGACATTGGTGTCGCCGGGCTTGATCTCCATGGCGCGGACCCAGCGGCGCTGTGTGATGCCGGTGGGGAGGATGACGTTCATGTAGAGGTCCTGCCCGGAGGCGGGAACGTGTAGCGGCGTGGACATGGTGAGGACGAGATCGGGCGGGCCGAGCGTCCACTCGCTGGAGTAGACGGGCGCTGCGGGGGCGTGGCCGGAGCCTTCGGGCGAGCCGGCGAGGACCCACTGCTTGATGGCGGCGACTTCTGCGTCGGACATGCGGCGGTTGTCGGCGAAGTTGCCGTGGCCGGGTGCGGGGAGCCAGGGCGGCATGTAGCGGCTTTGCGTGACGTCGAGCATCTGCGGGGCCCAGCGTTTGGCTTGCGCGTAGGTGGTGAGGTCAAACGGCGCAGAGCCGCCGGTGTGGTGGCAGGCGGTGCAGTTTTTGTAGACGATGGGTGCGATCTGGCCGCGCCAAGTGATGAGATCGTGCTCGCGTGGGGTGAGGGTGGTCGCAGGCTGCTGGGCGGCGAGTGGGGCCGCGAGAAGCAGCGCAAGGAGGAGACGCGCGTTCACTGCTGGCTGCCACCCATCTGCGTGCGGCCCATGCTCTCAGAGTTCATGAGTGGGGCCTTGGGGTTGATGATGGCGCAGCCGACGGGTGTGCCGACGGCAGGCTGGACGGGTTTGCCGCTGAGGAGTTCAGAAACAGCCTGCTCCGCGAAGTGTTGCGTGGCTTGCGGGCGGGCGAGGCCGAGACGGACGTAACGGTCGTCAATACGGCCGGCGTAGACGGTCTTCCAGGCGGAGCCGCGGGGGATGAGCACTACTGCCTCCGGTGTGACGCGGGCGTGGGTGAGCGCGACGAGCGAGCCGGTGGGGTCGAGGATGGTGTTGGAGCCGGTGTTGTAGGAGAGTGCGTGGTTGCGGACGCCGGCGAGGGTCTCTGTGGTGTTGGGGTAGACGAACCAGAAGGCAACGCCTCGGGAGCGGAACTCGTTGCGAACGCGCAGCATCTCCGGCAGGGTGCGGTTAGAGACGGGGCAGTCGGTGGCTATGAAGTAGAGGACGACCGCTTTGCTGCCCGCGGGGGCGAGCGTTGCGAGGGGATGGCCGTCGAGGCGCGTGCCGTAGGACTGGGCGGGGGCGCTGAGTGCACCGCCGAGAAGGCACGCCGCGAGAAGGATGCGGGATCGCATGGCGCGATTGTAGGCCGGGGCGGAAATGGCTGTACAGAAGCAGGGGTGGGTGGCTGTGGCGGGTAGCTGTATTCTAGAGACATGCCGCTTTATGAGTATGAGTGCACGGCGTGCCATCGCCGGCTTGAGAAGATCCAGAAGTTTTCCGACCCTGAGCTGACAGAGTGTCCGCACTGCGGGGGCAAACTGGAGCGCACGATCACGGCGCCGTCGTTCCAGTTCGCGGGTGGCGGGTGGTACAAGGACCTTTACTCCTCCGCAAAGCCTGCGGGGGGCGAGGGCAAGTCCGATAGCAAGCCTGCCGCTTCCGGCGACAGCGGCTCGTCCGCGCCTGCAACGACAGCGCCGGCAGCGGCACCGGCGGCAGCTCCGGCGAGCGCACCAACCGCTTCCAGTTCGGGTGCGTCTAAGCCTTAATCGTATCGGCCTGAGACCTGTTGCCGAAGTGGTAATGGGCTGCTTCAACTTTCGAGGCATTGCTGCCGATACCCAACTCGATTGCGGGTGAGATATGATTTCGGCTATGAAGGTGTCACGTTCGCTCCGCAAACTCGGTGACCAGATTGGCGACCTGACGGAAAGCCGGGAGAGCCACGTGTTGCGCACGGTGGGCTGGGTCTCGGCCGGCCTGACGGCCCTTGCCCTGGGCGTGATCGTTGGCCGTGAGATTCGCCAACGGTATAAGTTCAACCGCCGCACGCCGTATGACTTCTATGCGCACTCCGGCGACCAGATCCAGGACGTCGACTTCGGCGTAGGGATTTAGGCCACAACCCACAAACAGCGAGCAGGAGATGGTGACGGCACGTAGGTGTGTCCGCACTGCTCCTGCTTTTTGAGTTCTGTAGAGCAGCGAGCTGCATCCAATCGTCGTACCCTTGAACTATGGGCCTTACACTTCCCATCCTCGAGACCGCACCGCCGACAGAGATAGCAGGCGAGGAGCGGCTACGCGACAGCCATGGGCGATACATTACCGACCTGCGGCTTTCCGTGACCGACCGGTGCAACTACCGGTGCGTGTACTGCCGGACGGGTAACGATGGCGCGCAGTACAGCGAGCTGCCGCTGGAAGAGTATGCGCGGCTGCTGAGGATCTTCGTTTCGCTGGGCATTGAGAAGATACGCCTGACAGGCGGCGAGCCACTGCTGCGTGCCGGGCTGCTGGACCTGATCCGCGAGACGGCGACACTGCGCAGCCCATTTACAACGGAGCCCCTGGACATCGCGCTGACGACGAACGGGCACCTGCTGGCTCCGATGGCGCAGGACCTGAAGGATGCCGGGCTGTCGCGGATCACGATCAGCATGGATGCCGTGGATGCGGAGACGTTTGCGCGGATTACGCGGGTGCCGGGAAGCTTTGAGCGCGTGCAGGCGGGCATCCGCGCGGCGCAGAAGGCCGGGCTGGGGCCGATCAAGATCAACTGCGTACTTCTACGGGGATTCAACGAGGGGCAGATTGAAGCCTTTGCGGAGTTCAGCCGACGCGAGGGCGTGATCGTGCGGTTTATCGAGTTTATGCCGCTGGAGGAAGACCGTACCTGGACACCCGAGACCGTGGTGCCGATGGCGGAGATTGTTGCGCGATTGAACAACGTGCGGCCGCTGGTGGCGCTGCCGCCGAACAATCCTTCAGAGACGGCGCGGCGATTTACGTTCGATGACGGGCTGGGAGAGATCGGCATCATCGCGCCGGTATCGCAGCCGTTCTGCGGGCATTGCAGCCGCGTGCGACTGACGAGCGATGGCAAGGTGCGGACGTGCCTGTTTTCCCAATTCGACCACGACCTGATTGGTCCCATGCGGCGAGGTGCGAACGATGTGGAATTGCGTTCACGGATACGCAGTATGATCGAACGCAAGGAGGCGCGCCATCACATCGGCGAGCCGGAGTTCCTGAAACCTTCGCGCAGCATGGTACATATCGGCGGCTGAGCACTGCGCGACCTCCCGTACGACCCAGCTCCACAGCATGAAACCCTGTACGCCTGCGCTGCATTTCACCGGTACGGTTTAGCTGTTTGTCTGCGTTGACCGTGAGGTCCCGGGACACTCGCACCCCCATTTCTCCTGGACGTGCCGTGAGAGAGAAGCGCCAGATCGAGTCCATCGACTCCCGCCAGCTGGAGAGTCTGCGTGTGTTTCACGAGGTTGCGAGCGCGCTGACCTCCAGCCTGAAACTGGAAGACCTGCTGCGCACGATCATGGCGCAGATGGAAGACTTCTTCGGGCCGGAGCAGTGGTCGCTGCTGCTGCTGGACGAGGACGCAAAGGAGCTGCGCTATGCGCTGTCAGCGGGGATTGACGAAGAGCTGCTGAAGGATGTGCGGCTGCCGCTGGGCGAAGGCATTGCGGGGTATGTGGCGGAGTCGGGCGACCCGCTGGTGGTGCCGGACGTGTCCGTTGACCCGGACTGGAGCCAGTATGCGGCGGCGCACCCGGAGCTGCACCTGCAGTCGATTGCATGCCTGCCGATCTTGCACGGCAACCGCACGCTGGCCGTGCTGCAGCTACATAATTCGAAGCTTGACCTTCTGCCAGACTCGTCGATCTCGTTTCTGCGTGTGCTGTGCGACTACACGGCGATTGCGCTGGAGAATGCGCGGCATGTGAAGCTGATCCACCACCTGACCATCACGGACGACTGCACAGGACTGTTCAACGCACGCTGCCTCTATGACATGCTGGAAGCGGAGATCAAGGCAAGCACGAACGGCGGCAAGCGCGTGGTGCCGATCAACCTGCAGCACTTCTCGCTGCTGTTTCTGGACCTGGACCACTTCAAGAGCATCAACGATACGCATGGGCACCTGATCGGGTCGCGGCTGCTGGCGGAGATTGGCGGCGTGATCAAGCGCACAATCGGTCCGGAGCATGTGGCGTTCCGCTATGGTGGCGACGAGTTCGTGTGTCTGCTGCGGGAGCTGGACAAGCCTGCTGCTTTGGAACTCGCCAAGGCGCTGCACACTGCGCTGGCAACGACGCCCTTCCTTGCATCGTCGGGCATGAACATCGCGATCACCGGCAGCTTTGGGCTGGCGACGTTTCCGCAGGACGGCGGCACGCTGCAGGATATTGTGCGTAGCGCGGACACGATGATGTACAAGGCCAAGGCCGAGGGGCGAAACCGCATCTCGGTGGCCGATTCGTCGAAGCCGATCACGGACATCGCTCCGATCAAGGGGTCGAGACACACCTAAGGCTTGCGGCGGGTGAGTGTCGCGGGGCGGCGGGTCTCCGGGCGGATGGCCTCGACGTTCTCTTTCGCGCCGGAGTGGACGCCGAAGTCCCACACGTTCAGGTTGAGCTCATGGCCGCTGACGACCTCGACGAGCGCGTACTCGCCGAAGTCGAGTGGGCGCGTGGGAGTGAGCTTGAGCCAGTGGCCGCCGGGGAGGTCCTGCTCGCGGGTCTCGATGATGTCCGGCTGCCGACGGCCGGAGTTGAGCCAGTCGATCTTGAAGCTGTCGAGGATGCGGGAGTATTGCATGGCGTCGAGACGCTCGATGACGTAGGCGCTGCCAGCGTCGCCGCCGGACGGGGTTTCGCGCCCGGTTGCGCCGTGGGTGTCGACGGTGAAACCGCCGCCGGTGTCGGGCAGGTCGTTGCCGACACGGACGAAGAAAACAGGATCAGGTACGTGCAGCTGGACGTCGGCCTGCGGGCGCTGGAGCTCCAATATCTGGTGTGGCGAGGAGTGCGGGTTGATCACCTGCTTGAGCACGGCGTGCGCTGTTTCGGGGTTGAGATCGGTGTTGTATTGCGGGACGGGGACGAGCTCAGGCGTGCCCTCGAAGGTGTCCATGACGACGACGCTGAGCTCCTGCGGGAGCTCCAGGTTGGGCGCAACCTCCGGCGAGTAGGCGGCACGATCGGCCTCTTCTTTTGCAAGCTCGGGGCTGAGAACGGGGCGGTCGTCCTGCTGAGGTGCAGGGACGCCTTCGACTTGCTGGTGGTACCAGGCGAGCGTGGCGGGCATGTCGACGAGCTTGAGCGGCACCTCTTCGAGCTCGCCGTTGCGTTCCGCGCTGCGGTATTCGACGACGTTGCCGTTGACCTTATAGCTGAGGACCAGCTGATAGGTGCCGTTCCTGAGGATGAGGCGCGTGCGCTGGTGGTCGACGGTGGCGGCGGGGTCCTGCGCGTCAAGGGGCCTGCGCTGGGCGTCAAGCTGCGTGGGGATCGCCAACGCAACGCTCAGCATGATGCCTAGAGTGAGGCCACGGTATCGCATCCACCACCCACCGGAAGAGGGGTCCTGTTCCAACATCTGCTCCTTGCCTGGCTGCGGCTAGAAGTTCCTGGTCCTGAGCCACTCGCGGAACGCCGGGCCGAGGTCGTCGCGCTCGAGGGCGAAATCGACCGTGGCTTTGAGGAAGCCGAACTTGTCACCGGCGTCGTGACGTGTGCCCTTGAAGCGGTAACCGTACACCTTCTCATACTGAATGAGGGCCTTGATCGCGTCAGTGAGCTGCAGCTCGCCGCCAGCGCCTGGCTTGAGCTCCTCAAGCAACTGAAAGATGCGCGGGGTGAGGATGTAGCGGCCGATGATGGCGTTCTGGCTGGGTGCGTCCTGCGGCTTGGGCTTTTCGACCATGTCGGTGACGCGCAGCAGGCGCGGGTCGTCAGCGTCGACGGTGCATTCGAGGCAGCCGTAGTTCTGGATGGCGTCGCCTTCGACGATCTCCGAGCCGAGGATGGAGGACTGCGTCTTCTCGAACGCGCAGACCATCTGCTTCATGCAGGGCTCGCCGTGGGTGACGACGTCGTCGGGCAGGATGACGCAGAAGGGCTCGTCGCCGACGATCTCCTTTGCCTGGAGGACGGCGTGGCCGAGACCGAGAGGCTCGGACTGGCGCGTGACGACGATGCGTGCGAGGCGGGTGACCTCACGCACGGCTTCGAGCAGCTCGAGCTTCCCGCGGCGCTCTAACGAGGCCTCGAGCTCAGGGGCGCGGTCGAAGTGGTCCTCCATGGTGACCTTGCCGCGGCCGGTGATGAGGATGACCTCGTCGCAGCCGGCGGCGACGGCCTCTTCGACGCCATACTGCAGCAGCGGCTTGTCGACCAGGGGCAACATCTCCTTGGGCATCACTTTGGTTGCGGGCAGAAAACGAGTGCCCATGCCCGCTGCGGGTATGACTGCTTTGCGGATCTTCATTCCTGCCATCGGTCTGCCTGTCTCTCACATCCTGTTCCGCATGTGCGGAACATCTCTCTTTATGCATCGCAGCGAGGTCGATTGGAACGCATCGCAGCGTGCACCGTCAAACCCCGTATGCCGACGGCTCTTTACAACACGGGGCTGTTATCGTGCAGCATGGCTTTACGCACGATCTTCATCGGTGCCGGGCCCTGCCGCATATATTCGTCGTGGAAGCGCTGCAGGTTGAACGCCGCGCCCTCCTTCTTCATCATGTCAGCGCGCAGCTTCATGATCTCCAACTTGCCCAGCGTGTAGTACAGGTACAGCGCGTCGCTGGTGCCGCGCTTGGTCTCCATCTCGCCGATGGCGCGTGACTGATAGCCCTGGTTGACGAAGAAGTCGATGGCCTGCTCCGTGGTCAAGGCGCCACCAACACCTGTATGCAGTCTGATGCCGACAATGAAGCGCGCGTCACGCAACAGGGCATCCTGCAGCTGGCCGAGGCGGATGAGCCGGGCCTGGCGCACACCCTCCTTGTCGTCCGGTGAGGCGGGCTGCGCGTAGCCTTCGTCGAGCATCATCTGCTCGCAGTAGTGCGCCCAGCCTTCAATGGCGGAGTTGACGCCGAGCATCTGACGCACCTTGGAGGGAAACTGGTCCTGCCAGAGGAACTGCACGTAGTGGCCGGGATAGGCCTCATGCACGCTGGTGGAGACGATGGTGCCAACATTGAAGGCGGCCATGTGCTCGGCGATACGCTCGGCTGACCAGTCCTTCTCCGGCAGCGTGACGTTGAAGTAGGCGCGCTTGGAGTGCGTCTCAAAGGGACCCGGCGGGTCCATGGAGGCCTGCGTGGTGGCGCGCATGAACGGCGGCGTCTCTTCGAGCACGGGCTGCACGTCGCTGGGGATGGTGATGATGTGCTTTGCGCGGATGAAGGCGATCTCGGAGTCGAAGCGGTCGTGGAAGGCCTGGAGAAGCTTGTCCGGCGCGGGGTGGATGGTGGCCAACTCGGCGAGCTCCTGCTGCGGCGTCTTGCTGGGGTCGATCTCTTTGGCGACGCGAGCGAACTCGGCCTGGTTCTTGTGCAGGTCGTTCAGGCCGATCTGCAGCAGATGGTCGAGCGGGATGTCGACGTCCTCGTCGTAGAGCAGCGCCTTCTGGAAGGTGTCGGCGCCGTAGCGGAAGTCGCCGTTGGAGCGCGCGAGCAGGTCGGATTTCATCCAGGCGCCGTAGCTCTTGAGGGCATCGACGACTGCGGCGTTGGTCTTGGCGAAGTCGGCTTTGGCCTCGGCGTCGGTGGCGTCCTTGAAGGCTTCGGGGACGTCGTTCTGGAAGAAGCTGACGTCGCCGTCGATCTGTTCGAGGGCGATCTCGGTGTAAATGTGGGGTGGGTTTTTGAGGTTCTTGCGGGCCTCAAGCAGCGCCTGCGGGATGAGCCGCTCGCGCTCGACGGCCGCGCGCAGGCGGATGTTCACCGGCGCATAGGGGCGCTCCATGAGCACGAAGATGGAGTTGGTGACGCCGCTGGAGTAGCTGTCGGGGTTCTTCTCCCAGCTGCGAATCGTCTCAAGCTCGAGCAACTGGCCGCGGATGTGGCCGAGCAGCATCTCGTAGTCGCCGGCGGGCGTGGCGTCGAGCGCGGAGGGGTCGATCTGCTCGAGCTTCTTCTCCATCTCATGCAGTGCCGCAACCTCATGCTCCACACCGGCAGCGGAGTAGTCCTCAAGCTGGGTGTCGTACTGGTGCAGGCCGGCGGAGGTGCCGGAGGTGGGTGAGTACTTGAAGTAGATGTTGTCGAAGTACTGGTCGACAAGGAAGTTGAAGGTCTGTCCGGCGCCATCGGCCGAGAGATGCTGCGCCCGCACGGCAGCAGTGCCTGCCATCATCATGATCCCAAACCCCGCGATACCGATCCGCGACCTCAACAACTTCAGTTCAAGCAAGCCCGTTCCCTCCGATGCTGAGTTCCATTGTAGCCAGCTATGGTGCTGGGGAACTTGTGGGAGTGTCGGCCATAGCCTGACTATGCGGCAGCCTGAAGGTGATGAGGATGACCAGCCCCGACCAGCCTACCTAGAGGACACCGTAGGCCTTGCGGTCGCGTAATCCAGAACCAAAGCGCAATGGGAAAGGTGACCAGCGACTTCATCTTGGGCTGGCTCACTTTGGCCAGCTCTTGGGACGAAGCCTGGCAAAGGGGCAGCAGGAGCAGCGCATATGCCAGAACTGTCTTCATGCACGTGAGTGGTAGTCACGTGATTTTGTTTACACAAGAGTTATCTTTCGTATCGGGCAAGGTATCGCGGAAATTACTTACGAGAACGATGCTTTAATGCACACTTAGCAGTTCAAGCAGCTCGCGGGTCTCGGTGAGGACGACGTCGGCCTGAGCGCTGGAGAGTGGCCATTTGAGCACTCCCTGAGGAGTGAACTGCGCACCGTTCTTCGCATTTTTGGCTACTATTTTCATCAACATACCAGCGTTGATGCCCTTGCCTTCCTCGGCGGGGGCGGCGTGCAGTTTTTCGCTGAAGGTGACGTAGAGCATCTCGCGCATGGGCTTAATGACGACGGGCTTGCCGAGCGGAGCGTTGGCCGGACGGACTGCGGCGGTCTCGCGGAGGGCGCGGGTGGCGTTGGACTCCGGCCGGTTGAGCGCGGCTCGGCTGGAGAACTGGAGGTTGGCGGTCTGCGGAGCCTGGCCGTGGCGTCCCCAGAGCGGCGCGGGAGGTTTGGGCGCGGTACCCGCCTGCCACTGGCGCACGTAGGGTGCGGCGGCAGGTTTAGGTGGCACAGGCTTCTGCGGCGCGGCCTTTTTTGGATCTTCGATGGCAGTACGCTTGCGCTCGATCTGCGCGATGCCTAGGCGCTCGCAGGTGAGGCGAATCTCGGCGGCGGAGAGCAGGTGCAGGACGCTCTCTGGCGGCTTGCCGTAGCGGTCTTCGAGCTCGGCGCGGACCTCGGTGAGGACGGCGGAGTTCTCTGCCCCGGCGATGCGCTTGTACATGCGCAGGCGCTGGCCCTCCTCGGGAATGTAGTCGCCGTCGATGCGGAGGCTGATGCCGAGGTTGACGGTGACCTGCGGGCGCTCTTCGCGGCCCTCACCCTTGAGCTTACCGACCGCCTCTTCAAGCATCGTCGTGTACATCTCAAAACCGATGGCTTCGATGTGGCCGGACTGCTCGCCACCGAGCATGTTGCCCGCGCCGCGCAGCTCGAGGTCGAGTGCGGCGATCTTGAAGCCGGCGCCGAGGTCGGAGAACTCTTTGAGCGCAGCGAGGCGACGGCGGGCGATGTCGGTGAGCTGCTGCTCCGGTGGGATAAGCAGATAGGCATACGCACGGCGGTTGCTGCGGCCCACGCGGCCACGGAGTTGGTACAGCTCCGAAAGGCCGTGGCGGTCGGCGCGGTTGATGATGATGGTGTTCGCGCGCGGAATGTCGAGGCCGTTTTCGATGATGCTGGTGGCGCAGAGCACGTCGTACTCGCCATCCATGAAGGCGAGCATGGTGCGCTCGAGCTCGGCTTCGGGCATCTGACCGTGTGCGACGACGACGCGCGCCTGCGGGACGAGCTCGCGGATCTTTGAGGCCAGCTCGTAGATGGTCTCGACGCGGTTGTGGACGAAGTAGACCTGCCCGCCGCGTTCGAGTTCTACCTCGACGGCTGTGCGGATGAGCTTCTCATCGAACTTGGCGACGATGGTCTGGATCGCCATGCGGTCCTTGGGCGGCGTCTCGATGACACTCATGTCACGCAGGCCGACGAGCGACATGTTCAGTGTGCGTGGGATCGGAGTCGCGGACATGCTCAACACATCAATGGCCGCGCGCATCTGCTTGAGGCGCTCCTTATGGCGCACGCCGAAGCGCTGCTCTTCATCCACCACGAGCAGGCCGAGGTCCTGAAACTTGAGCCCCTGACCGAGCAGCGCGTGTGTGCCAATGAGGATGTCGACCTTGCCCTGTTCGCAGCGCTCCATCACGTCCTTCTTCTCCTTCGCGGTGCGGAAGCGGGAGAGCATCTCGACCACGATGGGGAACTTGGACATGCGGCGTTTGAAGCTTTCGAAGTGCTGGAAGCAGAGGACCGTCGTCGGCGTGAGAACCGCGACCTGCTTGCCGTCCTGCACGGCCTTGAAGGCGGCGCGCATGGCGACCTCGGTCTTGCCGTAGCCCACATCGCCGCAGAGCAGGCGGTCCATGGGCTGCGTGGTCTCCATGTCGGCCTTGATGTCTTTAATTGCGTTGAGCTGGTCTTCGGTCTCGTTGAAGTCGAAGGCATCTTCGAACTCGCGCATCATGTTGTTGTCAGGCGAAAAGGCGTAGCCCTGTGCGGCCTTGCGCTGCGCGTAGAGCTTCAGGAGCTCTTCGGCCATGTCCTGCATGGCCTTCTTGACGCGTGCCTTGGTCTTGGCCCACGCGGGATTGCCGAGCCGGTTGAGCTGCGGCGCGGGGCCGGTCTCCGTGCTGCGGTACTTCTGGATGAGATCGAGGCGCGTGAGCGGGACGTAGAGTTTGGCATCCTCGGCGAAGGTGAGGATCATCAACTCGAGTGATGATCCATCAGGCTGATCAATCGTCCGAAGGCCGTCGTAGCGCGCGATGCCGTGCTCGACGTGGACGACGTAGTCACCGATGGCGAGGTCGCGGAAGTCGGAGACGAAAGCTGAGGTCTTGGACTTGCGGCGCGCGGGGCGAGCGTTGACATCGGCGTCATCACTGATGTCATTCGCACCGACGATGATGACCTGCCGCGCGGTACGGCGGTCGATATCGAGCACCTGTACGCCGTTGGCAACGGCAGCACGCACGATAACCGGCGTGCGCAGGTCACCTGCAAGATAGCTGGACTCCGAGTACACGCTCGCCGATGTGCCCTGCTCCACGCGCGAGCCGATGCGGTAGGGCACGCCGTACTCCTGCATGAGCCCTGCGAGTCGCTCGACTTCGCCCTGGTTGGGCGCGACGATGAGCACACGCGCTTCGCTTTCGATCCATAGCTTCAACTGGTCGATGAGCGCGGGGATGGAGCCGTGGAAGCGCATGGTAGGGCGCGTGGCGAACTCGATCTCGCTGGCGTCGCTGCGGTCGCCGTCGAGCACGTCCACTGCACCGATCTGGTCGAGGTCGCAGCCGCTGTAGAAGCGGACTTGGTCCTGCAGCTCCCACGGCGAAAGATAGAGGTCGCCGGGGCCGACTAGTGAGCCGATGCCCGCGCGCTCGTGGCGCTGCTCGACCTTGTTCCACCAGCGCTCGCCCTGGTTCGCGACCATCGCAGGCTCTTCGACGAAGACGCGTGTGTGTTTGCCCATCAGCTCCAGCAGTGAGGATTTCGCGCCGGCGACGGCGGCATAAAACTCCCAGCCAGGGAAGATGGTGGCAGCGGTTTCAACGTCGGCGATCTCTTCGACAGTCTTCTTGGTGAGGCGTGCGTGGATGGCGCGCAGTGTGGCCTCGGTCGCGGGCGTTTCAGTGAGCGGCAGCAGCAGGACCTCGTCGATACTGCTGCTGGAGCGCTGCGTTTCGGGGTCGAAGCGGCGGATGGATTCGATCTCGTCGCCGAAGAAGTCGATGCGGACGGGACGCTCCATCTCCGGGCCATAGATGTCGAGGATGCCGCCGCGAATGGTGACCTGGCCGGGCATCTCGACGACGTCGACGCGGGTGTAGCCGACCTGGATCAGGTGCTCGACGAGCATGTCGGGCATATGCTCTTCGCCGACGCGCAGGTGTAGCGCGAGCGCCGCGTAGTAGTCGCGGCCGAAGAGGCGCATGCAGGCGGCTTCGACGGGCGCGATGACGACCTTCGCGGAGCCGCTGGCGAGCTTCCACAACGCGGCGGCACGCTGCTCTTGAATCTCTCCGTGCGGCGAGAGGTTTTCAAACGGCAGCACATCGTGCGCAGGCAGGCGGAGCACCTCGTCGGGCTTGAGCGCGGCGGTGAGCTCGCAGGCCGCGAGCAACGTGGTGTGCAACGCTTCGGCGGCCTTGTTGTCCGCAACAATAACTAACGCTGGAGCTTGCGCGGCGCGGACGAAGTAGGGTAGATAGAGCGCGCGGGCCGTTGCGGTGAGTCCAGACACACGTCGCCGCCCCGTGCCGCCCGCCAGGTGGCGACGCACACGCTCAAAGGAAGCGGAGGACTCCAGGTCCGCCATCAGTTCGCGGACGAAGGGAAGAATCATGCAGAGTTCATTTTAGCTGCTGAGGTGATTTGCGCCTAAGCCGCGAGTTCGTCGCTTGCCTTATCGCTTGTGTCCGCCTTGGTGAGCACCGCCTGGCCATACTCCAGCAGCGTGACCATGAAGACGCCCCCGCAGATGTTGCCTGCCACGGCTGGGCCGAACCATTGCAGATAAGCCTGCTGCGGCAACTGGTGCAGGAGCACGGCGATGAGTACCTCGCCGCTGGTGGCAATGCAGTGAGCGAAGTTGCCGAGGCCGACGATAAACGTGAGCGACCAGATGATCATGACCGAGCCGGTGATGGAGTGCGAGCCGGAGACCAGCCACGCTGCTGTGGCGATGATCCAGCCGCCGACTACGCCGCTCCAGAAGATCGTGGAGGCGGGATTATGCACGGCATTCAAGCCGAGACCGGCCATCGCCTGCACGGCATCTGCTGGCATGGCATGCGTGAGCGCGGCGAGCATCGCAAACGCCAGCGCTCCAAGCATGTTGCTGGGCAAGACAGTAGCCCACAGTCGCAGCGTGTTCCAGATCTGGCGCGGTTCGGTGAGGACCAGGGCGACCGGGTAGAGAGTGTTCTCCGTAAATAGCTGTGAGCGCCCGAGGATGACCACGATGAAGCCGAGCGGGTAGAACATCCGCGAGAGGATGAACGCGCCGCCCGCGCTGCCGAGGTGCGCCAGCGCGAGGCCCACTCCCAACGCCGAGAGCCCCATGAAGATGCCGCCGGTAAAGCCGGAGATGGCGAGCGCAAAGGTGGTACGCTTGAGCTCCTCGCGGGCGTTTTTGGCGACCTGGTTATAGATCTCGCGGGCACTGGGGCGGGATAGGTTCTTCTGGTGGGACGCGGACCCGTCAGCTTCGCCACCGGTGGGCGTGGCTACGGGCTCCTCAGGCGCAGCCCAACCGCTCTCGACCCGCTCTTCCGCTGCCGCGCTCTTGTTCTCTTCCGCCATGGTTGCCGTTCTCCCGTCAATTGGCTTCCTAGCTGAGATGCAGCCTGCGGCGCAGAATTGGGATTCGGGTTGATAAAATCAACGTAATGTCTGCAGCGCTCGCACTTTCGCCCGAAGTTCTCGCCAAGTACCAGCCCGTGATCGGGTTGGAGGTCCATGTTCAGCTGCTTACCAAGACCAAGGCCTTCTGCGGCTGCAAGAACGAGTACGGCGGCGAGCCGAACACACATGTTTGCCCCGTTTGCCTGGGCCTCCCCGGCGCTCTGCCCGTGCTGAACAGGCAGGCTGTGGAGTATGCCGTGCTGGCAGCGAAGGCGATCGGCTGCGAGATTCGTGAGACGAGCATCTTCGCGCGCAAGAACTACTTCTATCCAGACTCGCCGAAGGGCTACCAGATCTCGCAGTTCGACAAACCAATTGCGGAGCATGGCGCGATTTATGTGCCAGATGCAGAAGGCAACTCGAAGAAGATTGGCGTGACGCGACTGCACATGGAAGAGGACGCGGGTAAGAGCCTGCATGACGGCTTTGCCGACTCCGCCACGCGTACCTACATTGACCTGAACCGCTGCGGAACGCCACTGGTGGAGATTGTGAGCGAGCCCGATCTGCGCAGCGCCGACGAGGTCTTCGAGTACCTGACCAAGCTGAAGGAAATTCTGCTGTACACCGGCGTGAGCGACTGCAACATGGAAGAGGGTTCGCTGCGCTGCGACGCCAACGTGAGCGTGATGCTGAAGGGTGCGAAGGAGTTTGGCACCAAGGCCGAGGTGAAGAACGTCAACAGCTTCCGCTACATTCGCGCGGCTGTTGAGTACGAGATCGAGCGACAGATTGGTGTGCTGGAAGACGGCGGGCGCGTGGTGCAGGAGTCGCGGCTGTGGAACAGCGCCGAGGGCCGCACCTACTCGATGCGCAGCAAGGAGCAGGCGCACGACTATCGCTACTTCCCGGAGCCTGATCTGCCCGCGCTGGTGGTCGGTGCGGAGTGGCAGAAGCAGATTCTGAGCGACATGCCGGAGTTGCCCGAAGCGCGCCGCGCGCGGCTCACGGCAGAGTATGGTCTCTCCGCGCAGGATGCTGCAACGCTGACGACCGACCGCGAGCTGGGTGACCTGTTTCAACTCGCCGCCGACCGCGCGAAGAGTCCGAAGCGCGTCGCGTCGATTCTGTTGAGCGAGATCACCATGCGGCTGCGTGCTGGTGAGCTGGAGATTGGCGGTTCGCCGGTGACGCTGGATGGGCTGGTACTGGCGGCAGACCTGGCTGAGGCCGGCGAGATCAGCTCGAAGCAGCTCAAACAACTATTGGACAACTGCTTTGCCGAGGGCAGGGACTTCGCCTACATCTACGATCGCGACAAGCCACAGCAGATTTCGGACTCGTCCGCACTGGAAACGATGATCGACGAGGCGATCGCCGCGAACCCCGCGCAGGTGGCGCAGTTCAAGGGTGGCAAGCGCACTGTGGCCGCGTTCTTTGTGGGCCAGGTGATGAAGGCCAGCAAGGGGCAGGCGAACCCCGCGCTGCTGAATGAGCTGGTGATCAAGAAGCTGGACGCGTAGAACTTCCTCCAACGAAAGTGGCGTGACAACGGTGTCAAAATGCGCATCCAACTCACTGATGCGCCATCCACGCAAGCTCGCTCGTTCTCTTGGAATCACGCTGCTTCCGTTGCTGACGCTGGTCGCCTGCCGCAGGCAGAGCTATGTTGTGCCCGAGGCGCCTATGCCGCCGAATACTGTGCTGCTATCGCAGAGCCTGCGCGAGCTGACCGCGCAGCATCCTGACTTTCCACTAAAGCTGATCGACAAACTCGACAATGGCGGCAAGCGCGGGCCTGCGCTGCTGACGCCCAAGCTGCTCGATGAGCTGCGCAAGCGCGTGCTCGGCAAGGACTGGCAGGGGCTCGACCGCTTCCCCGGCTGGACGATGCGCGCGATCAATCCGACCGTACGTGTGGTGGGGCACATCGCGGGCAAGGACGCTACGCTTGAGGCGGCTTCGGCGGTGCATCCGGGCGCGCAGGTCAAAGTTTCCGATGGCACGCAGCAAGACACTAAACCACAACTGAGCGCCGAGCAGCAGCGAGCGTATCTCGATCTCGGCCCCTATGCGCTCGGCCAGGGAGGAACCGTTGCACTAGATGATCCCTCGCCGCTGCCGCCGTTTACGACTGAAGGCCTGGTGACGCCGTTGGGCGATGGCTTTGTGCGCGGCGATGGGCCGAACCAGTTCGCACCGGTGCACGCTGCCTCGCAGCGGCTGGCCGACCTGCTGAACCGGCTGGCCGCGAATAAGCTGGACGGTGCGGCGACAGTGAGCGCCGGTCTGCATCCCACGCGGGCCGGGCATCGAAAGCCCAGCAGCGAGGTTGCGTTTGAAGAGCAGCGCGTGGACCACACCACCGCGACCACGCCCGAGGGCCTGATGCAGATTCTGCAGGAGACCGGGCACACCGTTACGGTGGACGACGCGCGCTACTTCGCCAACTTCGCGCACCTGCACTACAAGGGCATGGACGTAATGGCGCCGTTCTGGATCGACACCGGGATGACGGTACCGGGAAGCCGCGAGAGCACCGGCAGGGCCCGACCGCTGCTGGTGCCGGTATCGCATGCGGAGCTGGAGTGGCACATCCGCGGGCCACATGTGAACGCCGACGTGAGCTACTACTTCGGCGTGGACGGCAAAGCCGAGTGGCGCACGATGGACACGCTCGACCAGGCCTGGGTGCTGCGGCGTGCTGCGCACACCTACACAGGCGACCAGACGCTGGAGGTAACGCGGTTGGCCGGGCTGATGACGGTGGCTTACATGCACCTGCATGCGGCGCATCCGGCAATGCCCTTTGGCGGCTACTACGCGCTGGGCGTCTGCCAGGATGGTGTCTCCGCAGTTGAGAAGAAGATGACCGGCGCGGTCACACTCTTCCCGAACACGGCCGATATCACGCTCTTCAACGACCCGCGCGATGCCGAGATCAACGCGCTGTTCAAGGTCATACCGCATGACCGCGACGGCAATGCGCCTTCGCGCGAGCGCATCTTCGGCTCGCTGCCGGTGGCGCCTGCTGACGACTCGCGCCATGCGTTCGATGCAATCACGATTCCGGGGCTCGCTGCCGACCTGAACGCCGTATACAGCGGTGCGGCACCCAATCCGGTGGATGGCCCGCATAGCTGGCGCACGTATGTCTTCGCGGGAGCGACACTCCTTATCCTGATCGTCTCCATCACCGTGTTTTCGGTATATCGCCGCGATCGTATTCCCACCTGATGCAACGCGGCGCGTAGAAACCTGCTCAAACCGTCACGGGAGGATATGCTCCATGGCAACGAAGAAGGCAGCAAAAAAGTCCACCAAGAAGGCACCAGCGAAGAAGTCGACACGCAAGTACAGCTCCGCCGCGGGCAAGCAGGTGAAGACGGAAATGCACGAGATGCGCGAGGGCAAGCTGAAAAGCGGACGCAGCGGCAAGAAGGTCACGAACCCGAAGCAGGCCATCGCCATCGGACTTTCAGAGGCGCGCAAGAAGGGCGCCAAGGTGCCGCCGAATCCAAACAAGTAGAGGCTGGATGCCAGGCGGCGTCCAGCCTCATTTTATTGCGGAGTGTCTCGTTTAGGGCACTGCGACGATGGTTGCCGGTACCGTAGCCACCTCATGCTGCGGCGGCAGGTAGGTGCGGTAGACGCTGATGTGGAAGCATGCTTGGCGGAACTCCTCTTCCACGTCGATCTTGCCGGCCTGCATCAGCGGCAGCAGGCGAGCGCGCATCCACGCCAGTTCGGCGCGGCTCATGCCCTTCTTGCCGAAGTCGATGGCCTGGCCGGTGAGGTGCGGCGAGGACGTGTCGCCCTCCACACCGGCGGCGTTGCCGTTGAAGTGCGCGAGGTGCAACTGGTACTCCACCGAGCGCGCGGCCGAGTTGACCTGCAGCGGCACGCCAAAGTGGTCGTAGAAGTCGCGAGAGAGGTCTTCGGCAAAGCGCACGGTCCAGGGACGCGCGCAGCGGCGGTCGAAGGGCAGGTCCGGATTCACCCGCAGGCTGCGGCTTTCGGGGAAGTCAACGAGATCTTTGTCCTCCCGCATCTGCTCCAACTGAGCATCGGTCTGGATGCGCTCAAGGCCTTCGTCAGCGGCCATCAGGTTCTGGTGGACCAGCACCTCGCGTGTGCCGCGTAGCGAGGTGGTTGGGCCTACTACGACTGCCTCACGGACGTTCTCGCGCACACGGAAGCTCTCGCTGCGGCGCGCGGAGACTCGGCGCAGGGTAGCGCGGGTGCGGCGGCGTCCCCGACGCCCACGGACCTGCTCCAGCATCGGCATGTCAGCATCGTCAGCGTCTTTGGCGCGACGGCGGGCCCTGTGGTGCGGCGTGATTTTGCCGGCCTTGGTGTCCGTTCCCTTGGCCTTGGGCTGGCTGGTGCCGGAGCGCTTCGCGTCCATGCGCATGCTGGACTTTGGCCGCGAATGCGCGGTGCCGGACTTTGCCGTACCGCCCCTCGGCGCGACGTTCTGCATAGCGGCACTGCGGCGCAGGCGAAGCGGGCGCGTCCGGGTCGCGTTTATACCCTCGGCCCGCGCGGCGGGCGCAACGGCAAGCGTGAGCACCAGAGTCACCATGACGGCGAGTGCGGCACCCAGTCCCAAACAAGTACGGCGGCGCGGGAAGAGCTCCCCCAGCAGCGTCCTGGTCATCATCAGTTTTTCAAGGAGGCCGCGAAGCCGCCAGAGCCTTATCAGAGTATCCCGGCTTGGCGGCTTGCGATAGTGGCTAGAGTGATACAGGCCCAAAAACTCGCTTCTAAAAATGTCTGTTTCTATTTTACTGCGCGTCAGGCATCTTGGCCCCGGCCTTGATCCAGGCAGAAACCGTGGCGATGTCGGCGTCAGAGAGCTTATCGCCCTTGGGCGGCATGGGCATGGGGTCGTCCGCCGGGCCTTCGTGGCGGATCAGCTTGACCAGCAGCGACTGCTCAGGATGTCCGACGACCACCACTGCACCGTCGTGACCGCCCTTCAGCAGGCCAGCCTGGGTGTCGAAGGTGAGGCCGCCACGGTGGTTCACGCCGCCGTGGCAACGGAAGCAGTTGGACTCAAAGATCGGCTTGACCTTCTGGGTGTAGAACTCCGCCGAGCCGGGGTCGGGGTTCGGGGCCGAGTAGGCCGCCACCACATGCGGCTGCCACAACACCGCCACCGCTGCCAGCGAAACTGCCCCGATTGCTACTGCTACCCGCTTCCAGACCGGCACCATCGCCGTTCCGCGCTCAGACTTCCACACCATGCAACCCGTCCTCCAGAGAGACTTTCTTTGACTCTATCGCGAAAGACGCCCCGGATCGGGCTGGAGTTTCGTCTGGCCTATGAAGTGAATAAGAAATTTCAATGGAGCACAGAAAGGATGACCGTGCCGTCATTCTGAGAAATGTGGGTGTAGCTAGTACTCGCGGAGGAAGATGCCGGAGATGCGGTCGTTCCAGCCCAGATTGCGCCTATCGACCAGGCTCCAAAGGAGGCCCAGCCCCAGTGGCAGGGCAGCCAGAACGTTGGCACCGACGCGCCGGCGCATCATCCGCCGCGAGGGCTCCCGGCCGGCCAGCGTCCTGAATACAAGGTTGGCGTAGTACATGCCTGGCGTGGAGCGGCTGAGCGTGAGAAAGAGCGCCTGGTAGAAGATTGCCAGCAACCCCAGCAGACCCGCCGAGATGATGCCGAGCGTTCGCACCGGGACAGCACGCAACTGGTGGCCGCCGATCCAACCGGCGACGGCAGCGAACGCTACAAAGGCCACGCCAACGCAAATGGCATCCACGGCAGCCGACATCAGGCGAAGCTCAAAGGACGCAACCGGTAGCGGGCCTCCTAGATCATGCGTGGGAGCGGGCGACATCTCAGGCTCGGGCAGCGGCCGCCATGAGGGCGCTTCGTCCTCTTCTTCGGCGGCATCCAGCACCATATGCTGCCACTCCGGCTCAAGCGGAGTCTCAACCTCGGCTACCTGCGAGGCAGGCATCGGCGGCAGCGGTTCGACCTCGAAGATCCGCATCTGGAACTCAGGTTCTGCGGGTGCGGCGGGCGGGAACGGATCGTGGTACTCGGCGGCTTCGTCGGTGCGGAACGGGCCTTCGGCAAGCCGCGGACGTGCCTTGCGCGCAGCCACAAGCTGCCGCGGGAATTCGATGATGTTCGCCTGGATGGGCAGCGGCTCGATCAGATGCTCCTGAAACTCTGGCGCGAGGCGGAAGGCGATCTCCTCGTCAAGGTCCGCGATCTCCTCATGACGCACCTCTTCGGTGATGCGCAGCGGCGCGGGGGGGGCTACCAGCTGGGACAACTCTTCAAACGGACGCACCTGCCACTCGCCCACCGGCCTGGTTGGCAGTGTGGGTGCGGCCGGCTCGGGCATGGCGAAGGTGGGTAGAGCGATCGGCTCGGTCTTTGCATCGAGCCAGGCGAAGTCCTCTTCCACGGCGGGAGCAGTTGCTGCCGCAACGATCGGAGCGGGCACGGCCATGAGGGGGGCTGCGACGATCGGCTCTGCGGGTACCGGCTCGGCGATGATGGCTTCCGGAACGGCCACTGGCCGCGCGGCGCGGACGGGCTCTTCGATCCAGCGAGGTGTGGGTGGCTCAGTGACCGGGGTCGCGGCTGCGGCGTGTGTCTCTGTGGCTAACGCTTCGCGATAGGTCGGGGTGGCGCTGTACCGCGCGACGACTGCTTCGCGGGCGCGCTTCGCGGATTCGGAGATCTTGGGCATCGGGCGCTGTGCGGGCGTTGCCCCAGGGTCCAGCGCAGGCCGCTTGCTGCGGTGCGCGGCGAGCCGCTCCGCTGCCAGACGGCGTAGCGTTGCGGCACCGTCTGTGCCAGTAGCCCCGAGTCGTTGCTGTATTTCTGCCGCGTCTTCGTACAGATCGCGCTGTGCGCTGCTGCTCATGGTGGTTCCCGGTAAAAGGTGTTCGTCCCACTCGGGGCTCTGCTGGTTCCTTGTCGTTTCGATGCAGATCGCCGTTCCGCGGTGGCCGTGGCGATTTTGATCACGCTCGCAAGCCAGCCGGGCCTGCGAATCGTCTAAGCTCAAGTCAGTGGATTTGCTTCTCCAATTCAACGCCCGTCGCCTGCGCGTGTTCGCCCTTCGACGTTCCACGCCTGCGCCGCAGCGATGCCAGGCTCCACTGTCTCTCTTCATACTTACCATTGCACTGATCTCAGGTCATCCACATCTGCATGCGCAGGCAGTGCCGCCGCAGGTACCCTCCACCGCTGCGGCGCAGGCAACCTACTCGTCTTCTTCCGCCTCTTCGACGACGCCGGACGCGCCGCTGCCGCAGCAGACGGACTTCGCCGACGTGCCGCGCGCCACACCGCTGCCGCCGGCAAAGCCACCCGAAACGCTGACGCTCGACAGCGATACGCAGTCGCAGGACGGCGATCTCTACACACTGAAAGGGAACGTGGAGGTCCACTACGGCGACCACACGCTCTACGCCGACACCATCACCTACAACAAAGCCAACGCGCAGCTAACGCTCGAAGGCCATGTGAAGCTGGTGGGCGGCGAGAACAACGAGTACCTCCAGGCCTCGCACGGAGACTACAACCTGCACAACGGCACCGGGCATTTCTACGATGTGAACGGCTCCATCCAGCCGCGCGTCGCCACGGCTGGCCCAACCAACGCGAAGACAACCGTTGTGGGGGCCTCCGCACCACCGGACCGCACGCCCTACACCAACGCGAACCCGTTTCTCTTCTGGGGCCGAGAGGTCGCCAAGACCGGCCCGGACGACTACACCATCTACAACGGTTCCGTGACCAGCTGCCTGCTGCCGCACCCGGACTGGCAGCTGTTCAGCAGCCGGTTCACGCTCTCCGACGGCAAGGCGCACGCGGGCCGCACGACGTTCAAGCTACTGGGCCTGCCGCTGCTCTTTCTGCCCTATGTCTCGCACCCCACGGACACCACGCAGCGCCAGTCCGGCATCCTGATCCCGGTCTTCGGCTACTCCAGCGCGAGCAACCACACCGGCTCCAAGGGCATTACCATCGGCGAGCAGGTGTATGTGGTGGTCAGCCGCTCTGTCGACTTCACGGTGGGCACCATCTTTTACTCGCTGCGCGGATGGTCGGAGAACGGCACCGTGCGCTATAAGGGCCCCGGCGACGACTATCTGACCGGCCACTTTACCGCGCTGCAGGACCGCGGCTTCTACCAGCCGACACAGACTGGCGTCGACCCGGTCTCCGGCACGCCGATCATCCAGAACGTCTACACCAACCAGGGTGGCCAGGACGTAACGGTTGCCTTTCGCTATCGCCTGGACCCCGCCACGCGCGTAGTCGCCGATGGCGAGTATCTCAGCTCCTACATCTACCGCGAGGCCTTTACCGAAAACTTCAACCAGGCAGTCAGCTCGGACATCACCTCCACCGTCTTTCTGGCGCACCAGAGCAATGGCCACGCCATGGACATCCGCATCGACCGTTACGAGGGGCAAAAGGTGGTGCCCGTCGCCGACCACACCGGCGAAGAGGTGAAGATCTTCCATGCACCCTCGCTGGACTTCACCGGTATCGACCGCGGCATCCCCGGCACGCCGTTCTTCTACAACGTCCAGGCCTCGGCCGCGGCGATGAAGCGCGTGCAGCCGAACTTCGTCTCCCCCATCACGGGGCGCATCGACGTCCGACCGGAGATCTCGCTGCCGGCGGCCTTCGGCGGCTGGCACCTGATGGCCAGCGCCGCCGTGCGCGAGACCGCTTACACCGACTCGCGCAAGGCACCCTATGGGCCGAACGCAACCCCCATCGATGCGGACGCAGGGCTCAACCGCGCCGACTTCGAGTTCAACTTCGACATCCGTCCGCCGGCCATCGAGCGCACGTTTACTGTGCCTGCGCGCTGGCACTGGCTGCTTGGCGACCAGGTGCGGCACACCATCGAGCCGGAGATCACCTACCGCGACGTGCGCGGCGCGGGCAACTTCCTGAACGTGTTGCGCTTTGACGATGTGGATCTGGTGAGCGACACGAACGAGCTGCGCTACGGCGTGGTGCAGCACCTCTACTTCCGGCCGAAGAAGCAGAAGCCGCTACCCGGCTGCCCTGCGACCACGTCTGCATCGGAGCCTGAAGAGGAGACGCCGCACGCCACCACCGACGCCAACGGCATTCCCGAGGCCGAGACCACCGCGCCCGACTCGCCCACCCGCACGCACGTTAAGCGCTTCGACCCCTGCGCCCGCCGTGGCCCCGCTCCGCAGCAGGAGTGGTTCAGCTGGGAGCTCGCGCAGAAGACCTTCTTCGACCGGAACTTCGGCGGCGCGGTCATCGACACCCGCCGCAACATCTTCGAGTCCACACTCAACTTCTCCGGCATCGCCTTCCTGACCGAGCCGCGCGCGATCTCGCCGCTGATCTCGCGCATGCGCTTCCGCACCTCCAGCCACGCCGACGTGGAGTGGGACTTCGACTACGATACCGGCGCAAAGAAGTTCAACAGCTCCAACATCTTTCTGGACGCGCATGAGGGCAACTGGTTCGGCGGCTTCTCCTACGCGAAGCTGAACGCGCCGGGCCGCTCCTACACAGAGAACATCAGTTCGGTCACAAACACCGTCACAGGACTTACCAGCTCGGCCACGGCCGACTTCTCGCAGATGCGCGTGCTGCTGGGCTACGGCTCGCCCACGCGACCGGGGCTCGCTCTCGCGGGCGGCGCGGGCATCGACCTCAACGCGGGAGACGCGCAGTACACCACCCTGCAGGCCGGCTATAACTGGAACTGCTGCGGCATCTCCATCGAGTATCGCCAGTACAACCTGGGCCCGGTGCGCGACGAAGGCGCCTATCGCTTCAACTTCACGCTTGCCAACATCGGCTCAGCCGGCAACCTGCGCCGCAACGAGGCACTTTTCTAAAGGTGAGGATAAGCGAGTAGAGGAGCGTGTTCCCACCCTTTCACTATCCTCTATCTCCTGTCCTCTGTCCCCTCTGCTTACCTTTCCCCTCTGCGATAATCAAACTACTGTGTTGAACCCACGCAATCTCGCCCCTCTTGTCCTCACCGCAGCGCTCGCCAGCCTTGGCTGCCATGCGCAGACGCCCGCCGTTGTCTCCGGCCAGCCCTTGCCGCTCGCGACCGCACGGCGCGTTGAGGTGCTGCTCCGCCAGAAGGCCAACCTACCGCCCGACTCCACCATCAACGTCGGCGTGCCCACGGCCTCCGAGCTGCCCGGCTACGAGTCCATCACCGTCACCTTCTCCAACGAAGGCCAGACCTCGCACCCCATCCACTTCCTGATCTCCGCTGACGGCAAAACGATGGCGCAGTTCAACAAGTTCGACATCTCCGCCGACCCGCGCTCGCTGGTCTCGGCGGAAGGCCGCCCCTCACGCGGCGGCCCGCTGACCGCGCCGGTACTCATCGTCGGCTTTGACGACCTCGAATGCCCCTACTGCGCGCGGCTGCATGAGTCCATCTTTCCGGCCATCACCCAGCGTTACGGCGACAAGGTCCACATCGTCTACAAGGACTTCCCGCTGGAGCAGCATCCCTGGGCCATGCACGCTGCGGTGGACGTGAACTGCCTCGCAACGCAGTCACCCAAAGCCTACTGGGACATGGTGGACTACGTGCACGGCCACTCTTCCGACATTGGCGCCGACCCCAAGGACCCCAAGGCCGACAAGACGCTGCCCCGCGCGGCCGAGCAGCTGGATACGATCGCCAGGGAACAGGCCACGTCGCAGCACCTGGACGCAACCGCGCTCGATGCCTGCCTGAAGAAGCAGGACACCGCCACGATCGAGGAGAGCAAGAAGCTCGGCGTCAAACTCGGTGTAGATTCGACGCCGGCACTCTTCATCAACGGCGACAAGATCGACGGCGCGGTGCCGATCGGCTTTATCTTCAACGTCATCGACGACGCCCTGCGCGCGCAGAACGTGGCTCCGCCGCCGCCGTATGTCGACCCCAACGCGACACCAGCTCCGGCCGCAACACCCGGTGCCAGCAGCCCGGCGAAGCCCGGCAAGTAACAACGCAGCGAAACGACAAAGCCCCCGGCATTCCGGGGGCTTTTCTGTTGCCGCATGCCTACCGCTCCATCTCTGGAAATGGCCCCACACCGCCGCCTGCGATCCACGCATCCAGGTGCTCTTCCAACACAGGCAGCGGAATGCTGCCTGTCTCCAGCACGGCATCATGAAAGGCGCGGATGTTGAACTTAGCTCCCAGCGTTGCTTCGGCCTTGCGGCGTTCTTTCAGGATCTCCATCTCACCGAGATAGTAGCTCAGCGCCTGCCCCGGCCAGCTGATGTAGCGATCGACCTCCGTCTCGATCTCGTGGTCGCTCAGTGCTGTGTTCTCGCGCAGGTACTGCTGTGCCTGCGCGCGCGTCCAGCCTTCGGAGTGGATGCCGGTATCCACCACCAGCCGCGCTGCTCGCCACGCCTGGTAGCTCAACATGCCGAACTTCTCATACGGTGTGTGATAGATGCCCATCTCCACGCCGAGCCGCTCGCAGTACAGCGCCCAGCCTTCGCCATAGGCCGAGATGTACTCCTTGCGAAACTCCGGACGCTTCTGGTCGCGCTCCAGCTCCATCGCGATGGCCTGCTGCCAGCTATGCCCCGGCGCACTCTCATGCAGCGTCAGCGCAGGCAGCGAGTACAGCGGCCGCGACGGCAGATCGTACGTGTTCAGCAGATACGAGCTCATGCCGCCGCGCCCAGCCGTATAGAACGGCGCCATCGCCGGCGGCACCGGCACAATGCCGAAGCGCTCGCGCGGCTCATAGCCAAAGTAGCGGCTGGCTACGCCATCGAACTCCTTGGCGATCCACGCCGCGTGGTCCAGCAGCTCCTGCGGCGTCTTCACATAAAACTGCGGATCGGTGCGCAGAAACGTCAGGAACTCCGGAAACGTCCCTTTGAAGCCGCTGGCCTGCATCTGCTCCAGCATCTCCGCGTGGATCTTCGCCATCTCGCTCAACCCGATGGCGTGAATCTGCTCCGGCGTCATCGTCACTGTCGCGTACTCCAGGATCTTCGACTGGTAGTAAGCCTTGCCATCGGGCAGGTCCTCGGCGGCGAGCGACGTCATCGCATGCGGCACATACTCGCCGTCGAAGAACTTCAACATCTTCGCGTAGGTAGGCATCACGCTGTGCGTAATCACGTCCTCCGCCTCGTTGCGCAGCTTGGCCTGATCTTCCGCCGGGATCGACGCAGGCATCTGCGCGAATGGCTTCCAGAAGCTCGTCGCCTGCGCGTCCTTCGCCTCTGCAACGTCCTTCAAGCCCGGTCGCGGCCTTCGAGGGTGACGCGCGGCGGCGTGAACCCGCGCGCCATGCCTGCGCGCATCTCTGTCTCCTGCTCGGCGAAGTACTTCGGCACATCATGCAGCCGCGACAGGTATCGCTTGTACTGCCCCGCATTGCGAAACCCACGCGCATCGAGCGGTGCAATGAAACCCCAGAACTGCGAGTCCGAGTTCACCGGCCGTTCGTACTCCTTGAACTTCTGCGCGTTGGCAGCGACAACAATCTGAGCCTTATAGACCTCGTAGTTCAGCTTCTCGTCTTTCGACAGCCCCGTCGCGTTGATCTTGCCAAGCTGCGCCAGCACGCTCTGCCAGTGCGCTGTCTGCTTTGCCTCGGTCGCCGGGTCCACGCGCTCCAGGTGCGCCGGGCCCAGATGCAGCTTTTCATCTTCAGCCGACTCCGCGCCGACTTGCGCGCGCCGCCACACCTCATCGGCCTTATAGATTGCCTCGAACTTCGCGTCCGTGGCAGTCAGCTTTGCCACGGGTTGTACCTTCACCGTTCCCTGCTGTGCCGCGGCACACACCGCTCCCAGCGCCAGCGCCATCATGCCAGACTTCAAATTGACCATGCCAACAGTTGTACCTGAGCCACAAACGCCGTGGCGCAACTTCGCTAACTCCGCGCACTTGGCGGGAGAGCTTTTCGCCTCGCTCACCACAACTGCAAGACACTCATTTATCCTCATCCGTGCGCTGCATCCAACCAAGAGAAGGAGTTCCAACCATGCGTGTAGGCCTGATGACCCGCGAGTATCCCCCTTACGTCTACGGCGGCGCCGGCGTGCATGTCGAGTACCTCTCCCGCGAGCTGGCCAAGTTCATCGAGGTCGAAGTCCACGCCTGGGGCGAAGTCCCGCCCGCCGACTCCCTACACGATGCCGAGCTGCCGCACAATCCCAACCTGCACGTCTACTTCAACCAGCCGTGGCCCATGATCTCCAATGGCACGCAGGCCAAGTTCAAGGGTGCGCTGGAGGCGCTCTCGCTCAATCTGCTGCAGCAACTGCATCTTGAAAAGCTCGACGTCATCCACACGCACACCTGGTACGTCTCGATGGCGGGCTTCCTCGCCAAGAAGCTCTACAACATCCCCTTCGTGCTCACCACGCACTCGCTGGAGCCGCTGCGCGCGTGGAAGGCCGAGCAGCTCGGCTCCGGCTACGCGCTGTCGTCGTGGATGGAGCGCACCGCGATCCTCGAAGCCGACGCGATCATCGCTGTCTCCAACGGCACCAAGGCCGACATCCAGAAGGCCTACCCCGACGTCGACCCCGCCCGCATCCACGTCATCTACAACGGCATCGACCTGAACCAGTACCAGTACAACCCCTCCACCGACGCGCTCGACAAATACGGCGTCGACAAGACGAAGCCCTACGTGCTCTTTGTCGGACGCATCACGCGGCAGAAGGGCGTCACGCACCTGGTAGATGCCATCCCCCATCTACCGCCCGGGACGCAAGTTGTCCTCTGCGCCGGAGCACCCGACACCCCGGAGATCGCCGCCGAGATGCGCAACAAGGTGCAGGCGCTCACCAACGTCGACGTCTCTGCTGCACTGCACGACGAGACCCCCGACCCCGGCACCAAGCCGCCGGCCACCACCGTCGACTCCGACAACGTGCACAACCCGCCAGGCCACGCCGCAGCAACCGGCGACGCCACCGGTCGCGGCCACAACATCGTCTGGATCGAGCAGATGGTCAGCAAGGAAGAGGCGATCCAGCTCTACAGCCACTGCGCCGTCTTCTGCTGCCCTTCGGTCTACGAGCCCTTCGGCATCATCAACCTGGAGGCCATGGCCTGCAAGGCTCCCGTCGTCGCCTCGGCCACCGGAGGCATCCTCGAGGTCGTCATCGACGAGTCCAACTCCGGCGACAAGACCCCCACCGGCCACCTGATTCACTTCGAAACCGACCCGGCGACAAGCTTCCCCACCAATCCGCAGAAATTCTCAAAAGACCTCGCCACCCGCATCACCGAGTTGCTCGCCGACCCCGCCAAGGCCAAAGCCATGGGCGAAGCCGGCCGCAAGCGCGTGGAAGAGCACTTCTCCTGGACAGCCATCGCCCAGCAGACCATCGACCTCTACCAATCGCTCATCAGGAAGTAGCGCCCGCTAAACGCGGATCTAGGTGTGAGGATGCGGCACAGTCGAAAGGTCCAGACTCAGCACATAGATGGCAATCGCGACGGCGATGAACACCACACCCACCCAGAACTTCCAATCCTTGTGCGCTCGCTTCCAGTAGGGTTGCTGTTGTTCATGGGGCATCACCGGCCCGGTCTGGGCGTGGTGATGGTCGGGGTGCTTATCTTCGGACATTCGCCGTTCCTCGTTCCTTCGCAATCCATTAGATTCGCATTGCTTTAACCTTGGATGCACAAATCCACCCCCGCACCCGCAGCCGTCAGAAAGCCCCACTGACCGGCAGCCGCGAACGCGACTATAATCGTGATGTCGCGAAGTATTCCGTCGCATCCGCGCCGGGCCCGCATCGTTCAACCCACAGGAGCCTTCCCATGGCGAATCTACTCGATCAGCTCAAGTCCTATACGACCGTCGTCTCCGATACCGGCGACATCAACTCCATCAAGAAGTACAAGCCGACCGACGCGACTACGAACCCCTCGCTGATCGCCGCCGCTGCCCAGATGCCCGAGTACCAGTCCATCGTCGACGACTGCCTCCTCGCCGCGCGCAAGCAGCTCGGCACCGCCGCCACCGACGAGCAGGTCGCCGCCGCCGCCTTCAAGTCCCTCGCCGTCGCCTTCGGCAAGAAGATCCTCGAGATCGTCCCCGGCCGCGTCTCCACCGAGGTTGACGCCCGCCTGAGCTTCGACACCGAGGGCACGCTCGCCGCCGCCCGCGACATCATCGCGCAGTACAACGCCGCCGGCATTACCAACGACCACGTTCTGGTCAAGGTCGCCTCCACCTGGGAGGGCATCAAGGCCGCCGAGATCCTGGAGAAGGAAGGCATCCACTGCAACCTCACCCTGCTCTTCGGCCTGCACCAGGCCATCGCCTGTGCCGAAGCCAAGGTCACGCTCATCTCGCCCTTCGTCGGCCGCATCCTCGACTGGTACAAGAAGGACACGGGCAAGGACTACCATGGCGCCGAAGACCCCGGCGTTGAGTCCGTCACCGAGATCTTCTACTACTACAAGCACTTCGGCTACAAGACGCAGGTAATGGGCGCCAGCTTCCGCAACACCGGCGAGATCACCGAGCTGGCCGGGTGCGACCTGCTCACCATCGCGCCCAAGCTGCTTGAAGAGCTCCAGACCACCGAAGGCACGCTTCCGCTGAAGCTCGACGCCAGCAAGGCCGCCGCCATGAACATCGACAAGATCCCCATGGACAAGGCCACCTTCGATGCCATGCACGAGAAGAACCGCATGGCCAAGGACAAGCTGCAGGAGGGCATCGACGGCTTCTCCAAGGCGCTCGTCGACCTCGAAGCACTGCTCGCCAAGCGCGTCGCGGAACTTAACGTTGCCGTGTAAGCCCAAGCAGACATGCTATAAAACCCCTCTTCGTGTCAGCCTCACCCGGTATGAAGAGGGGTTTTTAGATGAGCCGTGCAGGCTATAGTATTCAGAGGGCACACGTGGATGTTCTACTACTACGGTCGTAAGAAGCAGATCGTACGGCACTACGCTGCACCTACGCGCGATGTCATTATCGAGCCGTTTGCGGGAGCTGCTTCCTATGGGCTGCACGGGTCGAACTGGACGCGTCAGGTGATTCTCGTAGAGCGTGATCATCGCGTTGCCGAAATATGGCGATGGCTCATCGAATCGGCCACGCCCGAGTCGATACTCTCACTGCCAGATCTAAAGGTCGGCGAACGCAGCACGGAGTTTCTGCACATCGTGCATGCTGCTACCAAGATGGCGTTCAAGTACAAACGGATCAAAGTAACACCCGTCCTTGAGCGCAATTGGGAGATTAGCAAACGAGTCATGGCCGCTTCCGTGCATAAAGTCAAACACTGGAGGCTCATCGAGGGTGACTACACATCCGCTCCAGATATTGATGCTTCCTGGTTCATTGACCCGCCATACAAAGACGATCCTGGTGAGGGCTATGCGCATGGTAGTTCACAATTGGACTATTCTGCTCTTGCGCTGTGGGTTCTCCAACGCAAAGGCCAGGTAATCTGCTGTGAAGGAAAATGCGGTGATTATCTGCCGTTTGTTCCTCTTTTGGATATGCCTGGAGTCGCTGGGAAGCGAAGCAAAGAGTTGGTCTACTACGGAGGTGAGCAGTTAGAGACACAGCTAAACTGCTTTGCATCTCCCTCTTTCAAAGGAATACCTTTAGGTGCTTCCTGAAGACCTGGAGATATTCAGCCTCATTCCAGGCAATCACCCATCCAGTACCCATCTTAGCTTTACCACTGGTTAGCATGCCGCTGACCTTTGTATTCCGTCCGGTGGTACCGCTGATCTCTCCCCAATCAGTTTGATCCAGTCCATCCGCAAAGAAAATGCCGGTAATTCCTGGATATTCAAACGAACTACTCTTTTGAACAAAATCCCATGTGATACCCATGAGCGATGTGACGTCACGATGATGGGCCTGCCAGGTAATTCCTGTTATGTGTTCCACGCGCCTCACTCCTGCACGCAGATTGGCTCCCTGGGTAATATTGCCGATCGTACTCTTCACTTCAAGTCCGCTCGCATAATTACGCAACGATTCCTCCGACGCGGTGGCCGCTGATGGAGGTACGACATCCGGGTGTCCCTTTTCGATGGGGTTGACGATTGCGCCAACACGCTCCGCAATATGCTCGCAGAAGATAGCCCCCACGACCGCACTGCTGGTCTTGAAGTCGATGCTCCTAAACAGAGAAGCTGGAAGATCGCCGAGTATGGCGTTTGTTATCGTCGCTGCATGCAAGACGTCAGCGGCACATATCGAGAAACCGCAGTACGCAGCGAACGAATCGTTGACTTTATAGCTCATCGAAATCTCCCTCCATAAGCTGAAGGAGACGACTCGCCTTGTGGCCAAGAGCAAAAGCTATCTTTGTTAGCGTTTCTACGGTTGGCGATTTCAGATTACGTTCTAGTTGACTGATATATGTTCGATGTACGCCTGCGCGCTCAGCCAACAACTCCTGAGATAGCTTGGCATGCTCCCTTAGCGAGACAATCACGAGGCCCAGCGATTTTTTCTTTGGTCTCACACGACCATCTTCACCGCCTGAATACTAAAGTGCCACAGCCTAAAGTATTCAAGGCCTCTCCCTACGGGACTACACACCCCGTGCGCGACTCCACACTGTCCTCGCGCGTCACAAGCTTTATCGTCCTGGCGTTCGCATCGCACGGTAGCAGAAACCACTGCGGCTGCGACGTCAAATACCGGTAGTTCGACAGCCCCACCGAGATTTCCAGCGGATACTCGCGCTCAAATCCCCAGCCCGTGTCCTTCGTCTCCAGCGCGTCCACCACCACTACGGAGTAGCGGTGCTGCGCCATCGCCGCATCCAGCTGCGCCCGCAGGTCTTCGCTCGTCTTCCCAAGCTTCGCATCGAGCACCGCACCCAGCGCCTCGCCCTCAGCGTGCGGCTCCTTGCCCGCGAGCACGGCATCGTAGCTGTGGTTCAGCACATACACATCGCCCGGCAGCGCGCGGAGCCGCTCCACAAACTGCTGCGAGCGCTCCACCGCATCCTGCGGCGGCACAAACCTGCCCGGGTTATAAATCATCGCCCCGAGCTGCACTGCTGCAGCCAGCAGCACAGCCAGAGCCAGCCGTGGTGTGCTGCGCTCTTCGGCGAACTCCAGCAGCCGCGCCAGCGCAACGCCAAACAGCACAGCCGTCCACGCATACACCGGCATCAGCGAATTGCCCGACGCCCCCTTGTGCGCCTCCACAAACCAAACTCCGCCCAGCAGCGCGACCGACACGAACAGATAAAACATCGCCTGCTGCCGCCACGCGCGCGTCATCACCAGCGCGGTGGCAATCGTCGCCCATGCAGCAGCCATCGGCCCCAGCACCATCAACGGCACATACAGCACCGCCTGCCGCAGCACCAGCGGCAGCCCACGCGCCACACCAAAGATGTAGAAGCCATACCAGCCGCCAGTCGCATGGTTCAGCCACACCACACTGGCGGCCGTAACGAACAGAAACGTCGCAATCGCCACAATCATCCGCCGCGGCCTGCGCCACTCTGCCAGCAGGATCAGCACCGCCAGCGGCAGCACCGTCTGCTTTGTCTGGAACGCCAACACCCACACCAGCGCGGCTACAACCGGATACCCCTTGCGCTGCAACCACAGCGCTACAAGCAGCAGCAGCACAAACAATGCGTCCACGCGACCGATGTCATAAAACCCACCCACCACCGCATAGCAGGCCATGTACAAGCCTGCGGCTGCGATCGCGGCCACACGCCGCTCGGTCTCCAGCTTCACCAGCGCATAGATCACCACCGCGCTCGCCAGCGACGCCACGGTCGACACCAGCCTCAGCGCACCATAACCGTACAAAGCCCCATGCCCCGCCACGCCAACGACCTTCGTCACGCCAGCGGCCACATACAGATACAGCGGCGTGTAGAGGTACGGCACATAGCCCAGCGTCGGCGCGACATACAGCCCCTGCCCATGCACAATCCGCAGCACCGACACGAGCATTCCGCTCTCGATCCACTCCACCTCAAACGGATACAGCATCCGCTTCACCGCGGCCCACAGAAACAGCCCCACAAACAGCGCACTCAGCGCCACCACCAGCCACCGCGCCCAGCGCAGCGCCCGCGGCGACCCCAGCCACTCCCACACGCGCTCCTGCACCCGCTCGATGCTCTCGCTCACCCGCACCTCAACACACTGCTACAAAATGTACCGGCTCAGGTCCTGGTTCTTCACGATGCTGGCGACCTGCTTCTGTACATACGCGCGGTCAACCACAATAACTTTCTGCACCACGCGCTCGCCGGCCTTATCCACGTCGCGCATCACCACCGGTGGCAGCTCCGGCGGAAAACGCCCTTCATCGGCGGCCTTCGCGATGTCCGGTGCCTCGAAGCTGATCTCATCCAGCACGCGCTCCATGATGGTGTGCAGCCGCCGCGCGCCGATGTTCTCCGTCGACTCGTTCACCTCAAACGCAAACCGCGCCATCTCTTCCAGAGCCTCCGGAGCAAACTCCAGCGTCAGCCCTTCCGTCTCCAGCAGCGCCACCGACTGCTTCATCAGGCTCGCGCGCGGCTCCGTCAGGATGCGCAGAAAGTCCTCCACCGTCAACGCCTTCAGCTCCACGCGGATCGGGAACCGCCCCTGCAGCTCGGGGATCAGGTCGCTCGGCTTCGACACATGGAACGCGCCCGCCGCGATAAACAGAATGTGATCGGTCGCCACAAAACCATACTTTGTGCTGACCGTCGTGCCTTCCACGATCGGCAGGATATCGCGCTGCACGCCCTCGCGGCTGATGTCCGGCCCATGCCCACCCTCGCGGCCGGCGATCTTGTCGATCTCGTCGAGAAACACAATCCCAGACTCCTCCACGCGCTCCACCGCCACGCGCGTCACCTGTTCCATGTCCAGCAGGCGGCCCTCTTCCTCCTGCACTAGGTAGTCGAACGCATCGGCGACCTTCATCGTCCTGCGCCGCGTGCGCTGCCCGAACATCCCGGCCAGCATCTCCCGGATGCCCTCAACATCCTTGCCACTGCCCGGCTCCCGAGCCCCGCCAGTGTCTTTCGGTCCGCCAGCATCCAGGTCCTCGGGTATATTGCTGATGATCTCCACCTGCGGCTGGCTGCGGTCGCGCATCTCCAGCTCCACCATGCGGTCGTCCAGCTTGCCTTCGCGAAACTGCTGTAGCAGCCGCTCGCGCTCACGCTGCCGTTCCGCCTCGCTCGCCGCCTTCGGAGCGGCATCAATCGACACCACCTTCTCCGCCTCCGGCACGAGCTCTAGGACCTTCGCAGCATCTATAACCTGCGGCACTCCATCTTCGCTGACAGCTTGTTCGTCGGCTAAGGCGACCTGCGCACCTCCACCCTGCAACAGCAGCTCAATCAGCTTCTCTTCGGCTGCAAACTCCGCGCGGTCCTCCACCTCTTCGAGCTTCTCCTCGCGCACCATGTCGATGGCGATCTCCACCAGGTCGCGCACCATGCTCTCGACATCGCGCCCCACGTAGCCGACCTCGGTAAACTTCGACGCCTCCACCTTCAGGAACGGCGAGTTCGTCAGCTTCGCCAGCCTGCGCGCGATCTCCGTTTTGCCCACGCCGGTCGATCCGATCATCAGGATGTTCTTCGGCATGATCTCTTCGGCCATCTCCGGCGGCAGCCGTTGCCGCCGCGTGCGGTTGCGCAGCGCAATGGCCACGGCCCGCTTCGCAGCAGCCTGCCCCACGACATATTTATCGAGCTCCGCCACAATCTGGCGCGGCGTCATCTCCTCCAACGCCAGCGCCTGATCCTCAGCCGTTCCCGGCAGATAAATCGCCATCTACTCCGCCCTCAACTCTTCAATCGTGACACTCTCATTCGAATAGATACAGATCTCCGCGGCGATCTTCATGCTCTTCTCCACGATCTCGCGCGCGGTCATCTGCGTGTTCTCCATCAGCGCGGTCGCGGCGGCCTGCGCAAAGCTGCCGCCCGAGCCGATTGTCGCGATAATACCGTCCGCCACCGGGTCCGGCTCGATCACGTCGCCGTCGCCCGACAGCAGAAACATCTGCTTCGTATCGGCCACGATCAGCAGCGCCTGCAGCTGCCGCAGCAGCTTGTCCGTCCGCCACTCTTTCGCCAGTTCCACCGCGCTGCGCCCGAGATTGCCACCATACTGCTCCAGCTTGGCTTCGAACCGCGTGAACAAACTGAACGCATCCGCTGTAGACCCCGCAAACCCCGCCAGAATCTTCTCGTTGTACAGCCGCCGCAGCTTCTTGGCGGAGTGCTTCATCACCGTCGACCCCAGCGTCACCTGCCCGTCCGCCGCCATCACCACGCTATTGCCGCGGCGCACGCAGATCACCGTCGTCGACCGCACCCGGCGGCCTTCGCCTAAATCGAGCGGGTGTCCGCCCTTGTGTTCGGTTGCTTTCATCTTTCCTCGCAAAGCGCAGTATAGCCTTCGCAGCCGGCCCGGAACCACGCGAGGCTCACCCTCACCCCCGTTTCATAGACCGTTACGCACTCTGCGCTATTCTAGGGGCACCATCTCCGTGACCTCGACCGTAGACCATCTTAAGCAGCTATTGCACGACCGAGACCCACGCCTCATCGCCGCGGTTCTACTGAGCGTCCTTGTGCTGGGTCTGCTGGTGTGGCTGTTCATCCGCTGGCGCAGACCCACGGCCGAAGAGATCGAGCACTATCGCCGCGAGCGGGTCGCCATCATGGGACGCATCTGTGACGGTGTCATCGTAGACGCCCGCACCCTTAATGGCGAGGACTCCTTCTCACCCACGCCGGAGGTGCTGGTCTACAGCTACCGCCTTGCCGGCGTCACCTACAACTGTGCGCAGGACGTCTCCCACCTCGCCGACCGCGTCCTCGGCTTCCGCATCGATCAGCCTATCCAGGTCCGCTACGACCCCCGGAACCCCGGCAACAGCATTCTCGTCAGCGAGAGCTGGTCCGGACTCCGGCAGAAGTAGCTCGCGATCCGTTTCCACAAAAGGCCTGGCTACTTCTATTACTCAAGCTCCTCATGTATTTCAGAAGATCGTTTGCCTCCCGCACACCACTAGACAGCTTCGGGCACCGGCGGCTGGTTTGCGCCAGCAGCGATTCTCACGAAAGCGTTATTGATGGTGTGGGTCATCTCCTGCGTCCCGATATGCAGACGGCGTGTGGCCTTGGCGACCGTTTGACAGAGTTTGTAGCGATTGCCGATAGCTTCGCTTGCACGAAAAATAACCTCAGAGCGCATAAGACCTCGTAGTGCAGCCACCTGCAACAGTAAAATTACCGTTTTGGTGGAAGAGTCCGAGTGTACAGGGAAAATGCCTCTGGCGTGACGGATCAAATAGTTTCTCCGGTCAGGCAAGTTAAACCACCACAACCCAGCCCCGCACAAACGGCCTAGTCAGCTCTCTTGCGCCCATTCTCCTCTTCTTCAAGACAACGTTTGCCTTCATGCTCTAGCATGACGTGTCGTCAAACGAACAGCGCACCAACGCGCCCCGTTCAGGACAATAGGAGAGCTTTCATGTCCTTGTTATCGCCCCGCTTCCTTGCCGCCAGCCTCTGCGGCCTGTCTCTCACGCTTGCTGCCGGTCTTGCCCACGCGCAGGCCGTGCCGCCCGAACACGCCAACGAAGCCCGCATCGATAAGCTCTTGCAGCAGATGACCCTCGAAGAGAAGGTCAATCTCATCCGCGGAGGCGTCGAAGACCCCAGCGTTTACCAGGGCCAGGCCGGCTATCTGCCCGGCGTCCCGCGCCTGCATGTTCCATCGCTGCGCTTCGCCGACGGGCCTCCGGGCCTGCTCACCCGCGTGCCCGCGCAGGCCGAGACCGCCACCATGGGCGTCGCCGCCACCTTCTCCGTCAAGGACGCGCAGGCCAATGGCGAAGTGATCGGCCGCGAAGCCCGCTCGCTCGGCATCGACGTCGTTCTTCAACCCTTCATCAACATTGACCGCGACATCACCTTCGCGCGCGGTTACAACACCTTCGGCGAAGACCCCTACCTCACCGGCCAGATGGGCGCCGCCGAGATCCGTGGCGCGCAGGCGCAGGACGTCATGGCCCAGGCCAAACACTACGTCGGTTACGACACCGACGCCTACAACGTCTTCATCGACCCGCAGACCCTGCATGAGGTCTACGCTGCGCCCTTCGACGAGGCCGTCCGCGCCGGCGTCTCGTCCATCATGTGCTCCTACAACCGCCTCAACGGCCCCTTCGCCTGCGGCAACCCGGACACCCTCAAGACCATCCTCAAAGGCCAGCTCGGCTTCAAGGGCTTCGTCACCTCCGACTGGGGCGCCGTGCACAGCGCACTCTTCATCAACCAGGGCCTCGACATGGAGATGCCCGGCCTGCCGCCGCCCGACAGCCCCTTTGCCGGCATGATGAACACCTTCTACGCCACCAAGCCCCTCAATAGCGAGATCACCAAGCCCAATGTGGCCGCCCTCGCCGGCATGTTGGGCGGCACCATCCCTGAAGAACCCAATCAAGCCACTATGGACCTGAACGCCTTCCCCCGCGACAACGACCACACCTCGCTCGGCGAAGCCATTAAAAACGGCACCGTCACCGAAGCCACCGTCAACGCCGCCGCCCGCCGCGTGCTCTACGAAATGGACCGCTTCGGCTACCTCGATGGCAAGCAGAAACACAACATCACCCCGCAGGACATCGAAGAGAACGCCGCCGTCATCCGCAAGACCGCCGAAGACGCCGCCGTATTGCTCAAAAACGACGACGCAACGCTCCCCCTTCGCCACGCGGACCTCGACTCGCTCGCACTCATCGGCCCCACCGCCGGCCAGGTCGACGCCATCGGCACCTTCGGCGAGCGCTCCGGCGGCCTCACCTCCCGCCAGGTTGGCCCGCTCGAAGCCCTCCGCAAACTCGACCCCACAGCCAAAATCGCCTTTGCCGTCAATGACGACATGACGGGCGCCCCCATCCCCGCCGCCATGCTCTCGCACGGCGGCAAGCCCGGCCTCGCGCGTACCGTCGGCAGCAAGACCACCACCGACGCCACGCTCGACTTCACCGCAAAGAACGGCAAGTCTCTTTCGCCCAATACAGAAGCGACGTGGCACGGCACGCTCACCGTACCCACCGCGGGTGACTACTGGCTCTATCTACAGGTCCTCGGCGCACGCGGCGTGCTCTCGGTCGACGGCAAGGAACTCGGGCGCACCGGCGCCACCAAGGGCGCGGTCCACGGCGATATCCAGCACCCTACCCAGGACAACGTCCTCCCCACCACCGACGGCCTCGACAACGTCCGCCGCGCCATCCAGCTCACCGCCGGCCCGCACACCATCGAGGTCACCTCCACCGGCGACACCTCCAACCATCCCGAACAGATCCGCCTGAACTGGATGACTCCCGAAGCCCGCACCGCCGCGCACCAGCAAGCCATCGACGCCGCCCGCCACGCGCACACCGCCGTCGTCTTCGTCTGGACGCGCGGCAAGCCCGCCTTCCACCTCCCCGGCGATCAGGACAAGCTCGTCGAGGAGGTCGCCGCCGTCAATCCCAACACTATCGTCGTCCTCAACACCAGCCAGCCCGTCGCGATGCCCTGGCTCTACAAGGTCAAAGCCGTGCTCGAAATGTGGTGGCCCGGAGACGAAGGCGGCTGGTCCACGGCAAATGTACTGCTCGGTAAAGCAGACCCCGCAGGTCGCCTACCCGTCACCTGGGCCACGCGCCTCGAAGACTACCCTGCCACCGACCCAGCTCACCCTGAGCGCTCCGCCAAAGGCGTCGACGGCAAGACCACCTTCTCCGAAGGCGTCGACATCGGCTACCGCTGGTTCGACGCGCAACACATCCAGCCGCTCTTTCCCTTCGGCTACGGCCTCTCCTACACCACCTTCGCCTACTCCGGCCTGAAGGTTGAGCCCAGCGCCAGCCACGGCCTCGACGTCACCGTCACCCTGCGCAACACCGGCAAGGTTGCCGGCGACGAAGTCCCACAGGTCTACCTCGGCGCCCCCCAAAAACCGCCCGCAGGTGCGCAGTTCGCTCCTCGTAAACTCGCCGCCTTCGTCCGCGTCTCGCTCGCGCCCGGCGAATCGAAGACCGTCATCCTGCACGTCGCCGCCCGCTCACTCGAGTACTGGTCCACCGCCACGAGCTCCTGGCAGCGCGCCGGCACGGCCAAGGTCAGCGTCGGCTCCTCCTCGCGCGACCTCCGTCTCTCCGCCGGACCGCAACAGTAACCTACGAAGGCCCCGTCCCTCCGCTTTACCGGGAGCGGGGCCTTCCTGCGTGTGCCGCATTGCGGCCAGCTCCAGGCGTGCATCCTCTATCCTGAACCTCAACCGCCCCGCGCGCGTCCAATCTAATCTATGAGCTCTGCACCGACTGCGCCCGTCGTCCCCGCCCCCATACACACCGTCCGCCTCGGCCACACCGGCATGAAGGTCTCGCCTATCTGCCTCGGCATGATGACCTACGGCAGCAAAAAATGGCGCGAGTGGGTCCTCGAAGAGGACGAGACCCGCCCCATCATCCAGCGCGCCATCGAAGCCGGCATCAACTTCTTCGACACCGCTGACATGTACTCCGTCGGCGAGAGCGAGGTCCTCACCGGCAAGCTCCTCCGCGAGTTCCAGCCACGCCGCGAAGAGCTCGTCATTGCGACCAAGGTCTTCAACCCCATGTCGTCCGCGCCCAACGACCAAGGCCTCTCGCGCAAGCACATCATGGCCTCCATCGACGCCTCGCTCAAGCGCCTCGGCGTCGACTACGTCGACCTCTACCAGATCCACCGCTTCGACCCCAACACCCCCATCGAGGAAACCTGCGAGGCTCTTCACGACGTCGTCAAGGCCGGCAAGGCCCTCTACCTCGGCGCCAGCAGTATGTACGCCTGGCAGTTCCTCAAGCTCCTCAACTTTCAGGCAACAAACCGGCTGTCTCGCTTTGTGACGATGCAGAACCATTACAACCTCGTCTACCGCGAAGAAGAGCGAGAGATGATCCCGCTCTGCCTCGACCAGAAAGTCGGCTGCATCCCATGGTCGCCGCTCGCCCGCGGCTTCCTCACCGGTTCGCGCAAACGCAGCGACGGCAAATCCGAGACCGTGCGCGCCAAGACCGACGACTTCGCCCACAGCCTCTACTACCGCGACTCCGACTTCACCGTCGTCGACCGCCTCATCGAGATCGCCGCCGAGCGCCACGCCAAGCCCGCGCAGGTCGCCCTCGCCTGGATGCTCGCCAAGCCCGTCGTCTCCGCGCCCATTATCGGCGCCAGCAAGCTCTATCAGTTGGAGGACGCCCTAACCGCACTCGAGCTCAAGCTCACCCCGGACGAGATCAAGCGCCTCGAAGAGCCCTACGAGCCACACCCCATCCTCGGCCACATATACTGATCGGTACATATCAGCGGCAGCCTGAATCATCACATCTTCCCGAAGATTCCATGACCTCGGTCACAATCGTTTGGGGGGAGTGTGCGTCATACTTCCATAAGGCACCTCAGAGGGCTCCCATGCCGCAAGCCGTACCGAAGCTAGCACTTTTCGCCGCTTTGCTCTGCGCCCCCGCGCTCTTCGCGCAGATCGGCGTCAATCCACGCACTCGCGAACTCTCCGGCACCGTCACCGACCACCAGCACGAGCCTCTGCGCGGTGCCGTGGTCAAGCTGCAGGAGGGCGACACCCCCAACATCGTCTCCTACATCACCGGCCAGGACGGCCGCTACCGCTTCCGCCGCCTCAACGGCAACACCGACTACCGCGTCTGGGTCACCTTCCGCGAGCGCACCTCCAAGTCCAAGTCCATCAGTAAATTCGATGAACAGATGAACAAGGTCATCGACTTCACGATGGAGACCTTCTAACGTCTCGGCGCGGTTATTGGATCACTCTCTCTGCCACACGCTCGCGCTCTCATTCGGAGAATGGACCCCGCTCTTCTCCGCTAGTTCCATCGCAGGTGCCAGCTTCGTCGTCGGTACACGGCCAAAATACATCGGCAGCCGCCCCCCGGCACCTGCGCTACTGTCAAGGCCTTCTCGCTCTAACCACCTCATTCCAAAAGCAATAAACATACACATTCCCAGGTTTCGCAAGTCTATACTGAAGATAGCCCACTGATTTTCACGCAACAGGAGCTTCGCCGGTAGTCCATAACCTGCTTCGTTTGAAGATCTTGACCGCAACCCACTTGAAATCAATATCTTGCCCGTTAGCAAAGCACCAACTCATTGATTTCAAAGATCAAACCCCGGAAAAGTATGGGGGGAGGGGGTGGGTACCCGCGCTACACTGAACACTTGGCAACCTATCTCATCACCGGAGTCGCAGGCTTCATCGGCTCGCACCTCGCGGAGGCCCTCCTCGCGCGCGGCCATAGCGTGCGCGGTTACGACAACCTGAGCACCGGCAAGCTCGCCAATATCCCCCAGGGCGTCGACTTCATCGAAGCCGACCTCGCCGACGCAGCCGCCATCGCCAGCGCCTGCCGCGGCGTCGACGCCATCCTGCACCAGGGCGCGCTGCCCAGCGTACCGCGCAGCGTCAAGGAGCCCCGGCCCAGCCACAACGCCAACCTCGACGGCACCTTCAACCTGCTCGAAGGCGCGCGCGCCGCTGGCATCAAGCGCGTGCTCTACGCGGCCAGCAGCTCCGCCTACGGCAACCAACCCGGCTTCCCGCGCGTGGAGACGATGAAGCCCGCCCCCATCGCCCCCTACCCCGTGCAAAAACTCGCCGGCGAGCTCTACATGCAGTCCTACGCGCAGATCTACGGCATGGAGACCGTCTGCCTGCGCTACTTCAACATCTTCGGCCCACGCCAGGTGCCCGACTCGCAGTACTCCGGCGTCATCGCCAAGTTCGCACTCAGCATGCTCCGCAACGAGCCCTGCAGCATCCAGGGCGATGGCGAGCAGTCACGCGACTTCACCTACATCGACAACGCCGTCAGCGCGAACCTGCTAGCACTCGAAGCCCCCTCCGAGCGCGGCAATCGAATCTTTGGCCGCGTCTTCAACGTGGCCTGCGGCGACCACATCACCCTCAACTCCATCTATCGCATCCTCGCCGAGCTCACCGGCTACACCCGGCAACCCACCTACACCGATCCGCGCCCCGGAGACATCCGCATGTCCCTCGCCGACGTCACCGCCGCGCGCGAGGCCTTCGGCTACTCTCCGCGTATTACCGTGCGCGAAGGCCTCGCCCACACCGTCGACTACTATCGCACCCTGCTCTCTCCCCTTCTCACCGCATCGCAACGCTAACGACACGCATCTGAAGAGACGCACTCATCGCAGACAGCCCGGTTAGAGGCCCTGCGCACGTATCGTCATCGCAGGAGATTGGCACGAAGCATGGCACGTCTACATACTCTGGCTGAATGGATCGAGCGCGTCGAATCGCGCCAGACACACATCGCCATCATCGGCCTCGGCTATGTGGGCCTGCCGCTCACGCTGCTCTTCAGCGAAGCCGGCTTCCACGTCACCGGCTTCGACATCGACCAGAAGAAGGTCGGCAGCCTCAACGACGGCATCAGCTACATCCACCGTATCCCATCAGCCGACATCGCTGCCGCGCGCGCCGCAGGCTTCACCGCCACCACGGACTTCGCTCTCCTCCAGGACTGCGACGCAGTCCTCATCTGCGTGCCCACACCGCTCGGCGTGGGCACGGAGCACGAGCATGAGCCCGACCTCAGCTACGTGCAGAGCACCGTCGAAGCCGTCGCACCGCACACGCATCCCGGCCAGCTCATCGTCCTCGAATCCACCACCTATCCCGGCACCACCACCGAGCTCGTCCTACCCATCCTCGAACGTCTCGGCCCAACACCGGTGCACCGCGAGACGGCAAAAGAAGCTGTCATCTCGGCCGGAGACTCTAGTGTCTCCGCACCACTGTCTACCCACTGCCTTCTCGCCTTCAGCCCCGAGCGCGAAGACCCCGGCAACACCACAACGCCACGCCACGCCATTCCCAAGGTAGTCGGCGGCACCAGCCCCACCGCCACCGCAGCCGCCGCTGCGCTCTACGGCGCCATCTTCGACCGCACCGTCTCCATGTCCTCACCCGACGCAGCCGAGATGACCAAGCTGCTCGAGAACATCTACCGCAGCGTCAACATCGCCCTCGTCAATGAGCTCAAGCAGCTCTGCCTCGCCATGGGCATCGACATCTGGGAGGTCATCGACGCGGCCTCCACCAAGCCCTTCGGCTTTCAACCCTTCTATCCCGGCCCCGGCATCGGCGGCCACTGCATCCCCGTCGACCCTTTCTACCTCAGTTGGCGCGCCAAGCAGTTCAATCAGCCCACGCGCTTTATCGAGCTCGCCGGCGAAGTGAACGAGTCCATGCCCGCCTTCGTCGTCGAAACCATCCGCAAGGCACTAGGCTCCCTCGAAGGCAAACGCGTCCTCATCCTCGGCATCGCCTACAAGCGCGACGTCGACGACCTGCGCGAGTCCCCCGCGCTCACGCTCTTCGGCCTGCTGCAGCACGCTGGCGCGCACGTCGCCTACAACGACCCCTACTTCCCGCAGGTCGGCATCGGGCGCCACTACGCCTTGCAGACCGCCTCCACGCCGCTCACCGAAGTCCCCACCTTCGACTGTGTCCTGCTCGCCACCGACCACAGCGCCTACGACATCCCCGCTCTTGTCGCCGCCAGCAAGCTCTTCATCGACACCCGCAACGCCACCCGCGGCCTCACCGCCCCCAACATCATCCGCTGCTGAAATCCGGTCCATCAAGGGAACCGGCGGCGCTTCTCCGCGTATCTAACCGCAGAAGAAGGAGCGCGCATGTTCATCCTCGACCTCATCACCACACTCTCCATCGGCATGCTCATCGGCGTTGAGTTCTGCGTCTCCGTCTTCATCAACCCCATCCTCGACCGTCTCGACCCGCTCACGCAGGCGCATCTCATGCGTGACTTCGCAAAGCGCCTCGGCGGCGCCATGCCGTTCTGGTACGGCTTCAACCTGCTGCTGCTCATCACGGAAAGCGTCTTCCGCCGTCAACAACCAAACGCCGCACTGCTTTACACCGCCGTAACACTCTGGGCTCTCACCATCCTGATGACCGTCCTCATCCTCGTGCCCATCAACAACCGCATGATGCAGCTCGAAGGCGCTATCTCCGAGCAGTCCAAGCGCGACCACGGCAAGTGGGACACGCTCCACCGTCTCCGCGTCGTCGCTCTCGCCGCCGCCGCCATCTGCGCCTTCATCGCCATAGGAATGTAGTGCTGCTTCCACACCGCGGCGCATTCTTATAGAATCCAGCGCAGGAACCCTCATCTCTACGCCGGCTGGATCCGATAAACCCTACTATGGGTGCGGAACTTGCCGTTGAATTATCAGGACCCAGCTTGCCGCAGAGCCGTTTCGCGAGCCCCCAACTCCGTGCCTTCACCCTGCTCTCGCTGCTCGCGACAGCACCGCTCTCACTCGCGCAGCAGCAGCGCGCCGAACGCTTCCTCGCCCAGCGCACCACAGCCAGTCCCAATGTCAGCGCAGCCGCCGCGCTTCTCAACGCGCGTAAACAGAGCACCGCGATGCCGCAAGCAGCCAGCCAGCCCGTAAGCCTCACCGCCGCCTGGCAGCCGCTCGGCCCGTCGTCGATCGACTCGCTCACCTTCGGCAATCTCACCGGCCGCATCACCGCGCTCGCCGCCGACCCCAACGACACCACCGGCAACACACTCTACGTCGGCACCACCGGCGGAGGCGTCTGGCGCTCCACCAACGCCGCCGGCTCACTCAGCGCCGCAACCTTCGCACCACTCACGGACACAGCAGCGACGCTCTCCATCGGCGCTCTCGCCGTGCAGCCACAATCCAACCCCGTCCTCCTCGCAGGCACAGGCGACCCCAACGACGCCACCGACTCCTACTACGGCCTCGGCATCCTCCGCTCCACCAACAACGGCGCAACCTGGACGCTCATCCCCGGCTCGCACGACGGCGTCAACGGCAACCACTCCTTCGCGGGCCTCGCCACCGCGGGCCTGGCCTTCTCCACCACGACGCCCACCCTCGCCGTCGCCGCCTTCAGCACCTCGCCGCAATCAACCATCGTCGCCGCCACCAACACCACCTCCATCCCCGGCCTCTACTACTCCACCGACGCCGGTGCGACCTGGCAGATGGCCACGATCTACGACGGCGCAACCATCGTGCAACAGCCACAACCGCTCGGCACCGGCCAGGTCGGCAACCCCGCCACCTCCGTCGTATGGGACGCGCTCCGCCAGCGCTTCTACGCCGCCGTCCGCAATCACGGCTACTACAGCTCGCCCGACGGCGCCACCTGGACGCGCCTGCTCGCCCAGCCCGGCATCGCGCTCACCACCGCCAACTGTCCCGTCGGCACCAACGGACTCGGCAGCGCATCCTGCCCTATCTTTCGCGGAGTTATCACAGCACAGCCGGCCACCGGCGACCTCTACGCCCTCACCGTCGATGCCAGCAACAACGACCTGGGCCTCTGGCAGGACCTCTGCCTCGCCGCTTCCGGCACCTGCTCCACGCCCGCACCCACCTTCGCCACACGCATCGACAACGGCGCACTCGACATGACCGGCACCACGCAGATCGCACAGGGCAGCTACGACCTGGCACTCAGCGCCGCACCCGCCGCCGCCAATGGCACGCTGCTATTCGTCGGCACCACCGACCTATACCGTTGCTCCATGGCCGCGGACGCCAGCACCTGCACGCTGCACAACACCACGAACGCGCTCGATGGCTGCAACGCGCCCGCCGCCGTCGCGCCAGCGCAACACGCACTCGCGGCAGTCGCCCTCGCCACCGGCACACCCATCCTCTACCTCGGCAACGACGGCGGCCTCTGGCGCTCACTCGACGGCGTCGCCGAAACCGGCTCCGTCTGCTCCGCCACCGACAGCACCCACTTCGACAACCTCAACCAAACCTTCAGCGGCTCACTCGCCCAGGTCGTCTCCTTCGCCCAGCACCCCACCGACCCCAACACCCTGCTCGCCGGCCTCGGCGCCAACGGCTCCGCCGCAACGAGCACCGTCAGCTCACAGGCTGGCTGGCCGCAACTCTCCGCTGGCGAAGGCGGTACCGCGCTCCTCGATCCCGCAACGCCCACCAACTGGACGCTCACCATCGGCGCAGGTGTCAACCTCGCACAATGCACGCTCGGCAGCGACTGCACCGCCGCCAACTTCGTCCCGCCCGCCACAATAGGTCCCGCGCAAGTAGCCTACGACGCCAGCCTGCTCGACCCGCCCTCGCTGCTCGACCCCGCCCTCACCAGCAACCTCATCACCGCCACCTGCCGCGTCTGGCGAGGCCCCGCAGCCTCCGGCGCAACCTGGTCCACCACCAACGCCATCAGCACCGCACTCAACGGCAGCGACGCGCCCAATAACAATGCGACACCCTGCACCGCTTCCAGCCCCCTCATCCGCTCGCTCGCGGCCGGTGGGCCCAGCAACTCCAGCAGCGCCACCCAACTCTCCGGCTCCGCAGTCCTCTACGCAGGCCTAAGCGGCTCACTCGACGGCGGCAGCACCCTCGCCGGCCACATCTTCGTCACCGCCAATGCCAACACCACGCCCACGTGGACAGACGCCGCACTCTCACCCGTCACCAACGACACCTCCGACACCAACCTCTTCAACCCGGGCGGCTTCGACATCTCCTCTCTCGCCGTCGATCCGCACGACCCCACCGGCGCCACCGTCTACGCCACCGTCATGGGCTTCGGCTACCCGCACCTCTACCGCTCCACCGACTTCGGCGCACACTGGCTCAACCTCTCTGCCAACCTGCCCGACGCACCCGCCAACAGCCTCGCCGTCGATCCCAACGACGCCAACACGGTCTACATCGCACTCGACACCGGCGTCTACGTCACGCAGGCCATCACAACCTGCGGCCCCACCACCAACTGTTGGAGCCTCCTCGGCACCGGTCTGCCCAACGCACCCGTGATCTCTCTCGAAGCCGCCGCCAACCTGCCCACTAGCACTGGCCAACTCGGCATGTTGCGCGCCGCCACCTACGGCCGAGGCATCTGGCAGACACCGCTGCTCACCGCAACCTCGCCACTCGTGCCTGCGCTCACACTCTCAGCCACCAGCTTCACCTTCCCCGCAACCCAGGTCTCCACACAGTCCGCATCACAGACACTCACCGTCACCAGCAGTGGCAACGCCCCAGCCATCCTCACCACACTCGCCATCACCGGCGACTTCACCGAAACCGACACCTGCGCCGGGCAAACACTTGCCGTCGGCTCTCAATGCACCGTCACCCTCACCTTCGCTCCCAGCACCACCGGCACGCGCACCGGCCAGCTTACGATCTACGCCAACATCCCCACCGGCCAGGCCACCGTCGCTCTCACCGGAACGGGCACGACAGCACCCACTGTCCTCTTCACGCCCACGGCGCTCACCTTCGCCGCCATCGTCGTCAACCAGTCCGACCCCGCACAGTTCATCAACATCGCCAACACCGGCGGCACCACCGCAACCCTGCAAACTCCCATCATCACAGGCGCAGATGCAGCCGACTTCACCATCACCGGCAACAGCTGCACCACCACGCTGCAACCGGGCACCGCCTGCGCCGTCGCCATCACCTTCACTCCCACCACATCCGGCACCCGCACCGCAACGCTCTCGCTCACCGACTCCGCCGGAACGCAGACCGCCTCGCTCACCGGCATCGGCAACGCCCCCGCCACCGACACCCTCTCCACCAACGCGCTCACCTTCGCGCAGCAGCAGCTCAACACCACCAGCCCCGCGCAGCAGGTCACGCTCACAAACTCTGGCGGAGTAGCCCTCACCCTCATCTCTCCTTCGGTTTCCGCAGGAGACTTCGCCATCGTCAACAGCTGCGGCAACTCCCTCGCCGCCAGCTCCACCTGCGCCATCAGCGTCACCTTCACACCGACCGCCACCGGCCCACGCACCGCCACGCTCACCATCGCGGACCAGTTCCACTCCCAGACCGTCACCCTCAACGGCACCGGCATCGCACCACCGGGAGTCTCACTCACCCCTGTCACCCTCGCTTTCTCAAACATCGGCGTCTCGCTCGTCTCGCAACCGCAGACCGTCACCCTCACCAACAACGGCGGTCAGCCACTCTCCATCGCGAACACCTCCATCTCCCCCGGCTTCACCATCGCAAAGACCTCCTGCACCACAACACTCGCACCCGCCGGAGCCTGCACCTACACCGTCCTCTTCGCGCCCACCACAGCAGGAGCGGTTACAGGCGCTCTCACGCTCACCACAAACGCCACCCCGGCCACGCGGTCCGTCGCGCTCACCGGCACCGGTATCGACTTCGCCATCACGCCCACCAATGCAACCTCAGCCACCATTACCGCGGGCTCCTCCAACGTATACACGATGCAGCTCAGCTCAATCGCCTCGCTCACCGGCAGCGTCGCACTCAGCTGCACCGGAGCCCCCACCAACAGCACCTGCACGGTCGCACCACCCAACGCGCAGCTCGGCACAACGATACCTTTCACCGTCACCGTCGTCACCGACATCGCAGTCGCCGCACTCGCACCGCAAGCCCACTCCAACGATATCTACCTCGCGCTGCTGCTTCCACTAGCTCTGCCGCTCTTCCTGCGCAGCCGCACACGGCACACACTCACCCTCTGCGCTGCACTCACTCTCGCATCACTGACCGCGCTGACGGGCTGCGGCGCCAACCGCATCATCCCCCCCACAGGCGGCAGTGGCGGTCCCGGCTCATCCAACCCCACACCACCCGGCACCTACGCCCTCATCGTCAGCGGCTCCGTCGACGGCCTCACCCACACCGTCCCATTAACCCTCACCGTGCAGTAAGTAGCAGGCGGTCAACCGCCTTTCTACTCCCTATTCCCCATTCCCTATTCCCCATGTCCTAAAGCTCTCCCCGCCGCCACCCCACTCGCCCACGCCCACTGAAAGTTGTACCCACCCAGCCACCCGGTCACATCCACCACCTCGCCGATAAAGTACAGCCCCGGCACGCGCTTGCTCTCCATCGTGCGCGCGTCCAATTCATTCGTATCAACGCCACCCACCGTCACCTCCGCCTTCACAAACCCCTCACTGCCATCCGGCTTCACCGCCCACGCATGCAGCTCGCGCTCCATCTGTTCGAGCCCCGCATTCGTCCAGTCCCCCGCACCCGCGTCCGCGCGCGCACGGACCCATCGCTCCGCCATGCGCTGCGGCAGCACACCACGCAGCGCCGCATAAAGAGCATCCCAATCACGCCCCGAAGACCGCGCCTGCAGCGGCCGCAGCACTTCCTGACCCGGCGCAACATCAAACACCACCGTCCCTCCCGGCCTCCAGTACGACGACGCCTGCAGCACCGCCGGCCCACTCACCCCACGATGTGTAATCAACAACCGCTCTTTGAAGTTCGGCACCTTCGCGCCTCGTAGCATCCTTTGCGTTTGCATCTCCGCCCTGGCCACCACATCGAACGCCACTCCCGCCAGGTCGCACCAGCGCTCATGGTCTTTCACACCAAACACCAGCGGAACCAGCCCCGCGCGCGGCTCAATCACGTTATGCCCAAACTGCTTCGCCAGCTCATACCCAAACGCCGTCGCGCCCATCTTCGGAATCGACAACCCACCCGTCGCCACCACCACCGCGCCGCACTCAAAGCTCCCCGTGCTGGTCTCCACCACAAACGTGGGTGCCCCATGTCTCGCTTCCGAGACATGGGTTCGAACCGCCCCCACACTCACCCCGCACCGCGTCACCACCCCAGCCTCCGCGCACTCCTTCTCCAGCATCGCCACAATCTGCCGTGCGCTGTCATCACAAAATAGCTGCCCCAGCGTCTTCTCGTGATACTTGATCCCATGCTTCTCCACCAGCGCCACAAACTCCGCAGGAGTAAACCCCGCCAGCGCGGACTTCGCAAAGTGCGGGTTCTCACTCAAAAAGTTCTCCGCCTTCGCATGGATGTTCGTAAAGTTGCACCGCCCCCCACCGGAGATCAATATCTTCCGTCCCACGCGATCGCCATGGTCCAGCAGCAGCACGCGCTTGCCGCGCCGTCCGGCCTCGAAAGCACACATCATCCCCGCAGCGCCCGCGCCCAGCACCACCACGTCATAAACCTGCATCGTTAACTCCGCCCGTTGTCCACCAAGTCTAACTGCGCTACCGCCGCCGCTTGTACGGCAGATACACCGGCTCCCAAACCCCCGCGCGCAGCGACTCCACAAACGCCTCGCCCTTAACCGCCGCGAGCCCTTCCAGCGCCGCCTGCCGCCCCACCGCCACGGCCACACTCATCGACACCTTCCGCAGGCTCTCCAACGGCGGCAGCAGCGCACCACTCGCATCCTCGCGCGTCGGCGACAGCCGCGCCAGCGCCTCCGCCGCGGCCATAACCATCCCATCGCTCACACGCTTCGTCCGAGCATGCACAATCCCCAGCGCCAGCCCCGGAAAGATATACGAGTTGTTCGTCTGCGCAATCGCAATCGTTCGCCCCTCATACTCCACCGGCGCAAACGGACTGCCCGTACCCACAATCGCCCGGCCTTCGCTCCACGCAATCACATCCGCGGGCGTCGCCTCGCAACGGCTCGTCGGATTCGACAGCGGCAGCACCACTGGCCGCACCACGCCACGAGCCATCGCCCGCACAATCTCTTCACTGAACGCCCCCGGCTGCCCCGAAACTCCAATCAGCACCGTCGGCTTCACCCGCTCCACCACCTCCAGCAGCCCAATCCGTCCTTCGCCGTCTCGCTGCCAGCCTTCAACCTCCACATGCGTCCGCGTATACCCACCCTGCTCCAGCCGCACACTCGGCATCCACTCCACCAGCAGGCCATCTTTATCGACAGCCCAGAACCGCCGCCGCGCCTCGACCTCACTCAACCCGGCCTTCACCAGCGCCTGCGTCAGCAGCCCCGCAATCCCCAACCCCGCCGACCCGAAACCGAGCACCGCAAACCGTTGCTCGGTCAGCGGCACGCCGGTCGCATTCACCGCAGCCAGCACCGTCGCCACCGCCACCGCGGCCGTCCCCTGAATATCGTCATTAAAACTAGGCAGCACATCGCGATACCGCCCCAGCAGCTTCGCCGCATTCGTCCCTGCAAAATCTTCCCACTGCAGCAGCACATGCGGCCAGCGCTTCTTCACCACCTGCACAAAGCGGTCAACGAACTCGTCGTACTTCGCCCCACGCACGCGCGGCTCTTTCCACCCCAGATACAGCGGGTCATTGATCCGCTCCGCATTGTCCGTCCCCACATCCAGAAACACCGGCAGACACTGCAGCGGATGGATCCCGGCCAGCGCCGTATAAAGCGCCAGCTTCCCAATCGGAATCCCCATCCCACCCGCACCCTGATCGCCGAGCCCCAGTATCCGCTCACCATCCGACACCACAATGCAGCGCACGCCGTCATACCGCGGATGCCCCAGTATCTGCCCAATCCGCTCCATGTTTGGATAGCTCAAAAACACGCCGCGCGGCTTCCGCCAGATCTCGCTGAACCGCTCGCACCCCACACCCACCGACGGCGTATAAACCACCGGCAGCATCTCCGCGATGTTCCTTGTGATCAGCGCATAGAACAGCGTCTCATTCACATCCTGCAGATCGCGCATGAACGTGTAGCGCGCAAACTGCGCATCATGGCTCTGATCGTCGGCAGGCGCGATCGCACGGAACGCCTTCATCCGCCGGGCAACTTGTTGGTCCAGCGTCCCCACCTGCGGCGGCAGCAGCCCATGCAGGCTGAACTCATCGCGCTCGCTCTCAGGAAACGCCGTGCCTTTATTGAAGATCGGCGTCCCCAACAGCCCCAGCCCTGTCAGCGAGGTCTCCACAAACTCCGGATTCGCACGTTGCCGAGCCATCGCACCATTCTATCTACCTCATCTGCAACATTCACCCCTGGCGCCCTCTACAGCAACCCTGTATCTTCCCAGCAGTTTTGGTGTCTCATAACAGAGAGCGCCATCCACCGCGCCCACCCGAGGTCTCCCATGCAACTTCGCCGTGTCCTCCCACTCTTCGCCTTCGCCGCCATCGTGCTCACTGCCGCGGCTGTCATCACCACAGCCGCCAGCGCCAAGCCCAAGGCTCCCATCCCCGCGCCCACCACCGACGTCCCACTCGCCACAGCGCACGGCACGCAGACAGCGGTCTTCGCCGGCGGCTGCTTCTGGGGAACGCAGGCTGTCTTCGAGCGCGTCAAAGGCGTCACCAAAACCGTCGTAGGCTACTCCGGAGGCACCGCCAACACCGCCACCTACGACGCGGTCACCACCGAAACCACCGGCCACGCTGAGTCCGTCGAAGTCACCTACGACCCCGCCGTCATCACCTACGGCACGCTCCTCCGCATCTTCTTCTCCGTCGCGCACGACCCCACCCAGCTCAACCGCCAGGGCAACGACGTCGGCACCAGCTACCGCTCCGTCATCTTCTACGCCAACGACGACCAGCACCGCCTCGCCACCGCCTACATCGCGCAGCTCGACGCCGCCCACGTCTTCCACGGCAGAATCGTCACCCAGGTCACCCCGCTCAAAGCCTTCTACCGCGCCGAAGAGTACCACCAGGACTACGCCCTCAAGAACCCCGGCAACCCCTACATCCAGGTCTGCGACCGCCCCAAGATCGACGACCTCAAAGCCGAGTTCCCCGACCTCTTCGTCAACTACAAAGGCTCCCGCGACTAACCCCCAAGCATCCGCGCCACGACCCGGTAGCCCGGCCCTTCAGGGCCGGGTCTCATAACTCTCCCTACGAAGAAGTGGCTTTAGCCCCGGGGTTTGCTTCTCGTTTTACCCCACCAGCTACACTACTCACACCATGTCGGACACCGCAGCCCTCGCCAACGACCTCGCCCTCATCGCACAACAGGAAGCCCTCCTACAATTCCCCAGCTTCAACGCGGACACCGCCTGGCAGCTCGGCTCACTCCTCCGCTCCAAACTCATCGAGCGCAAGGCCGGCGGCTCCATCGAGATCGACCTCGCCGGCCACATCCTCTTTAGCTGTACCACCCCCGGCGCCACCCCCGGCCAGGCCGACTGGATTCGCCGCAAGCGCAACGTCGTCCGCCGCTTCGCCCGCAGCAGCTACGCCATCGGCCGCCAGCTCGAGCACGACGGCCAAACCCTCGAAGCCCGCCACGGCCTCGCCCTCACCGACTACGCCACCCACGGCGGCGGCTTCCCCCTCGTCCTCAGAGCCCTCAACCCCTCCGAACCAGCCTCCGGCCTCGTCGGCAGCATCATCCTCAGCGGCCTCCCCCAGCGCGACGACCACGGGCTAGTCGTAGCCGCCATCGCCGAACTCCTCCACATCGACGCACCAACACTGCTCTAACCATCACCTCGCATCTTGTTTTGGCCCTCTTGGTTTTGTCATTCCCGAAGGGAATCTGCGTTTGCTGTTGCTGTTGCCTTTCAGTTTGTCATTCCCCGGAGCGAGGTAGAACAGGAGATATGTTTCACCGCCCACCCACAAAACCCGTCATCTCGACCGAAGCATGACAGCTTCATCGCGAAGGCACTCCCGCCGACCTCCCGCCCGGCGCACTCGTCACCCTCACCGACAGCCGCCAGCTTCCGCTTGAGGCGCGCCTCGTCTCCCGCACCCCCGCACTCACCCGCGACTAATACCTCGCCGACCTCCGCACCCGCATCCACTTTGCCCTCTCTCGGCCCTTCCTCCCCAAAAATTACAGCCCATTCACACAGCAGCAACAACTGCCGCTCTACTCTGGTCGCGTTCAGCACTTCAATCCCCCTAGTGTTTCGAAGGCGAATCGTCAGCTATGTCCACACCTGCGGTAACTCCTCCTGCTCCCAAGTCCATCCTCGACGAAAAGCTCGAAAAATCCTCCGTCGGCAAATGGGGTGTCCTCGTCTTTGTCGGGATGCTCGTCATCGGCATCGGTTACATTGCCACGCAGCTCTTCGGCGATCTCTCCGTCGTCCACTACTCTTCGATTTTCCCGTTCCTTCTGCTCGGCGTCGCCCTCCTCATCGCGCTTGGTTTTGAGTTCGTCAACGGCTTCCACGACACCGCCAACGCCGTCGCCACTGTCATCTACACGCACTCGCTTGAGCCTCACATCGCCGTCGTCTACTCCGGCATCATGAACTTCATCGGCGTACTCCTCAGCTCCGGTGCGGTCGCCTACTCGGTCATCGTCCTTCTGCCCGTCGAGCTCATCCTCAAGGTCAGCTCCGGCGCCGGCTTCGCCATGGTCTTCGCGCTGCTGATCGCGGCCATCCTCTGGAACCTCGCTACCTGGTACAAGGGCCTGCCCGCCTCCAGCTCGCACACCATGATCGGCTCCATCATCGGCGTCGGCATCGCCAACCAGATCATGCAGGGCAACAGCGGCACCGCTGGTGTCGACTGGTCGCAGGTACAGAAGGTCTTCTCCGCACTCTTCTGGTCGCCGGTCATCGGCTTCGGTGCGGCCTTCGTGCTCTTCCTGCTCTTCAAGCTCCTCGCCCGCGACCCCCGCCTCTACAAGGCGCCCGAAGGTACAGCGCCGCCGCCGTTCTACATCCGCATCCTGCTCATCCTCACCTGCGGCGGAGTCAGCTACGCGCACGGCTCCAACGACGGACAGAAGGGCATGGGCCTCATCATGCTCATCCTCGTCGGCACCGTCCCCACCGCCTACGCGCTCAACCACGCCGTCACCCCCAAGGACACCCAGACCTTCGTCGCCGTCTCCACGCAGACCGCGGACATGCTCAACAACTACGTCACCCCCACCGCCACCGTCGGCGACGCGGAACCCGAACTCGAGCACTTCGTCTCCACCAAGACCTTCGAGCCCGCCGTCGTCACCGCCCTCCAGCAGGAGGTCACCGACATCCGCAACGAAGTCACGCTCTACCACACGCTCAAGGGTGTACCCACCAACCAGCAGGCCAATGTCCGCAACCAGATGTACCTCACCAGCGAGACGCTCCGCCTGCTGCCCAAAGCCAAGGGCGCTCCTAAGTTCTCCGACGCCGACAACGCCGTCCTCGCCAACTACAGGAAGTTCCTCGACACCTCGACCAAGTTCATCCCCACCTGGGTCAAGGTCGCCGTCGCGCTGGCTCTCGGCCTCGGCACCATGGTCGGCTGGAAGCGCATCGTCGTTACCGTCGGCGAAAAGATCGGCAAAACCCACATGACCTACGCCCAGGGCGCCTCGGCCGAGCTCGTCACCATGGCCACCATCCTCGGCGCCGACCGCATCGGAGTCCCTGTCAGTACCACGCACATCCTGAACTCCGGCGTGGCGGGCACTATGGCCGCCAACCGCAGCGGCCTCCAGCTCTCCACCGTCCGCGACATCGCCCTGGCCTGGATCTTCACCCTCCCGGCCGCAGCCCTGCTCTCCGGCGGCCTCTTCTTCCTCTTCAACAAACTGGCCGGCCATTAAACGATCACCGTCTCACCTCCCCCCCAAAAAGCCCGGACACTCCGTCCGGGCTTTTCCGTTTTTACTACTCCCTACTCCCTATTCCCTACTCCCTGCTTCCCCCTATTTCCTCCCCGTTATCCACACTCGCCCCGCCAGCGCCCCGGGTTGATACACTCAACCCTGCACCGTTTTCTCTTTAAGCCATCGCATGAGCCTCAAAGCCAAAATAGAAGCCGTCATCTACGCCTCCGAAGAACCTGTCACGCTTGCGCAACTCATCGGCCTGCTCGGTGAAGAGGGCCAGGCCGAGCTGGACACGCTCGCCTCCAACCAGCTCTCGCTCGACACCGAGTCCTTCGCGCAAAACGAAGCCGCGGAGATCGAAGAGGAGACCGCCGCGGAGTCTGACGAAGAGACCGCCGCCGAAGACGAAGGCCCCGCCGATCCCGACGCCTTGAACGCCGAGATCCTCGACACTACCGAAGACTCTCCAGACACCACCGAAACTTCCCCTGAGTCCACCACAGATGTGTCATCTCGACCGGAGTCCGCGCCTTCTGCGGACGCAGCGGAGAGACCTGCAGTTGAACCCGGCGACGAAGCCTCCGCGACTGACACCCCGGCCCCCGACGCTAAGTCCCTCGCCGCCGCCGAAAAACTCCGCGCCCGCAAGCTCCGCGACTACTTCCGTTCGCTCCTCGACCAACTCATCGCCGACTACGCCGTCGCTGACCGCGGCTTTGAGATCAAGGAAGTCGCCTCCGGCTTCCGCTTCGCCACCAAGCCCGAGTACCACGACGCCGTCCGCGGCTTCGTCAAGTCCCTCAAGCCGCCGCTAAAGCTCTCCCTCCAGGCGCTCGAAACTCTCGCCGTCGTCGCCTACAAGCAGCCCATCACCGCACCCGAGGTCTCCGAGATCCGCGGCGTCGAGTCCGCCGGCACCCTCGGCTCGCTGCTCACCCGCAAGCTCATCGCCACCGCCGGCCGCAAGCAGGTCATCGGCCGCCCCATCCTGTATAAGACCACCAAGGACTTCCTCCTTCGCTTCGGGCTCAAAGACATCAACGAGCTTCCCAGCATCGAAGAGTTCGAGCGCATGGCCGGCGAGCTCAACGAGGCTGTCCAGGAGGAGATCCAGATGGAAGAGCACCAGGCTTCGGATATAGAACTGTCATCTCAATCGGAGTCCGCGCCTTCTGCGGACGGAGTGGAGAGACCTGCAGATGAACCCGCCCCGGAGTCCGGCGGCTCCCCCGCCCTCGACGAGCTCAACGCCGTCCCCGAGCCCACCCACACGCTCCACGAAACCCCCGAAGACCTCATCTCCGACAAGTCCACCCACCCCGAAGGCACCAAGCAGGAAACCGAGTAGCCACCCACTCCCGTGGCGAAACTCCGCTCACTCTGCGCCCTTCGCGGGAGGTCTTTGCTCTACCGCCCCTTGAGCCACTCTCGCTCACGTTTCAACCTCCCCGGCGTATCATAGACACAGAGAGGTAAGACGCCATGTATCCCGGAACCCGTTCCAATCCCATCATCATCGAAGGCCGCACCCAGGCCACCACCTCGCTGCTGGGTAAGGTTCTGCTCATCTCCTCACTCGGCTTCTTCGTCTCCGGCGTCGGCATCTTCCTCGCCCCGGCGTTTTACTCCACCGGAGTCTTCTGGCTCTGCGTCATCGCCAGCTTCCTGCTCATCTTCGCCGTCCGCGCCACCCGCAAGAACCCGCCCGTCGCACTCGGCCTCTTCCTTCTGCTCGCGCTGGTCATGGGTTTTGAGATCGCCCCGTGGATCATGACGCTGCTCCACACCGGCCACATCGACGTCGTCTTCAACGCCGCACTCACCACGGCCGTCGGCATGGGCGTGCTCGGCCTCGGCGCACAAATCTTCAGCTTCGACTACCGCAAGGTCGGCAGTTACGCCTTCGCCGCTCTGCTGGGACTCATCATCATCGGCGTCCTCGGCATGTTCTTCCACTTCGTCTCGCCCGGCCTCTACGCCTGGGCCACGCTGGCCATCTTCTCCGTTCTGCTCGTAGTCGACTTCATGCGCATCCGCAACGGCGGTGACGGCGCCACCGCCGTCGAGCTCGCTCTCAGCATCTACCTCGACGGCCTCAACATCTTCATCGCCCTCACCGAGATCTTCTCCGGCGGCAGCCGTCGTCGCTAAGCGCTGCGATTCGTCTTGGCAACCATCCGCTCCGGGCGCATAATCGCTGCATAGGAGGCACCTCCATGGCGACGACACCCTCGCTGCTCACCATCGAGCAATACCTCCGCACCAGCTACCATCCCGACGCCGATTACGTGGACGGCGAAATCGAGGAACGCAACTTGGGCGAGTACGAGCACGCAAAGATCCAGACTCTCATCGCGGTCATCTTCACCCTCAACCAGAAGCAGTGGCACACCAACGCCATCGTCGAGCAGCGCATCCGTGTCGCAGGCGCCCGCGTCCGCATCGCCGACATCGCCGTCCTCCGCGCCGACGCCCCGCGCGAATCCGTCACCCTCACCCCACCGCTCATCTGCATCGAGGTCCTCTCCCCCGAAGACCGTCTCCCCCGCGCCGAGCTCGTTCTGGCCGACTACCGCTCCATGGGCGTCGAGAACATCTGGCTGGTCGATCCTATGCGCCGCGTCGCCTACACCTTCGACGCCAACGGCCTGCACCTCGCCGACGCCACCCGGCTCACTGTCCCCAACACCCCCATCCACCTCGACCTCACTGAGGCCTTCGCCGCCCTGGACTAATCTTCTCCGCGTCGCTCCCACAAACCAGGTACCCCGAGGCTTCAGCCTCGGGTCTTTACTCCCACACCGCATCCGGCAGGTTCACCACAATCGGCTCCGGAGTGCTCCGCACCACCACCCACCGGAATGCCTCCGTTGCCGACGGATTGATCTCCTGGTGCACCACCCACGCCGGCACATGCACAAAGTCCCCCGCGCGCACCGTCGCGGACTCCCCGCCGCGCTCACCCCACTTCACCAGCGCCTCGCCCTCCAGCACATACACCACCGTCTCCTGCTCTCCGTGGTGATGGATGCCCGTCTTCGCGCCCGGTTCAACGAGAAACGTCCCCGCCCACATCCCAGTCTCGATACCTTGCGCCCTCGAAACCGCCGCCATCCGCTGCGACCCCGACGTCTGCGCCGTCCCCGCGCTCTGTTCTTCGGGACGCACTACCTGAATCGAACCCGCCTTCGCATCGCTCATACCCAATAGATTCTCCCGCACACCGATAGGACGCATCCCCGCGCGCCAGCTACACTGATAACTGCGCGCCTCCACGGCGCCGCACGACCGCGACGAGCACCTCCGCAGTCAGAAAGCCATCCATCATGACCCCCAAGCCCCTCAAGCAGGCTGAAGACGCCCCCCGCGGCGACCGCCTGCAAAAGATCCTCGCCCAGGCAGGCATCGCCTCCCGCCGCGCCGCCGAGCAGATCATCCTCGAAGGCCGCGTCCAACTCAACGGAACGACGGTAACAACCCTCGGTACCCGCGCCGACCTCTCCCGCGACCACGTCCGTGTCGACGGCAAGCTTCTCCACGGCCCCGAACCCACCAAGTACTACATGGTCAACAAGCCCCGCGGCTACGTCACCACACTCGACGACCCCGAGCACCGCCCCACCGTCATGCAGCTGCTCGGCGAAGACCGCCAGAAAAAGCAGATCGGCGAGCACTCCAAACTCCCGCGCCTCTACCCCGTCGGCCGCCTCGACTACCTCAGCGAAGGCCTCCTGCTGATGACCAACGACGGCGACCTCGCCAACAAGCTCTCCAAGGCCGCAACCGGCGTGCTCAAGACCTACCTCGTCAAGGTCAGCGGCGCGCCCACCGCGCAAGCCATCGAGCAGCTCCGCCACGGCATCATGATCGACCGTGGCCGCCTCGCCGACACACGCAGTTCAGGCCGGCGCGACCGCGTCCTCACGCAGCCCGCCAAGATCGAACAGGTCCGCTCCGGCGAGAACCCCTGGTACGAGGTCACGCTCACCGAAGGCCGCAACCGCCAGCTCCGCAAGATGTTCGAAGAGATCGGCCACCACGTCGAAAAGATCCGCCGCATCGGCTACGGCGCACTCACCCTCGACGTCCCGCCCGGCGCCTTCCGCGAGCTCACCCAGGGCGAGGTCCAGGCCCTCAACCGCGCCGCCGCCGGCAAGAAAGTCGAGCGCAAAAAAGTCCTCCCCGAGGCCGCCCAGCTCAAGAAACCTGTCCCGCCCCGCCGCAAGCGCACCGCTCCCACGCGTCGTCCGCGCTGAATTTTCATCGAAAATCGGCGTTCGCGCAGACAACATATCGCCTCGCGAACGCCTCTTACTTCAAGCGACACCTTTACATTGTCCCGAACCCGAACTTTGAGGTGAAACAGAATGCGACTTTCGAAATCTATCTTCAGCGCCATCGCCATCCTCGGCCTTGGCGTCCTTGCGGCTCCTGCCGCCGCTCCCGCTCAGATCTCCGTCGGCATCAACATCGGCAATCCGCCGTCCTGCCCCTACGGCTACTACGACTACGCCCCTTATAACTGCGCGCCCTACGGCTACTACGGTCCCGAGTGGTTCAACGGCGGCGTCTTCATCGGTGCCGGCCGCTGGTTCCACGGCCCTAAGAACTTCCACGGCTCCGTCAATAACCGTTACGACCCCCGCCACGGCTACCACGGCGCCATGCCCTCACGCGGCGCCAGACCCGAGCCGGGCCGCTCTGGCCCTCCGAAAAACTTCCACGGCAATGAGACCCACGACAACGCCGGCCACGTCGTCAACGACCACGGTCACGGCCACTAAAAACCCGTTCTCACCCTGATCGAAAACCCTTGCGGCAGCCCCCCTGCCGCAAGGGCTCTTTACTTTCATTTACACCTTCGCCAGCAACCTCTGGCAACAATTCCGCCTCTTAAAGGCTTGATTGGAGGTTCCCATGCGTGGAATCAAGTACCTCTTCGCCGCCATCATCGCCGCGGCTCTCTTCGTGCTTCCTGCCCACAAGGCCGAAGCCCAGGTCACCTTCGGCGTCAACATTGGTGGCCCAGCGCCCATTTGTCCCTACGGCTACTACGGCTATGCGCCTTACAACTGCGCGCCCTACGGCTACTACGGCCCCGAGTGGTTCTCGAACGGCATCTTCGTCGGTGCTGGTCCCTGGTGGCACGGTCATGGCCACTTCTATGGCCACGTCAACCGCGCCTTCGATCCCCGTTACGGCTATCGCGGCGGCTTCCCGGCCCGCGGAGGTCACTACCGGGAGCCCGCCGACCACTGGCACAGCTTCCACGGCAACAACCGCGCCGACGAGCACGGCGGCTACCATGGCCACGGTCGCTAAACGCCAACTATCGTTCTCAACTCAGGCGGGGCCTTCGGGCCTCGCCTTTCTGTATCCGCCTGCATGAATTTCCACGCAACACATGGCCTTTCAGGAATATAGTCACCGCTGGCACAACTTCCTGTGTCAAACTGACAACTTACTCTTACTACTCTGAGGCCCGTCATGAAAAAGTTCCTATTCGCGCTGACCGCAGCCTTCGCGCTGACGTTCATCCTCCCTGCGCCCAAAGCGGATGCGCAGGTCTCATTCGGTATCAACATCGGCGAGCCGCCGGTCTGCCCATACGGCTACTACGGCTACGCACCCTACAACTGCGCACCCTACGGCTACTACAGCGACGACTGGTTCGACAACGGCGTCTTCATCGGCGCTGGCCGCTGGTACCACGGTCCGGCGCACTTCTACGGACACGTCAACCGCTCCTTCGATCCCCGTTACGGCTACCATGGCGGCTACCCTGCGCACGGCGGCTACCATGAGCCTGCAGACCACTTTCAGAGCTTCCACGCCACGCACCGTGCCGACCCCCGCGGCAACTACCGCGCCGACGACCACACCCATGGCACCGCCAACGACCGCGGTGCCCGCGGCGGCGGCGGTCACGGTCACTAAATCGACCGTCACTAGCGACGCGGCGCTATTTTAGCGAATAGTAAAAATTTCGCGGGTGCCCTTGTTGCAACCTCTCAGGCTCCGGCGATTCGTGGAGCTGCAGCCAGCCATTCTCGCTGCAGCTCCACTCGGCGCAAACCCCGTACCGCATTCATCAGATAGATTTCGTCAGCGCCCCACAGCTCATCCACATGGATGTCCTGTTCCAGAACCTCCGACTGCGTTGCCAGCAGGTGCTCCCGATAGACCCCCGGCAATATCCCCGCGGAAAGCGGCGGCGTGCGCCACAGACTCCCATGACGAACGAGAACGTTATGGATCGATCCTTCCGTAACCATTCCATGCTCGTTCAAAAAAACGGCATCCACACAACCAACCTTCTGCGCCACGCGGAGCGCCCATTCATAGTGGGCTCTCCGTGTGGTCTTGTGTTGCAGCCATGCGTCGGAGGCCCGCATCGGCTCAGGCCACAGCCGCGCATGCAACACTGCTGAAGTCTCCTCCTCCAACGGCATCGCACTCACCCGGCAAACACCCGCGGCATTCATCGTCATCCGTAGCTTCCACGCTCTGTCCGTTGTCAGCCCGTCCGCACACTCTGCAATCGCCCGCTGCGCCGACTGGCGCTCGAACGAAAAGCCGAAGAACTTCGCCGAACGCTCCATGCGCCTCAAATGCAGCTCCAGCAGCGCGCACTCCCCTGCCTCCCAGCGCAGGCTCTCAATCAGCTCGAACGAGCGGTCACGCAGAAACTCCGCCTTCAGCAGGCACTCCTCAAACTCCGCATCCGCATCCGACCCCGCAGTCACTCCCGCCCCCACTCCCATCGAAAGGCGCCCCTGTTCCAGCACAGCCGTTCGAATCCCTACACTGAAGACAGCATCCCCACCAGGCCTGATGTATCCGATCGCCCCCGTGTACACACCGCGATCTCTGCCCTCCAGCTCACGAATGATCTGCATCGTCCGGACCTTCGGCGCTCCCACGATAGAGCCGCAGGGAAACAGGGCGCGAAACAGCTCATAGAAGCTCATCTCCTCTCGCAACTCCCCCACAACCGTCGAAGTCATCTGCAGCAGAGACGGATGACGCTCCACCTTGAACAGGTCCTCGACGCGCACCGAGCCCATCTCCGCGATGCGGCCTATGTCGCTGCGCAGCAGGTCCACAATCATCACGTTCTCGGCGCGGTTCTTCTCGTCCAGAGCAAGCGCAGCCGCCAACCGGTCATCTTCAGCCGCATCCAGCCCTCGCCGGGACGTCCCCTTCATCGGACGTACGCGCAGCTCGCGGCCTTTGCGTTGAAAGAACAGCTCCGGCGATGCGGAGAGCACGACCCGGCCAGCGACATTCAGCATCGCGCCAAACTCCACCGGCTGCCTCTGCATCATGTGCGCGAACAGCACCTCCGCGCCTTGTGAATATGCAGCTTCGACGCGGCAGGTCAGATTGACCTGGTAGGTGTCTCCCTCCGCGATCCACTGTTGTATCCGCTTGAACTGCTCCGTGAACCGCTCCGGAGACAACGACAACGCCACATCCGTCAGGCCACACGCACTCTCTTCTGCAGCAGACGGCACAGGCGAGACCGGCGCGCGATACACACCAAAGGCGGCGAGCGGAAGGCCCTCCGGCGCCTCAAAGTCCGCCGCCGCCGAGGGTTCCCAGTGATAGCCGCACTCATAGCCGAGATATCCGGCAACCCAGAAGCCATCGGCAACGGCCTGCTCGATCGCCGCGAAGGCCTCGGGAATCTCCTCCAGCCTCCGAATCTCAATCCACTGAACTGGGTGCTCGAAGAAATACGAGCAGGCGGGTTCCGCTCCGGCGTTCTGCGCGCTCTCGAAGAGCATCGCTCTTGACTCCCGCGCCACTTGCCTCCGGCAGTCCCCCATGGAAATAGCTGACTCTGATCGCTTCATGACCTCCTTGAGTGTAGGACAGCGGCCAAAGCGATCCATCTCGTCCGCCACCCCTGCGCGCCCTACCCGTTCGCTACCAGGACTTTGCAGGAAGCTCCTTCCCTTCATAGACCTTCACAAGTCCGCCTTCAACCACAGTCTTGTCAGGCCTTTGAATCGAAAAGTATACGGGGGGACACCCCCACCCTGCACACGAAAACCCGCGAACCACGCGCCCGCTGGCATATCTGTGGTATCCTTACCGTGTGTATGAGAAATACACGAGGCACCGCGGGCAGATGACTCCCAATGGATTCGAGTCTGGCCAGAGACCGCGAGCGCCCATCACCGCACCATCCTCTTCCACCGCGCACCACAGTCACGATGTTTCACAAGCGCGTTGGTTGCTCTGGCTCGTAGGTCGAACCACTGGGTTCTTCCTCGCCGTGCAGCAGCAGTGCTTCCCAACAGGGCCTCCATCGTGGATGTCGCAAAGGCAATGCTGAAACCCGAATCCATAGCGCATACTGCGTGCCTCGGCCCGCTTCGCGTTACTGCATTCCTCCGCCTCTTACCCACTTATAAGGAAACCCTTGTCTACTTCTACACTTACTCTTGATTCCATTCTGAACCCCGAGCCCCTCAAAGTCGCTCGCACCATCAAAGCCACCGCAGAGACCACCAACACTGTCACCTTCACCGACTTCGACATCTCGGACTCGCTGAAGGCCCGTCTCTCCGCCGCCGGCTTCATCACCCCGACGCCCGTCCAGGCCGGCGCAATCCCGCCCGCCATCGAAGGCGACGACATCCTCGCCACCGCCAGCACCGGCACCGGCAAGACCCTCAGCTTCCTCATCCCCATGATCGAGCGCCTTGAGGAGATCTCCGTTGCCAGCACGCGCGGCAAGAAGACCCCGGTTCTCGCTCTCATCCTGCTCCCCACCCGCGAGCTCGCCATGCAGGTGCTCGAGCAGTTCCACAAGATCTGCCCCACCCAGAAGTCCGACGCCGTTCTCGTCTGCGGCGGCCTCTCCGAGAACACGCAGATCGAGCAGATCAGCCGCGGCCCGCGCCTCATCGTCGCCACCCCCGGCCGCCTCGAAGACTTCCTCCGCCGCAAGGCCGTCAACCTCCGCGACGTCGACATGCTCGTCCTCGACGAGGTCGACCGCATGTTGGACATGGGCTTCCTGCCCGCCATCCGCCGCATCGTCGCCGCGCTCCCCAAGGACCGCCAGACCATGTGCTACTCCGCCACCCTCGACGCCAACATCCGCGAGGTCGTCAAGGACTACGTCGTCGACCCCGTCCGCATCGAGATCGGCACCACCTCCAAGCCCTCTGACCGTGTCGAGCTCCGCGTCTACACCGTCATGCAGGACCAGAAGCTCTCCCAGCTCGACAAGATGCTGAACGAAGAAGAGGGCACCTACCTCGTCTTCTCGCGCACCAAGCACGGTGCCGACCGCATCGGCCGCAAGCTCGAAAAGCTCGGCCACACCACGGAGATCATCCACGGCGATCGCTCGCAGTCGCAGCGCACCGCCGCTCTCAAGGCCTTCTCACTGGGCAAGAGCCGCGTCCTCGTCGCCACCGACGTCGCCGCTCGCGGCATCGACATCTCCAACATCGCGCACGTCGTCAACTACGACCTGCCCAACGGCTCGGACGACTTCGTCCACCGCATCGGCCGCACCGGCCGCGCGGGCGCCAAGGGCGTTGCGACCACCTTCGTCACCCCGCTCGAAAAGGGCGACGCCCGCAAGCTTGAGCGCGAGCTGAAGATCCAGTTCCAGTGGCATGAGGCCGACAAGAACCTCGCCAAGGAAGAGCGCAACAAGCCGCTCGACCTGAACACCGCCTCGGGTTCCGGTCTCGACGCTCTCCTCCAGATGGAGACGCGCAGCTGGAAGAACGCCGACGGCACCGTGAACGAGTCCTCCGACGCGGCTCCTGCCCGCCCCTACAACAAGGGCCGCAACGGCAGCGCTCGTGGTGGCCGCAGCGGCTCTGGCGGCGGACGCAGCCAGGGCAACCGCCCCCACGGCGGCAACGCCGGCCGTCCCGCAGGCCGCCGCTCCGGCGGCAGCAGCTCCCGCGGTCGCTAACCAAATCAATCGCACCAACAGCAAAGGGCGGGGATTTCATCCCCGCCCTTTGCCATCCTTCTTCGCTCTACAAAAACTTCTGCAGCAGCGATCCCGCCAGGCTGCCCAAATCGCCCGGCTGCGCGGCCTGCCCGTTCGGAGCCACGTGTGCCAGCACCATCGGGAGCACAGTCGTCAGCGCCTCCTGCGCCAGCGCCGGCGGAATCCCAGCCTTCGCTGCCACAGCTTCTAACATGCCGTTGTTGCCCAGGCCAGCCTGCACCTGGTCCGGTGTCGCGGAGGTCAGCGCACCGCTCGCCCACTGCTCTGCATGGGCACCTAGCCCGCTCTGCTGCAGCCCATTCAGCAGCCCCTGCACGCCCTCAGGATGCTCCTGCAAAACCTGCATCAACCCTGTCGCCACCTGTGCGTTGGTGCCACCCTGGCCAGCCATCGCCTGCTCCGCCATCCCGGCAATCGAATCCAGAAGTCCCATGGTCATTCTCCTTGCGCCGGACGTTCCTTCGCCCTCGGCTCGATCAAATACTAGCCGTTCCGCCATCCGGCGCGCATCTGCTCCACCAAAGTTTTTCGTCCGTTCACATCACAGCGCCCCGCCGACAACCTTATTCCAGCTCTCGTATCATGGCCTCTCATGGCCCTCCTCCCACGCCTCGCCGCTCTCGCTCTCGCCACGGTCGCCACCCTCGCCCCCGCCCAGCAGCCAGCCACCATCCACGTCGACCTCGCCCACTCCCTCGGCCCCTGGAAGCCCATCACCAACTTCTACGGCTACGACGAGCTCAACTACACCACCGCTCCCAACGGCCGCAAGCTCCTCGCCGAGCTCGCCCACACCAGCCCGCTCCCCGTCTACATCCGCGCCCACCACCTGCTCACCTCCGGCGACGGCAAGCCCGCGCTCAAGTGGAGCTCCACCAACATCTACACCCTCGACGCCCACGGCCATCCCATCTACGACTTCAAGATCATCGACCAGACCTTCGACGCCTGGCTCGCCGCCGGTGTCCGCCCCATGGTCGAGCTCGGCTTCATGCCCGAAGCCCTCGCCTCCGGCACCAACCCCTACCACCTCACCTACCCGCACACCATCGAAGGCTCCGTCCAAAGCCCGCCCAAGGACTACGCCGCATGGGGTGAGCTCTGCCGTACGCTCGTCGCGCACCTCGTCGCCCGCTACGGCCGCGACCGCGTCGCCACCTGGTACTTCGAAGTCTGGAACGAACCCAACATCCCCTACTGGCACGGCACCGAAGCCGAGTACCTCAAGCTCTACGACTACGCCGTCGCCGGCGTCCGCTCCGCACTGCCCACCGCTCGCGTCGGAGGCCCAGCCACCACCAGCCCGCGCGACAAAAAGGCCGCCGACTACCTCGCAGCCTTCCTCAACCACATCGCCCACGACAAGTCCGCTGCCAACGGCCAGCCCATCCCACTCGACTTCATCACCTTCCACGCCAAGGGCTCACCCACACTCATTCACGACACGCCCACAACCACCCACGTCCGCATGGGCCTCAACAAAGAGCTCACCGACGCCGACCACGGCTTCGCTCTCATTGCCTCTTACCCGCAGTTCAAATCGCTCCCCATCATCCTCTCCGAAGCCGACCCCGAAGGCTGCGCCGCCTGCTCCGCCAAAGAGAACCACGCCAACGGCTACCGCAACGGCCCGCTCTACGCCGCCTACACCGCCGCCGTCATCAAAGGCCTCTTCCAGCTACAGGACAAGTACCAGGTCAACCTCCTCGGCATGCTCAGCTGGTCCTTCGAGTTCGAAGGCCGCGACTACTTCGAAGGCTTCCGCACCCTCGCCACCAACGGCATCGACAAGCCTGTCCTCAACGTCTTCCGCATGACCGGCATGCTCTCCGGCACACGCGTCGCCACCACCAGCTCCGCAGCCACGCCGCTCGACACCATCCTCCACACCGGGGTCCCCGCACCCGAGATCGACGCCCTCGCCACCCATACGCACAGCGGCGCTGAGGTCCTCGTCTGGAACTACCAGGACGATGACCTGCCTGACGCCGTTGCCGCGCCCATGGATGTAGACATCACCGGTCTCCCAGCCTCAGTCCACAACGTCAAACTCCAGGCCTTCACCCTCGACCGCACGCACTCCAACAGCTTTACCACGTGGCTGGCCATGGGCAGTCCGCAACACCCGACACCAGCCCAGTACCAGCAACTGGAGCAGTCCAGCCAACTCAAGTTTCTCGACGCGCCGCACACACTCACTGTCGACCACGGCCACATCACGATCCCTGCAACGCTGCCCGCACAGGCCACCACACTCTACCGCCTCAGCTGGTAACTTCGAATGGGAAATCTGCTTCTTGTCGATCAGCCCACAATCGGTACCCCGAGGCTTCAGCCTCGGGTCTCATAAGCTCAGAAAGAGGAGCGGGCTTTAGCCCCAAGGTTTGCTTTCTCAGAATGGGCCACAATGCTTGTCATCTCGACCGAAGCACCGCGGCCTCACCGCGATGCGCAGCAAAGAGGTCGCATCCTGCGGCACCATGCCGCGACTCAGTTGGAGTTAGCGAACGGAATGAGCGAAGTCGACGACAGCGCCTGCAATCGGCACGGCAAGCACCAGGCCAGTAATCGCCCACGCCATCGGTTTAGCAAAGTTCAGCGTGATGGGACTCCCAGACCTCTTCGCCACAAACAGACGCGGCTGTTCCGGGTTGCAATAGAACACCAACAGCTTCCAGTGTTTCGGATTCCTGTCTCTGAGCATGATCGCTTCTAGCAAACCTCGCAGCTTGAATTCTACGCTTCTCTCGGATCTGGTAGAACCGGGTGCCCCATGTCTCGCTTTTGAGACATGGGTTTCGCAGGATGCCGGGTGCCCCATCTTCGCGACAGCTTCATCGTCGCTAAGGCGGGATGAACGTCTCCAACTTGCCTCACCCCGCCCGCTGGCAGACAATCACCTCTATGAGCTCCCCCAAGACCGCCATCGCCACCCCCGACGCACCCGCCGCCATCGGCCCCTACTCGCAGGCCATCCGCATCGGCCACACCCTCTACACCTCCGGCCAGATCCCCATCGACCCCGCCACCGGCAACCTCATCGAAGGCGACATCACCGCCCAGACCACCCGCGTCTGCCAGAGCCTCAAGGCCGTCCTCGCCGCCGCAGGCCTCGACTTCACCCACGTCCTCAAGACCACCGTCTTCCTCAAGTCCATGGCCGACTTCGCCGCGATGAACACCGTCTACGCCACCTACTTCGCCCCCGAAGGCGCCACCCCACCCGCCCGCTCCACCGTCCAGGTCGCCGCCCTCCCCAAAGACTCCCTCGTCGAAATCGAGTGCATTGCCCAGGCCCCTACCACCTAAAATCCCGCGTCTGCCCTTGCTGTTGCCTGTCTTCCATTGCGTCCTCAGCGGGCTTCTACACTGCGCCCTCTGCGTTCCCGTTTTTACCGCAGCGATCGCCGCAGGCGGAGCGTACCCACCACATCGAATCCCGCCGCCACGCATCTAATCCTTAGCCCATAAAGGAGACCCAAATGCCCGAAAAACTCCAGAAAACCGACGCCGAGTGGCGCGCCGAGCTCACCCCCGAGCAGTACCACATCCTCCGCGAGAAGGGCACCGAGCGCCCCTTCACCGGCGCCCTCGTCAACAACCACGACGACGGCATGTACCACTGCGCCGCCTGCAACGCTCCGCTCTTCAAGTCCGGCACCAAGTTCGAGTCCGGCTCCGGCTGGCCCAGCTTCTTCGAGCCCCTCACCCCGGACGCCGTCGAGCTCCACGAAGACAACGCCTTCGGCATGAAGCGCGTCGAGGTCACCTGCGCCAAGTGCGGCGGCCACCTCGGCCACGTCTTCCCCGACGGCCCTAAGGCCGAAGGCGGTCAGCGCTTCTGCATCAACTCCGCCTCACTGGCCTTCGAAAAGCAATAAGGAACAGTGAAACGTGGCAAGTGAAGAGTGAGCTACTCCCTAAAACAAACACGAAAAGCCCCGGCAATTTCCACCGCCGGGGCTTCGTGCTTTTCTACTGTCTAAACTCTACTATCTACTTCTTAGCCTTTGACGACCTTGCCAGCCTTGATGCAGCTGGTGCAGACCTTCACCCGCTTGGTGCCGCCGGGCGTAGCTGCCTTCACCGACTGCAAATTCGGGTTCCAGCGACGACGCGTCACGTTGTGCGCGTGCGAGATGTTGTTACCAAACTGCGGGCCCTTGCCGCAAAGCTCACATACCTGTGCCATAACTCACTCCAGTTCCACGAATCTTGTGCCGCAGAAACTCACCTTGACTCCGAAACACAGAGTCTCGCTCAGGTCCATTGCAAACTCAGGACAGTTGCGGGGAGTTGGCCGTCAAGCGGGCTCTCACAAGCCTCATTCGTTGACACTGCGCCAGCCCTACAAGAATACCATCAAACGCCCCCAAATCGCCACCCGCTTCTACTCGAAACTCCAAACTCGAAACCCATCCCCTAACCTGTACCCCGCCAGTCCATCCGCCTCATCAGCTTTGAAAAGGGCAGATCTCAGTCTTTGCGGACGGCCTGCGCTTTGAAGTGAATAGCCTTCAGCTTTGAAGGGGACGGGCTTCCGTCCGTCCGTAAAACTCTCTGGAGAAGGGGCTTCAGCCCCAGAGGAACCATCTGCCAAAACGCTGCTCGCTCACCTCCCTCACAGCTCCCGCCCCATTCTGATACCTTTGTCCCCGAGGGCTCAGGCTGTCCAGCCGGGCCAATCCCCCTGAGGTGATCGAACCGTGTCCTCCCCGACCCACGTCCCCGCGCCCCTGAAAGCCCACGCCACGCTGGAATCCGATGCCCTACCGGCCCGCGCTCACTGGAGCGTCGCGATCACCAGCTTCCTCTTCATCCTGCTACAGAGCTTCTGCACCTTCGCCATGGCCGTCAGCGGCGTCCGCGCCGTCATCGGTGTCGGAGCCCTCGCAGGCGCGGTCGGCCTCATCCGCCCCATCGTCTGGTTCCACCACGACATCTACCGCATCCCCATGATGGTCCTCGCCCTCGGCGGCTCGGTCCTCAACCTCTACCTCATCCAGCGCATCCGCAGCCTCCGCGCTCGCCCCTCCTCGCAATGGCGCATGGCCGCACCCACCCGGCACCAGCTCCGCTCAGAAAACTTTCAGATCGTCCTCTCTGTCATCACCCTGGTCCTGCTCGCTGTCGAACAGATCGGCCACTTCATTTACCACGGCATCTGAGCTACCCCCCAGCGGTCGCAACCTGGCGCCTTCCACCGCCCCGTGGCGAAACTTGGCTAACTTCGCGCACTTCGCGGGAAAGCTTCTAAGTCCGCCATGTCAATCCCTCAGGTCGCCTCGAACCCACGCAACCCAAACAAACCAAACCACCTACCCACCAAAAACAAAAACACTTCCCAAAGCCCCACCCGCTATACTGGATTTAAGGGGCAACGGAACCGTTTTTCCTATTCCCTACTCCCCACTCCCTAACCCATTTCTTTCCCATATCATACCCGCAACCCAAAAGGAATCAGCCACTTACCCCTGGGATCACCCCCTAAGTCGCTGATTCCACTGGATAGCCTCACTACATAGGGGAGGGGGGGGTATCCCCCGCGACCGTCCCCAGCTCCGCTGCCAGCCGCGCATGCAGCCGCTCGCTGAACCCTACCGGCAGCTCGAACACCCGGTCATCCGCCGTCAGCACCAGGATGTTGCGCGCCGAGTCCAGAATCGCCGAGCAGATCTCGCAGTGTTCCAGGTGCGTTTGAATCATCACCTGCTCCTCAGCGGTCAGCGTTCCATCCAGATAACCCGAGATGTGGTTCCACACATGCTTGCACTCGATCACCATGGAAACCACCTCCGTTTCTTCTCCGCGGGCACAACTGCGCGCAGCTGCGGAGCTAGCTGCTTCTGCAGCATCATCCTTGCCCGGTGCAGCCGCACCTTCACCGCCGGCACGCTCAGCGAGAGCGCCTCGGCCGTCTCGTTCACGCTCATCTCTTCCATATCGCGCAGCACGAACACGCAGCGATAGATCTCCGGCAGCGCCTCAACCGCGCTGGCAATCAGGCTCCGCACCTCACCGCGCTCCAGCGCCTCGCTCGGCACCTCGCGCCAGTCCCGCAACAGCGCCGGCGACACCGCTCCCGGCTCGTCGTCTGGCACATCCAGCGACTCCATGGGGACGGCCGCCTTCCGCCGCAGCCTGTTGCGCGCCTCATTCAACGTGATGCTGATCAACCAGGTTCCGAACTTCGCCTCCGCGCGAAAGTTCGCCAACGCTCGAAACGCCTTCAGGAACGCCTCCTGCGCCACGTCCTCCGCATCGGCCTCGTTCTTCATGTACGACAACGCCATCATGTACACGCTGCGCTCATGCGGGCGAATCAGCTCATGGTAGAGCTGTGTCTCGCCCGCCAGGATCGAGGCAATCATCGTTGCCTCATCCCTGTCGCCACCGCGGCTGCCACGCTGCACATCCATCGCGTCTACACGCGCTCCTTCAGCTTCTTGGCGATCAACGCATCCAGCGACAGGTAGCCAGCGCCAAAGATCAGCACCATCAGGGCAGCAAACAGGAACGTGTATGGATCAGCCACATAGAATTTGCCCGGGTCCGAGAACACCGACACCAGCGCATCATGGTCGGCCGCGTAGTACGCCACCAGCATGTCACCCGCGATCAGCAGCGCAATCGGACGTGAGCCCAGCCCCAGCATCAGCAGTATGCCGCCCACCAGCTCCAGCCCGGAGACGAACGGTGCGTTGATCCCCGGAAACGGGATATTCAGACTCTGAAAGTAGTCCGTGATCCGGCTCAGATGATGCAGCTTGCCCCAGCCGTTCTGCGCCAGCTGGAACCCCCAGTACAGCCGCACCACCAGCAGCATCGGCGACTGCAGCAGGTTCAGTCCCTTCACGACGCGTTCATACAGCGCCATCACACTCTTCAGCATGGATCTTCGCTCCATCTTCCTAAACGGTTGAGCTGTCGCGGGATAGCTCATCTCTATGCCGGCTCACTGGATTAGAACAGTCATCCACTGATAAGTTACAAATCCGATCCGCCATCCGCCACGTATCCCGGTAGATACATTTCCTGCTGCGGACTACAATTCCCCGCAGGTTGTTCTCTCTGGCTGTAGCGGACCGCTGTAACCAATCCCAAGTTCGTGCCTCAAACACGCGGCAACGGATGAAAGAGAGCGCTCTTCCAGGCTCCTCCTTCGGGCCACAACAGAGTACCCGCCTCTCGCATCGCTGAGAAGGTCTCCACGCCAACGCCCAGGCCAGCGCCTGGCCCAACCTAAGGAAAAGGACACTTCCATGAAGACCAGCTCCGTAATGTCGTATGCTCTGGCCGCTGCTGTAACCGGCCTGCTCGGTGGTACCGCCGCTGCTGCCCACGCGCAGACTGCCAACACCTCCGCCAGCAACAACGCGCCGGCCGCCGGCGTGGTACTCGTCCACCAGGACACCACCAACCTTCCCAAGCACTCCTGCAAGGGCAAGAACGACTGTAAGGGTCAGGGCGGCGGCAAGCACCCCGGCAAGAACTCCTGCAAGGGCAAGGGCGGTTGCGCCACCGACGGTTCCAAGCCCTCCAAGACCGTCTAACAAGCTACTCTGTTGGAGGCTTGGGAACGTCTCAAGCCTCCAGCAATCTCCCTGTTTCCCTCCCCTGCCTACGGAGATGCCATGCCCGCCAATCGCTTTAACAACTTCACCGACTACGGTGTCGGCATCGGGCTCCGCGTCCCGCACTACGATCACATCTTCTCCAAAAAGCCTGTCGTCGACTGGTTCGAGATCATCTCCGAGAACTACATGATCGACGACGGCCGTCCGCTTCGCCTCCTCGACCAGATTCTCGATCAGTACCGCGTCGTGCAGCACGGCGTCTCCATGTACTTCGGCTCCGCGCAGGAGCTCAACCGCGACCATCTCCGCCGCATCAAGGACCTCACCCGCCGCACCAAGACCCCCTGGCTCTCTGACCATCTCTGCTGGGGCTCCGTCGACGGCCGCTACACCCACGACCTCCTGCCGCTGCCCTACACCTTCGAGGCCGTCCGCACCACCGCCGAGCGCATCCGCCAGGTGCAGGACACCCTCGAAATCCCCATAGCCGTCGAGAACGTCTCCAGCTACGCCGAGTACCACGAGTCCGAAATGACTGAGTGGGAGTTCCTCAACGAGGTCGTCCACGCCGCCGACTGCGGCATCCTCCTCGACGTCAACAACATCTACGTCTCCTCGCAGAACCACGGCTTCGATCCCGCCGTCTACGTCGACGCCGTCCCCGCCGACCGCGTAGCCCAGATCCACATCGCCGGCCACTCCAAGTTCGAGAAGTACATCCTCGACACGCACGACCACCCCGTCCTCGACCCCGTCTGGGCCCTCTACGCCCGCGCCATCGACCGCATCGGCCCCACCGCCACCCTGCTCGAATGGGACGACAACATCCCCAGCTTCGACGAAGTCCACAACGAGGCCCTCAAGGCCAACAAGTACCTCAAAGCAGCAGCCGAAAAACTCGCTGCCGAGAAGGTCGCAGCAGCTCAGCCCGAAGAGGTCCTCGCATGACGCTCCTCGAACTGCAGCGCCGCATGTCCGAGGACGTTCGCCGTCCCCTGACCGACGACTTCGACATGCAGCAGACCACCGAAGACGGCACCTCGCTCGACCGGATCGCCGACAGCTACATCAAGCCCAACGATCGCCTCAGCTCCTTCGAGCGCCTCGAGATCTACAACCGTCAGTACTGGTTCCGTGTTATCGAGGCAGTCTCTGAAGACTTCCCCGCGCTCAACGCTCTTCTCGGCGAAAAGAAGTTCGACGCGCTCGTCCTCGCCTACCTCCGCGAGAACCCATCCACCTCGTGGACGCTCCGCGACATTGGCAAGAAGCTGCCCACCTGGCTGCGCGAGCACCCCGAGTTCACCGGTCGCCGTCACCAGCTCTCCCTCGATGTCACCGCGCTCGAGTGGGCCTACGTCGAAGCCTTCGACAGCCTTCGCCACCCGCCGCTCACCGCCGAAGACCTGCACGCCATCGGCCCTGACACGCGCCTCACGCTTCAGCCGCATCTGCAACTGCTTCAGCTGCGTTATCCAGTCGACGAGCTGGTCCTCATCGTGCGCCGCGACGCGCCCGAAACCGAGGTCGCCAGCAACGCCTCCATGCAACGCAAAGAAGTGAAGCGCATGCGCCTGCCCGCCATGAAGCGCGAAGCCGTCTACCTCGCCGTGCATCGCTACGACGACATCGTCTACTACCGCCGCATCGAGCGCGAAGCCAGCGCCATCCTCACTGCCCTTCGCGATGGCGAAACACTCGGCGAGGCCCTCAGCAAAGCCTTCCACCGCAGCCGCCTCACTCCTGGGCAGCAGGCCGCAAAGATCCAGGAGACCTTCGCGCACGCCGCCGAGCTCGGCTGGTTCTGCAAACCCGAACCGGCTGCCTAACGCAGTTCCGCCTCGCGCGTCTCCGGCAGCAGCAGCACGCCCACAATCATCAGCAGGTACGCGCAGATTGCGAACAACGCAATCGCGTGCCCCAGCTTCATCCGCACACTGAAGTACCCCACGAGCGTCGGGAACACTGCTCCCACGCCGCGCCCCAGGTTGTACGAAAACCCCTGCCCCGATCCACGCACCGAAGTCGGAAACAGCTCCGTAAAAAACGCGCCCATCGGGCTGAACGACCCCGAAGGAAAGAACCCCAGCGGAAACCCGAGCAGCAGCGTAGCGCGGTCGCCAATCGGAAACGCCGTGTAGAAGAACACCGTCACAAACGCGCCCACCGCAAACAGCACCAGTGTCACTCTGCGACCCAGCTTGTCCGCCAGATGCGCGCTCACCAGATACCCGGCAAACGACCCGCCAATCACCACCATCAGGTACATCCCCGTGTGCGTCACCGAAAGCCCACGCGCATTCAGGTACAGCGGCAGCCACGTATTGATCGCGTAGTACCCACCCTGAGCCCCCAACGCCACCAGCGACGCCAGCAGCGTCGTCCGCAGCATCCCCACCGAGAAGATCTCCAGCACACTCTTCCGCGGCGCGGCCATTGTCTTCACATGCAGCTCCGGCTCCTTCACATGCCTGCGCACATACACCGCCAGCCCCGCAGGAATCAGCCCGACCCAGAACATCGCACGCCACGCAATATGCTGCGGCATCACCGCAAAGAACACCGTGTAGCAGGCCGCAGCAATGCCCCACCCAATCGCCCATCCGCTCTGCACCGTTCCCACCGCGCGCCCACGAAACCGCGGCCGTATCGCTTCTCCGATCAGCACGGAGCCAACAGCCCACTCACCTCCAAACCCCAGCCCCTGCAGTCCACGCAGCACCAGCAGCTGCTCAAAGTTCTGCGCAAACCCACTCAAAAACGTGAACACCGCAAACCAGACGATCGTCAGTTGCAGCACTCGCACACGCCCAAACCTGTCCGCCGCAACCCCCGCAATCCATCCACCCAGCGACGACAGCAGCAGTGCCGAAGTCCCCAGCAACCCCGCTTCACCCTTGCTCATCTGCCACAACGCAATCAGGCTCGGCAGCACAAAGCTGTAGATCATCACGTCCAGCCCATCGAGCATCCACCCTGCAAACGTACCCACCAGCGCAGAGCGTTCAGCCCCATCTAGCTGCCCGATCCACAACCCGCCGTCAGTCGTAGCGCCCGCCTCGCCGCTCACCGCGTCCCATCCTTCACCCGCTTCGCAGAATCGCCCCAACCACCACCACCCGGCGTCTCCATATGGATCACATCACCGCGCTTCGCATGGACGCTGCACTTGCCTGGCAGCACCTCCGCACTGCCATCCGGATGCTCTAACCGCACCAGCCCCACCGCGCCGCCATCACCACCACTCAGCCCATACGGCTGGAACCTCTGCCGATCGCACAGCAGCGTCACCTGCGCATCATCCAGCAGCTCAATCTCGCGCACTAGCCCATCACCACCCACAAACTCACCCGTACCACCCGAGCCTTTGCGATACCCATACGACCGCACCCGAAACGGATACGCATACTCCAGCGCCTCAATCGGAGTATTCAACGAATTCGTCATATGGCAGTGAATCCCAGATATCCCATCCAACCCCGGCCGCGCGCCCATCCCGCCTGCCGTCGTCTCATAATAAGTAAACGGCGCGTCCTTGCGCGTGTCCCACCCACCAATCGTAAGGTTGCTCATCGAGCCATAACTAGCCGCCGGAACCCGCTCAGGCGCAGCCTTCGCCAACGCCTTCAGCAACACATCTACGATTCTCTGACTCGCCTCAACATTACCTCCCGCAACCGCCGCCGGCATCCGCGCATTCACAAACGACCCCACCGGCGCGCTCACCGCAATCGACTGCATCAACCCAGCCGTCGCCGGTGCCGCATCGCCCAACAGGCATCGAAACACATAGAAGCAAGCCGAGTACGTGATCGCATACACCGCATTGATACTCCCCGCCACCTGCGGCGACGTCCCACTGAAATCAATCGCAGCCGCACCGTTCACAGGATCAAGCATTACCGCCACCGCAATCCGAATCGGCTCATCCGTAATCCCATCGGAGTCCATAAAGTCCTCCGCCGCAAACGTCCCTGCAGGCAGCTTGCTCAGCTCCGCTCGCATCAGCCGCTCCGAGTAGGCCAGCAACTCGCGCGACAACTCCCTCAGCTTCGCCAGCCCATACTTCGCCACCAGGTCCTTCAACCGCCGCTCGCCCACGCGACACGCGCCGATCTGCGCCGCAAGATCGCCCTCACGCTCCCCCGGCGTGCGCACGTTATGCAGAATCAAATCCAGCACCGCCTCGTTCATCGCACCCGCATGCATCAGGTGCACCGGCGGAATCCGAATCCCCTCCTGGCATATCTCGCGCGCCGGTCCCATCGACCCCGCAAACATACCGCCAACATCCGCATGGTGCGCGCGCGCCGCCGCATAGAACGAAGGCCTAGTCTCGCCTTCCACAAAGATCGGCAGCACCATCGTGATGTCCGGCAGGTGCGTGCCACCCGCATACGGATCATTCAATATCGCAATATCACCCTCCTTCAACGTCAGCCGCGCCACCGCCGCTTCCACCGAAAGCTGCATCGACCCCAGGTGTACCGGCATGTGGTCGCCCATCGCAATCACCCGCCGCTCGCTATCAAACAGTGCGCACGAATAGTCACGCCGCTCCTTGATGTTCGGCGAGATCGCCGTCCGCCGCAGCGCAGCTCCCATCTCCTCGGCAATCGAGTGGACGCTGCTCTGAAAAATCGCCAGCTCAATCGCGTTCAGCGCGGCCTCATTCATCCATGCACCTCGATCACCAGGTTTCCCAGCTCATCCACACGCAGCACATCGCCTGGCGGCAGAATCGTCGCCGAGCTGTACTCGCTCACAATCGCCGGCCCTGCAAATGTATCGCCCGCATGCAGCTTCGCCCGCTCATACAGTCGCGTCTCGTGCGGCACGCCTTCGAAGTACACCCGACGCGTCCCCGCCAGCGCATCTGCCCCATCGCTCTCAACAACGCTCTCGCGACTCGGCTCAAACGGCTCCGCAGCAGCCACCAGTCTCACGCGCACATTCACAATCTCCACCGCACGCTGCTCGTTCGCAAACCCATACCGCCTCTTATGCAGCGCATGGAACGCATCCAGCATCTCCGGCTCATACGGCAGGTTCAACTCATACCCCTGCCCCGCATAGCGCAGATCCACCGAACGAAACGCTACACCTTCAAGCCCATCCGTATTGAACTCCGCGCGCCCCTCCACTTCCATCGCAACAAACACATCTTCCAAATCCGCACCGCTCGCACGCATCACCGTGCGCGAGTACTCACGCACGGTATCGGCAAGCAGAATCCCCACTGCCGACAACGCCCCCGGCAGCGCCGGCACAAGCACGCGCGGCACCTGCAACGCTCGCGCCAGCGCACACGCATGCAGCGGCCCGCCACCGCCAAACGCCACCAGCGTAAAGTCACGCGGATCATATCCCCGCTCCACCGAGATCACGCGAATCGCCTTCTCCATCGAAGTCTCAATCACCCGCAGAATCCCCGTCGCAAATGCCTCCACCGACGCGAGCTCGCCCTTCGCTTCTTCCATCCACTCCACAGCGCGATCACGATCAAGGCTCACCGTCCCGCCCAGAAACCGGCTCGTATCCAGCCTTCCCAGCACAAGGTTCGCGTCCGTCACCGTCGGCCTTATCCCACGCCCAAAGCACACCGGCCCCGGATCGGACCCCGCCGACTCCGGCCCCACATGCAGCAGTCCGCCCGCATCGAACTCCGCAATCGACCCGCCACCCGCTCCCGCCGTATGAATATCCAGCATCGGCACACCCACCGGAACGCCCGTAATCATCGACTCATTGCTGATCCGCAACCCGCCTGCACTCGCGTCTACCAGGCAAACATCGGTCGAAGTCCCACCCATATCAAACCCGATAATCCGATCGAAACCCGCAAGCTGTGCCAGTTTGTACGCCCCGATCACACCACCCGCGGGCCCCGAGAGCATCGTCCGCACCGGCTCCTCCGCCGCAACCCGCGCCGAGATGATCCCACCCGATGACTGCATCACCTCCAACCGCCCACCCGCATACTCCCGCGCAATATCCTCCGCAAGTGCCTTGATGTACGACCCAACCTTCGGCGCAACATACGCATTCGCAACCACCGTCGACGCACGCTCGAACTCACGAAACTCCGGCAGAATCTTCGACGAGATCGACAGCGGCACACCCAGCGTCTTCAACGCGTCCGCAACTCTCCGCTCATTCTCCGCATTCGCAAACGAAAACAACAGCGACACGGCAACCGCCTCAACCCCACTCGCTGCAATTGCATCGCAAAGCGCACGCAACTCTTCAGCATCGACAGCCTTCAACAACTCGCCGCTCGCGCCCACCCGCTCCGCAACCCCAAACCTGCACTCTGCCGCAACCAGGCACTCCGGCACCGGCTGGTTCCAGTCATAGAGCTTCGGCCTCGCCTGCCGCCCAATCGCAATCGTGTCTTCGAACCCCTTCGTCGTCAAAAACGCAACGCGCGCGCCCTTGCGCTCGAGCATTGCATTCGTCGCCACCGTTGTTCCATGGCGCACCACCACGCCACTTCCAGGCGTCAGCTGTGCCAACCCGGCCATCACAGCTCTGCCCGGATCGGCTGGCGTCGACAGCACCTTCAGCACCGCCAGCCGCCCCTCGTGCAGATACACGATGTCCGTAAACGTTCCGCCTGTATCGATCGCTATCCGCATCGTCCCTCAACCTGTTTGCCACAATCTTCGCAGCATCGCAGGTCTGGAACAACCGTCGGCGCAACTACCAGGCAATCGTCGCCGGCAGAAACTCCGCAAACAGCTCGTCGTAATACGGCTTCAACTCTTTCATGTCCGGCTTCGTGTGCCCCTTCGAGTACAGGTCGTACTGGTTGAACTTCAGCACCCACTCCAGCATCGACCGGTCCTTGTCAGTGCACAGATGGTCATACGCCCCATGCTTGTGCCACGGATAGAACGAGTGGAACCGCAGCATATACAGCGACTCATCGCGCAGATACGGCTTCATCACCTCGGCGATATACCCATCATGCCCAAACGACATATGCACGTTCTCCAGCCCGCAGTTCGGCTCGTAGATGCCGTACCGCGTCTGATACTCCGGCACATTGCGGTCAGGGTTCTTCGCAAAATACTCAGGAAACACGATATCCCTGGACCACGCACAACCCACAGGAAACGTGTCACCCACCACGCCCCACTGCGGCTCCCCATACAGGCAAAGACACTTGCCCAGGTCATGGATAAACCCCGTCAGCACCATCCACCGTGGCTGTCCGTCGTGGCGCATCGCCTCCGAGGTCTGCAGCAGGTGCTCAATCTGCGTCAGGTCCGTATCCGGATCGCTGTCATCCACCAGCGTATTCAGAAACTCCGCCGCCTCCCAGATCGTCTTCTGCCCTTTCCGCAGGCTGAAGTACTCCTTCTCCTTCGCCAGCACGTACTCGACGGTCATGTTCTCGTGGTTCTGCCGATAGAATTCCGCCACGCCCGGCGTCGCCTCCGCATCGTACTGGCGAAACTCCGCCTCGCTCTTGCCTTCCTTGTAACGTCCGGCAAGAAAGTCGTCCCATTCATCCAGATCGTGCAACGGTTGCTGTAGCAGAGTCGTCGGCGTATTCATGGCTGTCTCCTTACATCGGGGAGGTGGAGACGATAGCGGCAGTCACTCACTATCCTCGCGCTAAGAAATACCAGCTTTATGCGACGATGCGCAACCGCTTACATCCCTTTTCAATCAGTTGACACGCGCCCTGCGGAGCCACTACGGTACCCGGACAGCATCTGCCCCTCAGCATGTATATTCAGGCGTGCAATCGACATCTGCGGGAGTAAACACATGGCGCAACAAAACAGGCCGCAAACGATCAAGGCAATCCTCACCGATATCCAGTTCTGGGTCCCTGCCCTTGTCCTAATCGCAGGCATCGTTCTGCTGATTCTGCTCCACTAAGTGCAGCCCTGCGCGCAGCAAACCTCGGAGACGGCATGGCGACGGAAAGCCCAATCACCTCAACACCCCGCAAGGTAGCCACCACCGGCTCTCTGCACGCGCTGGGCGTACTCTGCGGGCTCGCCGCCGGCGTCTGGCTCGGCGCCGCGGAAGCCCCCACCAAGCTGGTCGACGCGGGCCTCTCGCCGTTCGCCATCTCCCTTTACATGGTCGCCGGCGTCTTCGCTGCCCGCTGGACATTCCCCACGCTCCTCAAAGGCACCACCTACGTCTTCGCCGACCTCTTCGCACGCAAACACCTCATCGTCTGGGCGGTCCTCGCTGGAGCATTGTGGGCCGTCGCCAATACCCTCACCGTCTTCGCCATCCGGGACGTCGGTCTCGCCACCGCCTTCCCTCTCTGGAACACCAACTCACTCATCGGTCTCCTTTGGGCGCGCCTCCTCTTCCGCGAGCTCAAAGGCGCAGGCCCAAAGAATCTCCTCAAAGTCATCCTCGGGACAGTGCTCATCGTCATCGCGGCCATCATGCTCGGCTTCAGCACCATCCACGGCGGCTCCACCACCTCCCCTCACGCCTGGCGAGGCCTCATCGCCGCAGCCGGCGCCAGCCTCATGTGGGGCACCATGTACGTCCCCTACCGCAAGGCCTATCTCAGCGGCATGAACCCGCTCTCCTTCGTCACCGCCTTCACCGTCGGCGAGCTCGGCATGATGTTCCTCCTCACCTGGACACTCGACGGCGGTGCCCACTCCTCTGCCTTCCAACTCACGCGCAATCAGCATCTGCTCTTCTGGCTCTTCCTAGGCGGCTTCATCTGGGTCGTCGGAGACCTCTTCCAGCAATTCGCCACCAAGTACCTCGGCATCGGTCGCGGCATCCCGCTCTCCAACACCAACCAGCTCTGGGGACTGGCCTGGGGCGCTCTCGTCTTCGGCGAACTGGCCACCGCCGATCACACCCATCGCGCCCTCGTCCTCGGCGGCTCTATCCTCATGATCCTCGGTGCTCTCGCCATCAGCACCGCCGTCGCCTCCACACGCGAACACCTCTCTCGCAATGAAGCCCTCGAACGTGAGTGCGAACGCTACGGCCTCGAATACCGCGAGGTCCTGCTCGCGCAGAGCGGCGACGAGTTCGGCACCCGCGAGCAGCGACGCCGCTGGTGGGACGTCCTCATCGTCGCTTCCGCCACGGGCCTCTTCATCTGGCTCGCATCAAAGGCCTTCGTTCCTCCATTGCAGATGAACCTGCATTGGGTCGCCGCTCTATGCGTCGTTCTTCTCGCAGCTCTGCTCGGCGGCGGCTGTGCGCTGTGGCGGCAAACGCGCTTCAGCTAGTCGCGCACACCTCTCGCCAACGGTTTTCTTCGCGGTATATAGTTAGCGCCTAAGTAAATACCTTTAGTCGAACTCGTTGCCGCCGCTCACTGCACTGTCCTCTGCATTTCAGCACTCCGCGGCCAACGAGAGCGAGGATTTCGCGTGAAGATGACTACTGCCACTCGCCACACTCTGCGGACACTCTCCCGCCTCACCGTATGGGCTGCCATCACCATCTGCGTGGCCGCCGCCACAGCTCAAAAAGCTGAAGACTACTTCAGCAACTGGCCCGCTGGCACCTCACCGCAGGAGGTCGGCAAGAAGCTCGCCGAGCACTTCGTCCCGAGCCCGCATCAGTACACCGCAACCATCCACTACTCTGAGGTCGCAACCTGGTACGGTGCCCTGCAGTTCTCGCGGCTCACCCACGACAGCGCCCTGCAGACAGAGCTCATCCACCGCTTTGAGCCATTGCTCCCCGGCGGAGCCGAAGCCGATCGCATCCCCAAGCGCCACCACGTCGACGACTCCATCTTCGGCGTCGTCCCCCTCGAGATCGCCATCGAGACCAAGGACCCCAAATACCTCACCGACGGCGTCTACTGGGCCGACCGCCAGTGGGAAAACCCACGCCCCGACGGCCTCTCCGCCGAAACCCGCTTCTGGATCGACGACATGTACATGTTGACGATGCTGCAGCTTGAGGCCTACCGCGCCACCGGCGACAAGAAATACCTCGACCGCGACGCGAAGGAGATGGTCGCCTATCTCGATCAGCTCCAGCAGCCCAACGGCCTCTTCTATCACGCACCGGACGTCCCGTTCTACTGGGGCCGTGGCGACGGCTGGGTTGCAGCAGGCATGGCCGAGATGCTCAGCACGCTCCCCACCGACCACCCGCTGCGCCCGCGCATCATGGCCGGCTATCGCAAGATGATGGCCTCACTTCTCAAGTACCAGCGCAAGGACGGCTCCTGGGGCCAACTCATCGACCGCGACGAGTCCTGGCCCGAAACCTCCGGCTCCGCCATGTTCACCTTCGCCCTCATCACCGGCGTCAAACACGGCTGGCTTGACGCCCCCACCTACGGCCCCGCCGCCCGCCGTGGCTGGATCGCCGTCGTCGGCTACATCGATCAGAACAACGATGTCACCAACGTCTGCGAAGGCACCAGCAAGCAGAACAGCCTCGCATACTATCTCGCCCGCAAGCGCCGCGCCGGCGACTTCCATGGGCAAGCCCCCGTCCTCTGGGCAGCCGACGCGCTCCTTCGTTGATTGGCAATCCGCAGATTGGCATCCGCTGACTGGCATCCGTTGAATGACAACTAGGATGCGCCGCGCAGCAGCGCCTCAAACGGGCGACCGCAATCCGCCTCGCGGAACCACACTGAATGCTCTATATTGATGTAAGCCTTTACATCAACGGCGGCTCCACGGCTATACTTCGGGGTGTTTAACATCCTCCTATGAATATCAAGGCTGTAGCGAAGCGCGCGAACGTATCCACCGCCACCGTCTCCCGCACCATCAACGGTTCGGCTAAGGTCAGCCCGCGCACCGCCGAGCGCGTCCTCAAGTCCATCGAAGAGCTCAACTTCTACCCCGACACCAACGCTCGCGCCCTCGGTTCCGGCCGCAGCAACCTCTTCGGCCTCATCATCTCCGACATCACCAACCCCTTCTTCCCCGAGCTGGTCAAGTCCTTCGAAGACTTCGCCGTCGCCAACGGGCAGGAGGTCCTCATCGCCAACACCAACTACGACCCCGAGCGCATGAAGCTCTGCGTCCGCCGCATGTTGCAGCGCAAGGTCGATGGCGTCGCCGTCATCACCTCCGAGATGGACGAAGGCCTCGTCGCCGACTTCAGCCGCCGCCACATCCCGCTCGTCTTCCTCGACTCCGCCGACCCTGGCCCCGGCGTCAGCTGCGTCCGCATCGACTACGCCGCCGGCATCGACGCCGCCGTCGACCACCTCATCAAGCTCGGCCACCGCCGCATCGCCTTCATCAGCGGCCCCATGCGCCTCGCCTCCGCGCGCGTCCGCTACAAGGCATTCATGGAGAGCACCGCCCGCGACCACCTCGACCACAACCCGCACCTCATCGAAGAGGGCAATCACCGGGTCGATGGCGGCCACGAAGCCATGCGGCGCATCCTGCACTCCGGCGCCAAACCAACCGCCGTGCTCGCCTCCAACGACCTCACCGCCATCGGCGCCATGGGTGCCATCACCGAGGCCGGTCTCCGCGTCCCCGACGACATCTCCGTCGTCGGCTTCGACGACATCCAGCTCAGCGCCTTCACCATGCCGCCGCTCTCCACCGTCCGCCTGCCTCGCTCCGAGATCGCCAAGTATGCCTTCAACGCCCTCCTCAGCGCCATGCAGGCCGACATCCCCAAACCGGTCCCCGGCAAGGAGTACCTCGTCCTTCCCAGCTTCGTCGCCCGCAAGTCGACCGGCCCCGTCCGCAAAAAGAAGTAGCCTCCGCGCAACGAAGCCTGCCCCACTCTGCATCGCCTCGCACTCCAAAGGAAGCCTCGTGACACGCTCACTCCACCGCAGCCTGCATAGTCTCGTCCTCGCCTCGCTCCTAGCTCTTCCCCTCAGCCTCACCGCGCAGGACAGCAACACCATCCACTTTGACGCCGCCACTAAGGTCTTCCGCATCGACGCCGCCGGCACCACCTACGCCTTCGGCGTCAACAACGTCGACGAGCTCCAGCCGCTCTTCTGGGGCCGCTCTATCGCCGCCACCGACTCCCTGCCCGCCGCCCACACACTCCCCGAGGTCGCCTCCTTCGACGGCCCCGGCACCGTCACGCAAGGCGAGTACAAAGGCTGGGGCGGCCAGCTCTACCTCGAACCCGCCCTCAAAGTCACCTTTCCCGACGGCAACCGCGACCTCGTCCTCCACTACGTCTCGCACCACATCGAAGGCGACACCCTAACCATCGTCACCAAAGACATCGAGCGCGACCTCTTCGTCGAGCTCCGCTATACCGTCGACCCCGCCACCGGAATCCTCGGCCGCTCCGCCATCATCACCAACAAGGCCACCGCACCGGTCATGATCGAGCAGGCCGCCGCCGCCACCTGGAACCTCCCGCGCGGCACCAACTACACCCTCAACTACCTCACCGGCCGTTGGGCTGGCGAAGACCAACTCCAGCAGCAGCTCATCCGCCCCGGCGAAACCGTCCTCCAGTCCACGCGCGGCTCCACCGGCCACCAGAACAACCCTTGGTTTGCGATAGAGCGCGGCCCCTCGACCGATGAAGACACCGGCGACGTCTGGTTCGGTGCCCTCGCCTGGAGCGGCTCCTGGCGCATCACCGTCGAGCAGGACCAGCTCCAGCAGGTCCGCGTCACCGGCGGCTTCAACCCCTTCGACTTCAGCTATAAGCTCGCACCCAGCCAGTCGCTTGAAACACCCGTCTTCTACGGCGGTTACTCGGACCACGGCCTCGGCGGCGCCTCCCGTCTTCTCCACCGCTTTGAGCTCACCAAAATCCTGCCGCAGTCCCCCAACCCACGCCCCGTCCTCTACAACTCATGGGAGGCCACCACCTTCCACGTCGACGAAGCCGGCCAGGAAGCCCTCGCCGAAAAGGCCGCCTCCATCGGCATCGAGCGCTTCGTCATGGACGACGGCTGGTTCGGCCAGCGCAAGGACGACCACGCCGGCCTCGGCGACTGGTACGTCAACCCGCAAAAGTTCCCCCACGGCCTCAAGCCGCTCATCGACAAGGTCCACTCCCTCGGCATGGACTTCGGCCTCTGGGTCGAGCCCGAGATGGTCAACCCCGACAGCGACCTCTACCGCAAGCACCCCGACTGGGTCCTCAACTTCACCGGCCGCCCACGCACCCAGGAGCGCAACCAGCTCGTCCTCAACCTCGCCCGCCCAGACGTCCGCGACTACGTCTTCCACTTCCTCGACGACCTCCTCGCCCACAACGACATCGCCTTCCTCAAGTGGGACTACAACCGCAACTGGACCGAGCCCGGCTGGCCCGCCGTCGCGCCCGACGAGCAGAAGAAGGTCTACGTCGCCTACACCCGCAACCTCTACAGCATCCTCCACGACCTCCGCGCCAAGTACCCCAAACTCGAGATAGAGTCCTGCTCCGGCGGCGGCGGCCGCGTCGACCTCGGCATCATGCACTACACCGACGAGGTCTGGCCCTCCGACAACACCGACCCCTTCGACCGCCTCAGCATCCAGGACGGCTTCACCTACGCCTACACCCCCGGCGTCATGATGGCCTGGGTCACCGACTCGCCCGGCTGGGCCAACAACCGCACCACCTCGGTCACCTACCGCTTCCTCTCGTCCATGCAGGGCTCCCTCGGCGTCGGCGCCAACCTCAACAAGTGGACACCCGAAGACTTCGCCACCGCCAAAGACCTCATCGCCGCCTACAAGGGCATCCGCGAAACCGTCCAGCACGGCTCGCTCTACCGCCTTGTCTCTCCACGCAACGGCAGCGAGACCTCCGTCACCGAGTCCGTCTCGCTCGACAAAAAGCAGGCCGCACTCTTCACCTTCTTGCACTCCAGCACCATGAACTACCCCTACCCCCGAGTCTTCCTGCGTGGCCTCAATCCCAACACCAGCTACAGAGTCACCTCCATCTCCGGCAAGCTCGCCACAGACACCCCTACCACCGCCACCGGCAGCTACTGGATGTCCCACGGCCTCGACGTAGAACTAAAAGGCGACTTCCAGGCCGCCGCCTTCCGCTTCGACGCCCAGTAACCAACAGGCCCAAACGCGTTGGGTGCCCCATTCATGACAGCTCCATCGTCATGAGTGGGGTGACGGATCTTCCCACACCCAAACCCTCTCTACACCACCTCCGCCGGCGCACTCGTCAACTTGATCTCCACGCTCTTCGTCCCCAACCGCGGATGCTTCGCCGTCAACCGCACCACACCCACTGTCTCCTTCGCTCGAATCCACACCGCACCCGTGCCGCCAATCAGCGCAAACGGATTATCGCCAATCAACTCCGCAGGCCCTTCCAGCGTGAACACAATCGGATCGTTGGCATACGTGCGCGTAGCGCCAAACTCATCCGTCACACGCAGCACCACGCGCGTCGAGTCCGCACCATCGGCCTTCAACTCCGTATCATCCGGCAGCAGCGCAAACTTGCGGTCCACACCGCTGCCCGACAGCGACTTCGACCCCACAACCTTCCCGCCGATCAATCCATCGATCCGCAAATCGCCCCAATGGAACGACATCTGCTTCCAGTCCAGCTTGTTCTTCTCCACCACAAACGGCGGATACTTCAGGTGTTCAAACTCCTCGTGGTCCGGATCGACCGTCCCCACCAGCACCCAGGGCTTGCTCTCCACGCTGCCCTCGCGCACATAAAACTTCAGTTGCTCGCAGTTCGAGCACACCACCATCTTGCTGAACCCGACCGACTCATCGCTGTTCGCCCAGTGAAACGCCGGCTCAATCACCACCTCTTCGCTCGGCTCGCACTGGCTCTTATAGAAACCCCCCGCTGGCTTGCTCTCCCGGAAGATGTCCGTCACGCCGTGATAGCAGATGCGATCGCCCGCACCAAAGTTCGAGTGCGTGTTGTAGTCGAACGCGCACCACCCGATGCCGCCCGCGTACTGTGGATCGCTAGCCAGCTGGTTATGAATCCTCGCATGGCGCAGCGTATGTTCCCTCTGCCGCTCATCATCGTCCGTCGTCTTCGTCGGAAACGTGTGCCCCACAAACTCCGTGTTCAAATACCGCGGATGGTTCGGCTTCCGCAGCGGGAACCCGAAGTCATTGATGGTGAACACATCCTCCAGCAGCTCCGACTTTTCGAAGTTGCGAATCCCCCCCGTCTGCCGCGTCGTATCCAGCGCATGCGCCAGCGCATTCGTCCGTGTGTAGAAGCTGTGATCATCCTGCGACTCATTGATGCGCACGCCCCACAGAATGATCGAAGGGTGGTTCCAGTCGCGCCGCACCATGCGTCCCACGTTGTCGATCGCAACCTGCTTCCACGGCTCCGGCCCAATGTGCTGCCATCCCGGAATCTCCTCCAGCACCAGCAGCCCAATCTCATCGCAGCGGTCTAAAAAATGTCTGGATTGTGGGTAGTGAGAAGTCCGCACAATATTGCAGTGCAGCCCATAGCGCAGCACATCCGCATCCTTGCGCTGCACGCGCGCCGGCATCGCCTGCCCCACAAACGGAAACGTCTGGTGCCGGTCCAGCCCGCGCAGCTTCACAATCTTCCCATTCAGCTCAAAGCCATGGTCCGTGAACGTCGCCTCGCGGAACCCGGTCCGCCGCGACTCCTCATCTACCCGCTTCCCACCCTTCAGCAAAGCCACATGCACCGTATAGAGCTGCGGCTTTTCCAGCTCCCACAGCTTCACATCACCAAGATCCGTCAGCGTCACCGTCACCTTCGCCGGGTCCTGCGTCGTCTCCGTGCTCGCATACACCGGCGCGCCATTGTCCGGGTCCATCGCCGCATTCGGATCAGCCCCACCCGTCACCTTCGCGCGCGTCGTCCCTTTGCTCACCACGCGCTCGCCGTCGCGCAGCTCAAACGCCAGCTCCAGGTCGTCGCTCGTCTGCCCTGCCAGAAACACATCTACATCCAGCGTCGGCTTCCCGCTCAGCACATCCTTCGGACGCGCATGGATATTGTCGATATACGTCTCCGGCACCACCCGCAGCGCCACCTCCCGATAGATCCCCCCAAACGTCATGTAGTCGATCTCATACCCAAACGGCGGAATGTCCGGCCGTTCCGTCGAGTCCAACGACACCACCAGCACATTCTCCGCATCATGCTTCACATGGTCCGTCAGCTCGAAGCTGAACGGCGTAAACCCGCCCTTGTACTCGCCCAGCGGAGCCCCGTTGATCCACACCGTCGACGCCGTCATCGCGCCCTCGAAGTCCACAAACACGCGCTTACCTTTCGCCGCCGCCGGCACCCGAAACCGCCGCCGGTACGTCGACACAAACTCATAGTCCTTGTCGTCAAAGCTGTGCCAAGGCATCCGTATATTGCTATGCGGAATCACCACCGTCTCAAACCCCGCATCGTTGAACGCAACCTCATGCGCGCCCGCGACCTTCTCCGCCTTGTACCGCCACTTGCGGTTCATCGGCAGCACCATGCGCCCCTCGCCGCGCGCTTCCTGCCCAAACCCCGAAACACCCGTCATCGCCGAGGCCGCCACAACCGCCCCGCTCATCTTGATAAATTCACGTCGTTGCATCCATCGTCTCCACACGGGCCCGCGCCCGAAATCATCTCGTTGCGGCGAATTTGCCAGCTTGACAGCACTCCATACTAAACGCCAAAATCCCCTCTATGTAAAGGCTTACATTCTATGAAGCCATCGCGCGCGCTCCTCACCTACAATCGTCTTGCCGGCGGCACATGCAACCAGAAAGACTCCCATCTATGAGCGTCATCCTCGCACTCGATCAGGGCACCAGCAGCTCCCGCGCCGTTCTCATCGGCACCGACGCCCGCATCCTCGCCACAGCCCAGCGCGAGCTCCCCCAGATCTACCCGCAGCCCGGCTGGGTCGAGCAGGACCCCGAAACCATCTGGTCCACCCAGCTCGCCGCCGTCCGCGACGTCATGGCCCAGCTCCAGCTCACCGCCGCCGACATCGCCGCCGTCGGCATCACCAACCAGCGCGAGACCACCATCCTCTGGGACCGCTCCACCGGCCATCCCATCCACAACGCCCTCGTCTGGCAGGACCGCCGCAGCGCCCCACTCTGCGACCAGCTCCGCGCCGCCGGCCACGAGCCTCTCTTCCAGCAAAAAACCGGCCTCATCTTCGACGCCTACTTCTCCGCCAGCAAGATCCGCTGGCTCCTCGACAACGTCGAAGGCGCCCGCGCCAAAGCCGAGTCCGGTCAGCTCGCCTTCGGCACCGTCGACTCCTGGCTCATCTGGAAACTCACCCGGAACCAGAAAGGTGGGCCAACCCACGTCACCGACGTCACCAACGCCTCCCGCACGCTCCTCTTCAACATCCACACCCTCGACTGGGACGACGAGCTCCTCCGCATCTTCGACATCCCGCGCAGCCTCATGCCCACCGTCGTCCCCTCCAGCGGCCCCTGCGCCACCCTCGGAGACCTCCTGCCCAACGTCCCCATCTGCGGCATCGCCGGCGACCAGCAGGCCGCGCTCTTCGGCCAGATGTGCCTGCATCCCGGCATGGTCAAAAACACCTATGGCACCGGCTGTTTCATGCTCATGCAGACAGGTGAGAAACCCGTCGCCTCCACCAACCGCCTGCTCACCACCATCGCCTGGCAGCTCGCCGGCCAGCCCGCACAGTACGCGCTCGAAGGCAGCGTCTTCATCGCCGGAGCCGCCGTGCAGTGGCTCCGCGACGGCCTCGGCATCATCGGCTCCTCCGCCGAGGTCGAACCCCTCGCCGCCTCCGTGCCCGACAGCGGTGGCGTCTACTTCGTCCCCTCACTCTCCGGCCTCGGCGCGCCCTACTGGGACGCCGACGCGCGTGGCCTCATCCTCGGCCTCACCCGCGGCACCACCCGCGCCCACATCGCCCGCGCCACTCTCGAAGGCATCGCCCTCCAGGTCACCGACATCCTCACCGCCATGCAGGCCGACTCCGCCATCGCCATCCCCGAGCTCCGCGTCGACGGCGGCGCCTCCGCCAACCACCTCCTCATGCAGATGCAGGCGGACCTCCTCGGCACCCCCGTCGTCCGCTCCGGCACACCCGAGTCCACCGTCATGGGCGCCGCCTACCTCGCCGGCCTTGGCTCCGGCTTCTGGAGCTCCGTCTCCGAACTCGAGTCCCTCTGGACTCGCGGCGAATCCTTCACCCCCGCCATCTCCACCACCGAGCGCACCACCCAGCTCACCCGCTGGAAAGAAGCCGTCAGCCGCTCCCAACACTGGGCCACCGAACCCACCAACTAGATCGCTCTTGCCGTTGCTTTTGCTTTTCTTTCTGTCATTCCGAGCGCAGCGAGGAACCTGCTTCTCGCGCGAGCGAAGCGAGCGCGCCTTTATCATCACAGGACACCTCATGACCCGCACCGACTCCCTCCAACGCGCCGCCCCCACCCCCTTCGACATCCTCGTCATCGGCGGCGGCGCCACCGGCCTCGGCTCCGCGGTCGACGCCGCCTCCCGCGGCTACCGCACCCTGCTCGTCGAGCAGGCCGACTTCGCCAAGGCCACCTCCAGCCGCAGCACCAAGCTCGTCCACGGCGGCGTCCGCTACCTCCAGCAGGGCAACATCTCGCTCGTTCTCGAGGCCCTCAAGGAGCGCGGCCGCATGTTGCGCAACGCTCCGCACCTCGTCCGCCGCCAGTCCTTCGTCATCCCCGCCTACGCCGCATGGGAGGTCCCCTTCTACGGCATCGGCCTCAAGCTCTACGACGCCCTCTCCGGTTCCTCCAGCTTCGGCCGCTCTCGCATGTTGAGCAAAGCAGCAGTCCGCTCCATGCTCCCCACCGTCGTCTCCACCAAGCTCGCCGGCGGTGTCGAATACTTCGACGGCCAGTTCGACGATGCCCGCTTCAGCCTCGCCCTCGCACAAACCCTCGACGCCCTCGGCGGCACCGCCCTCAACTACACCCGCATGGTCCGCCTCCTCAAACATAACGACAAGATCATCGGCGCAGTTCTCCGCGACGAAGAGACCGGCAACGAGTTCGAAGTCCAGGCCACCGTCATCATCAACGCCACCGGCATCTTCACCGACGAAGTCCGCCGCCTCGACGAGCCCACGACCAAGCCCATCGTCACCTTCAGCCAGGGTTCGCACCTCGTCCTGCCCAAATCCTTCCTGCCCGGCACCCACGCCCTCATGGTGCCCAAAACCAAGGACGGCCGCGTCCTCTTCGCCATCCCCTGGCACAACCACGTCGTCATCGGCACCACCGACGACGGCGTCCCCACCGCCGCCCTCGAACCTCGCCCCATGGAAATAGAACTCGCCTTCCTCCGCGAGCACATCGAAATCTACTTCGGCCGCGCACCCAAGGACGACGAAGTCCTCAGCATGTGGTCCGGCCTCCGCCCACTGGTGCGCAAGCAGGGCACCGACAGCACCGCCAAGCTCTCCCGCGAACACACCGTCCTCGTCTCAACTTCAGGCCTCGTCTCCATCACCGGCGGCAAGTGGACCACCTACCGCCGCATGGCCGAGGACGCCGTAGACATCGCCATCCAACACTCCGGTCTCACACCCGCTCCCTGCCGCACGCAGGACCTCCACCTCCACGGCTGGAGCGAAGAGGCCGCCAGCCACCACGACGCCGAGCACGAACTCCACGTCTACGGCAGCGACCAGCCTGCCATCGACGCCCTCGCTGCGTCCTCACCTGCTCTCGCCGCGCCGCTGCACCCCCGCCTGCCCTACCGCCTCGCCGAAGTCGTCTGGGCCATCCGCCACGAGATGGCCCGCACCGTCGACGACGTCCTCGCCCGCCGCACCCGAGCCCTCTTCCTGGACGCCCGCGCCGCCCTCGAAGCAGCCCCCACCGTAGCCGCCACCCTCGCCACCGAACTAGGCCACACCGAAGCCTGGCAGCAAACCCAACTCACCACCTTCACCACCCTCGCTAACGGCTACATCTACAAACCCTAGTCCCCACATCATTGAGTGCCGCCTCGCTTTGAAGGGCACGAGCTTGCCTCAGCCTGCATGCTGCAACTTGGTTTCCCGGAGGTCTATCACCTGCATGGCGGCATCCTGCGCTACCTCGAACAAATCCCGCCAGCAAACAGCCGTTGGAACGGCGGCCGCATCGTCATGGATGGGATTGCATGCTACCACCCAGCTACACTAACCTCTGCATGTCATCCACCCCACTCACGCTCCGCATTACCCGCCGCGCCGCCGACCACCTCCGCGCCGGCCACCTCTGGGTCTACCGCACCGACATCGAAGGCACTCCCGCCGACCTCCCGCCCGGCGCACTCGTCACCCTCACCGACAGCCGCGCCCTTCCGCTCGGCACCGCACTCTACTCCACCGCCTCCACGCTCGCCGCGCGCCTCGTCTCCCGCACCCCGGCGCTCACCCGCGACCAGTACCTCGCCGACCTCCGCTCCCGCATCGACTTCGCCCTCCAACTCCGTCGCGAGCTCGCCCCCAACACCAACGCCCACCGCCTCATCTTCTCCGAAGCCGACAACCTCCCCGGCATCATCGCCGACCGCTACAACGACCTCGTCCTCATCCAACTTCTCACCCAGGGCACCGCACAGGACGACGTCCGCAGCACTCTCACCGAAGCCCTCCGCGCAGGTCTCTCGCCCAACGGCGAACCCTTAACCATCTGGGAGCGCCCCGACCCCCGCATCCGCGAGCTCGAACAACTACCCGCCCCACCCACTGGCTCCTTGTTCTCTTCCACCCTTACCCATGAAGTGTCATCTCGACCGGAGCGCAGCGTAGTGGAGAGACCTGCGTCTGAACCTACCCAAGATGTGTCATCTCGACCGAAGGCGGAGTGCAGCGGAGACGAAGTGGAGAGACCTGCATCTGGAATCACCACAGAACCGGCAGCTCCCACAACCACAACCTTCACCCTCAACAACCTCCATTTCCACTACGACGCCGCCTCCGGCCAAAAAACCGGCGCCTTCCTCGACCAGCGCCTCAACTACGCGGCAGCAGCCCGCGCCGTCGCTGCCTCCGGCCGCACACGCAACGCACTCGACATCTGCACCTATCAGGGCGGCTTCGCCCTCCACCTCGCCGAGGTCTGCACCCGCGTCACCGGCATCGACGCCAGCCGCTCCGCCCTCGAAGCCGCCGACCGCAACCTCCTCCTCAACCCCCACCTCAAAGCCGAAGTCGACTGGATCGAAGCCGACGCCTTCGAGTACCTCCGCCACCTCGACGATCTCGCCCACCCCAAAACTCCGGGTGCCCCGTTCATGCGCAGCTCTACCGCGCATGAGCGGGGTGACGCTGCCGACACCAACCCCAACCTCTTCTCCGCCATCGTTCTCGACCCACCCGCCTTCGCCAAATCCAAGCGTGCCGCCGAAGGCGCCCTGCGCGGCTACAAGGAGCTCAACCTCCGCGCCATCCGCCTGCTCGAACCCGGCGGCACGCTCATCACCAACTCCTGCTCCCACCACGTCTCCCTCGCCGACTTCACCGAGATCGTCGCCGCAGCCGCAGCCGACACCGGCCGCCGCCTCCAGCTCCTCGAAACACGCGCCGCCGCCCCCGACCACCCCGAAGTCCTCACCCTCCCCGAAACCCGCTACCTCAAGTGCCTCATCTGCCGCGTCGACTAACCGCAGAGCAAGACGTCGCTCCTTTTCTTGCTTGTCATTCCCGCAGAGAATTGCTTTTGCCGTTGCCTGTTTTCCTTGGCGACCATTGCGGGCTTCTACACTGCGCCCTCTGCGTGAACGCCTTTGCCGCAGCAAGCGCCAAAGGCGCGAGCGTACCACCCTAAAACCCTGTCAAGCCCCTCGAACCTGCAATAACCCGCAACCACCACAAACCAAACTACTTCCACCAGCAGAAATGTAACAATTCATCCCTCTCGAACCACTACAATAGAAGTAGCAACCCAAACACACCGTCCACCCACCGGGATCAGACCTTCACAAGTCCACCCCTAACAGCCACCGCATCAAGACTTTGGATCAAAAAGTACCCAGGGGGAGGGGTGGGGTGTCACAGCCCAATCCTGCATCCAAACCAAACGTGACGACGAAAGCTCTCCTTACCGCCGCCCTCCTGCTCACCGCCGCCACCGCGGCAGCGGCATACAACCCGACCGCGCTCACGCCAGCGCAGGCCTCCTTCGGAGACTGGCGCTCCGCCATTGGCGCCATCGTCCGTATAGAGCCATGCAGCACAGATAGCTCAGTATCCGGTGAACCAGACATCTGCCTCCGCGTGGTCAAGCTCTCCCCCAACCCGCCCGAGATCGTCGACAGCCACAACCCCGACCACGCTCTCCGCAACCGCCAGCTCTGCGGCCTCACCATCGGCTCCGGCTTCCGCGACTACGACAAGTATCGCCTCGGCTACGGCCACCTCTACGACCCCATCAGCGGCCACACCTACCGCGGCTACATCACCCCCACCGGCCACGATGTCCTCAAGCTCCGCGGCTACGTCCTCTTCACCCTCTTCGGCCGCACCGAAACCTGGACCCGCGTCCCACCCGTCCAGGCCTGCAAGTAGCCCTCACCGCCACTTCAGCGCCCGATCGAAGAACTCCACCGCCATCCCCGCAACCTGAGCATGCACCGCCGCGCGGTCTACTCCTGGCGCATCCGTGCAGTACAGCGGATACACCTGCACCCCCGCCGCCGTGCACACATCCAGAAACGTATAGTGCCCCACCCCCGGCAGCGTGTTCTCCCGAGCCGCCCGGATGTGTGCGCGCAGATAGTCCGCATTCTCATTCGCAGGCGCAATCGCATCCTCGCTGCCCACCACCATCGCCACCGGCACCTTGATCGCGTGCAGACTGTCCGGCGTCTCCGTAAACCCCAGCGCCGGGGCCATCGCAAATACCACCTTCACCCGCGGATCGCGAAAACTCCCCGCCGACCGCGCCAGGCTCTCGCCGCTCGTCTTCCGCACCTCTTCCAACACATGCTGGTTGCTCCCCATATGGTGCAGCACCGTCTCGCGACACACGGCAGCATCATCGGTAGGCTTGTCCCCCGGCTTCGCGGGCCTGCAACGGTCGAAGAACACGCTGATGTCCGTCTGCGCCCCCGCCAGCTCCATCACCGTATACCCACCCAGTGAGTACCCCGCCGCCGCAATCCGCGTCGCATCAATCTTGCCCCCGAACTCCTCATCCTTCAGCATCGCGTCAATCACGTTGGACACATCCGTCGCCCGCTCCCACCACAGCGCCACGCCCTCCGGCGTCAGCGGAGCATTCGCATTGTTCCCCGGATGATCCACCGCCACCGCGATATACCCAGCTCGCGCCAGCGCCGTCCCCAGCCACGCCATCTGCAGCGCGCTGCCGCCTGACCCATGCGACAACACCACCATCGGCAGCCGCTCCATATGAGGCGCAAACGGCGCATGAGGCATCGCGCTTCCGGCTTCAAACAGTGGCCGCTCAACAGGCCCCATAAACTGCTTCGTCTCAATCGCCGTATCCACCGCCGGATACCACACCACAGCATCCAGCGCCTTCTGCTCCGCGCCGCGCCAGTTCCGCGCGCCCGCCGGATGAATCACCCGCGTCGTCATACCCACACGAGCATTCGGATCAACCGGCACAGGCTTCGGCTTCTTCTCCGCCGCCGCCGCCAGCACCAACGCCCCCAATAGCCCCGCCATCAGCACTGTACGCTTCATACCCACCAGCCTACCGCGCCTCGCCTGCTATTCCCTACCTCCTATTTTCTGACTCGTTACGGACATAGCATCGCGCCCTACGCCCTCATCATCCACTCTGGGACCTGGCATCTTGCATCTTGCGTCCCGTACCATCATCTCTACGAGAACCCTCATGTCCCTTGATCCCATCAAAGCTGAAGCCAACTACACCGCCCCCGCGCCCACAGCCGTCGAGCCCGTCACCCTGCGCCGCGCCACAGCCGACGACGCCTCCGCGCTCGCCCTCGCCGCCGCCGCCACCTTCCTCGAAGCCTTCACCTGGATGCTCCCCGGCCGCGACCTCGTCGCCCACTGCGCGAAGAACCACGTAGCCAGCGTCTACGCCGGCTACCTCGCGCAGCCCAACACGCGCTGCACCCTCGCCGAAGCCGGCCCCTTCCCCGGCAACCAGTCCCCCATCGGCTACACCATCCTCTGCGACCCCGAGCTCCCCACCATCGACACGCTCCCCACCGACGCCGAGCTCAAGCGCATCTACCTCCTCTCGCGCTTCCGCTCATCCCCAGTCGTCGACCACCCAAACCGCCGCCCCGCCGAAGCCCTCCTCGACCTCGCCATCGCCGACGCCCGCACCCTCAACCGCACCCGCCTCCTCCTCGGCGTCAACGACGGCAACCACCGCGCCCTCAACTTCTACTACCGCAACGGATTCGTCTCCATCGGCACCCGCACCTTCAACGTCGGCTCCCTCACCTGCTCCGACCTCATCCTCGCGAAGGATCTATAAATCCGCGCATTATGAGTAGGCGTACGGATTCTTATCGATCGTGGTCGTCCCTCGCGTCTGGTTACACAGAAACACCGATCCTGTGAAGTAGATCCCGGGCTCCTTCACCGTCTTCGCCACCTCATACGCATGGCGCAGCTCCGCCACCGTCAGCTGCACTGGCGCCTCATCTGGCTGGTACGTGATCCCATACGGATAATCCTCACCCTTGCTGCTGATCTCCACATGGCATCCAATCACGTGCGTCACCGGATGTGTATCCACAAACGCTATCAGCCTCTTCATGCTCGCAAACCAGTGGTCCCAGAAGCTGATGTAGCACCGCCCGCGATAGAACATATCTCCCGTGTACAGGATCTGCGTATAGGTGTCGTAATAGGCGAACTCTGACATCACATGCCCTGGACTTCCCCAGATCAAAATCTTCCGCCCGCCCAGGTCCAGAGTCACGCGCTCCTCCGGATAGTTCGTCATCCCCCAGAAGCCCACCATCTCCTCGTGCGTAAACCCCATGTACCGCGTGTTCGGCCGGTCTACAAACTGGTTCAGCGCCGCGTAGTGGTCCGCATGCAGATGGCTGAACGCCATCAACAACTCCATCTCCTCCGGTCTGCGTCCATGCTTCGCGCACCACTCGTTGATGCACGCATCCACCACATCGCGCAGCGGCCAGTCACTCCTCAGCGTCGTAAACCCCTCATCCAGCATCAGGATGCGGTCGTTGCCGAAGTACAGGTGCAGAAACGGCGCCTCATAGCTATACGCCTTGTTCTGCCGCATGTAGACAGTGTGCTCGTTGTACCAGTGCACCTGCAGCGGCGGGTCTTCGTTATCCATGCAAGACGCCGACCCGCAAATCCACTTCGCCGGAAACGTCCCAGCCGCCGGCACGTTGCTCGTAAAGTCGATCTGCTCGGCCGCCGAAGACTCCGGGGCAAACAACACCGAGCTCGCCATCGCCTGCACCGTCGGTGCCACCACCGACACCACCGGTAATGCTAGAAACGTCCTGCGGTCCATGCCCTTCATCGAAACCTCCCTTGCATCTTCGTCGCTTTCGTCGCTCGCCTTAAAACGGCCGTGGCGCATTGATGTTCGGCACGCCCGCCGGGAACACCGTCGTCTTCTGGTCAGGGCTCACCCCATTCAGCAGCATGAAGTCCGGTCGCACCAGCATCATCTGCTTGCCCTGCACCTCCTGGGCGCTGCTTAACGCATCCGCCAGCACCGCCGGCTCCATCTGCAGCAGCCGCTCATAGGGCTTGTACGTCGCAAACCGCGGATACGCTTTCCCCGGCACAAACTGCATCTCGATGTGCCCGCCCATCACCCACTTCACCGGGCGCGTCTTGTTCCACTCCACCAGCCTCTGCAGCGACGCCACATAATCGCGATCATTGCTGACGTTCACCTTCCCCGGAAAGATCAAATCCCCTGTAAACAGCAGGTCCGTATACGGGTCATAGAAGCTCACGCCGTCCTTGTGTGTCCCCGGCGTCGGAATCACCTCAATCACCCGATCGCCCAGGTCAATCTTCCCCACACCCGCGGGCCAACTTGCCTCCAGCTTGTAGAACTGCTTCATCGCCGCCAGCGGTTGCGGCGCCAGCGTCGTATTCGGGCGCCCCACAAACTGTGTCAGCCCCTGGTTCTGCGCCATGTCCTCACCGGAGGTCATCACCACCGTCAGCGGCACGTCCTTCCTCCCGCGGATCGCACACCACCGGCTCACAATCGCATCCACCGTCACTCGTAGCGGATACCACTTAGCCTCAGCTGTCGCGCCCGTATCGATCAGCAGCGCACCCCGGTTCCCGAACAGCAGGTATGTGAACGGCGCCTCCCAGTGCACACACACGTTCTCGCGCATCAGGTACGTGTCCTCGTTGTACTGCATCACCTGCACTCGGGGGTCGCGGTTCTTTGCCGCAATGCTCGACCCATAGATCCACCGAAACGGGATGTTCCCCGCCGCCGGCCCCTCGCAGGTATAGGTGTGCACCACCTCGCCTTTTCGGTGCAGCGGAAGGCAGGAGTCCGTATTCTTCGCGCCTACCGGGTTCAGCGGAGCATTGGGGTCGCCATTCGGATACCTCGACCCGGTCGCCGACATCGGGTTTCCCTGCAAAGCAGGTACATAGCTGGACTGATCCACACTTTCACCTCGGGCATCTGGATTTTTCGGGGCTGTTGCTAGCGACTATATAAAATCCGCTCGCCATCTCCAGGCCGAAATAACGGATCGTTATCGTCGCCATCACCTCATGCGGCGTAAAGCCCGCCGTCTTGACGCCATAGTCCCCGTGCGGCCACTCCTCCACCCACAGCCCACCATGCGATGATGTCCCCTCGGTATCAGGAACCTCACGCACTATGAACCTACGCCCTCCCGCCCGCCGCGGCTCCGGCATCGCCGCCAAAGCGCTCAGTCCCACCACCACTCCCGGTCACACCAACCCCAACAAGCAGGTCGTCATAGCCGCCACCGGAGCCCCCAGCCCCCTGCGCGACCGCCAGTCCATCTACCACCTCCGCTGCTCCCTCTGCCGCCACGACTACGGCTGCAACGGCATGGACATCAAAGCCCGCCTCTGCCCCAACTGCCAGGGAGGCCAGCCCGGCGAACCCCTCCGCGAACCGGCCACACTTTCCCTCTTCGACTGACCTCGGATATATCGGTAGTGCCATCCCGCATCGTTCGCCCTTCAAAATCTTCGCAGAGCATCCAGGCATGACCACGCCGGCCTAAACCCCAGCAACCCCTTGAACCTCAATGACTTGCCGAAAAATAGAAAGAGCCGGCGAACGCCGGAATCGAAACGGATGTCATTGGTCGGCCTGCCATCGAACCGCACAATCCGCAGCCAACCCGCATCACGCTGGTTCCATGCACGACTGTGTACCCGCAAAGCCACCGGACTTGCATCATTTTCCCGTTCAGACACGTCTAACTGAGTGGTAGACTTGATTTGCTGGAGACTTGCGCCTCCGAGTTGCCGAAGCCTTCCCTGACCCGCTCGAAAGAGCCCGCCATATCGTCTTCCGCCCGCGCCAGCGGCCTTGACCGCACCCCTGGTCCCAGCAACCCGTCACAACCCAGGGATACCTCTACGCCAATCGCGTTCCTTCGCGCCCGCGCAAGGGTCTCGCACGAAAATATTTTCTTGAGGTCGCGCCCCGTCGCGCATGCCTCATTTAGGAGCGCCCACCGTGGCCGAAGAACTCGATAAGTACGAAGAAGATGTAGACCGCATCATTGATACGGGGAAGGAAAAGGGCTATCTCACCTACGGCGAGGTCAACGACCTCCTGCCCGGTGACATCACCTCTCCCGACGAACTCGATGACCTGATGACCACCATCAACACCCAGGGCATCGACGTCCTCGCCGAAGGCCGTCGCGGCAGCGCCGAAGACGCCGAAGAGGGTGAGGAGTCCGACGACGTCGAGCTCGACCTCTCCCCCGGCACCCTCGAAAAGACCAACGACCCCGTCCGCATGTACCTCCGCGAGATGGGCACCGTCCCGCTGCTCACCCGCGAGGGCGAAGTCGAGATAGCCAAGCGTATTGAGCGCGGCCAGATGCGCGTCATGAAGGCCATCTCGCGCTCCACCATCGTCATCCGCGAGATCGTCGCCCTCGGCGAAGACCTCAAGCGCGGCGTCCGCAACATTAAGGAAGTCGTCACCTTCGACGAGGAAGAGCTCACCGAGGAGATCCTCGCCGCTCGCGTCAAAGCCACCGTCTCCCGCACCGACGAGATGGTCAAGCACCTCAAGAAGGCCGCCGACTACCTCGCCAAGTCCGAGGACCCCCAGGGCAAGGACGCCAAGGCCAAGGTCAGGCACACCCGCAAGTACCGCTGGCTCGTGGGCCGCGAGAACGTTTTCGTCTCCCGCATCGTCCGCGAGTTCAAGTACACCAACGGCGAAAAGAAGCGCCTGCTCGACAAGGTCAACAAGACCGTCGACTCCATGCGCACCCTCGAGCGCCAGATCAAATCGCTCGAAGCCAAGTTCGAGGCCTCGCGCTCCGAAGAGCTCAAGAAGGAGTACAAGCGCCAGCAGAAGAACTGCCGCGTCGATCTCGAGCGCGTCGAAGCCGACGCCGGCATCTCCCTCGACGACCTCAAGCGCACCCAGCGCGAGATCATCCAGGGCGATATGGACGCCGAGCGCGCCAAGCGTGAGCTCATCGAAGCCAACCTCCGCCTCGTCGTCTCCATCGCGAAGAAGTATACAAACCGCGGCCTCCAGTTCCTCGACCTCATTCAGGAGGGCAACATCGGCCTCATGAAGGCCGTCGACAAGTTCGAGTACCGCCGCGGCTACAAGTTTTCCACCTACGCCACTTGGTGGATTCGTCAGGCCATCACCCGCGCCATCGCGGACCAGGCCCGCACCATCCGCATCCCGGTGCACATGATCGAGACCATCAACAAGCTCATCCGCACCTCGCGTCAACTGGTGCAGGAGCTCGGTCGCGAAGCCTCCTCCGAAGAGATCGCCCGCCGCATGGACATCCCCGTCGCGAAGGTCCGCAAGGTCCTCAAGATCGCGCAGGAACCCATCTCGCTCGAAACTCCTATCGGTGAAGAAGAAGATTCGCACCTCGGCGACTTCATCGAAGACCGCATGGCCGTCAGCCCGTCCGACGCTGTGATCTCGGTGAACCTGAAGGAGTACACGTCGCAGGTGCTGCGCACGCTGACTCCGCGCGAAGAGCGTGTGATCAAGATGCGCTTCGGCCTCGAAGACGGCTCCGAGCACACGCTGGAAGAGGTCGGGCAATCGTTCCAAGTGACCCGCGAGCGCATCCGCCAGATCGAAGCCAAGGCTCTCCGCAAGCTGCGCCACCCCAGCCGCTCGCGCAAGCTCAAAGCCTTCGTCGACGGCGTCAAGGACATCTAACCCCCTCGTCACTCCAACAGCAAAGGGCACACCCAAGCGGTGTGCCCTTTGTGCTGTTCGTCCGAACTAACGCCTGCCACGCGGCAGTGCGAACGCCACCACCGTATCGCTCTCATCGCTCCTGCCCATTCGGTGCCCGCCCACCGCAATCACTACATACTGCCGTCCACCCGCCATGAACGTCATGGGCGTCGCATTGGCCGTAGCGGGCAGTTTGCCCTTCCAAAGCACGCGGCCATCGGCAACGTCATACGCATACAGGTACGGATCGTTCGTCGATGCCGCAAACAGCAGCCCACCCGCCGTCGCAATCGCGCCACCCACACCCACCGAGCCGCGCACGCCCGGCTTCAACTCCCCATGCGCTACTGACCACATCTGCTTTCCTGTATTCAGATTCGTCGCCACAATCCTTCCATACGGTGCTGGACCACACGGCAAACCATCAGGGCTCACCAGTGCCTTGAGCTGCATGCGATAAGGCGCACCCTGCATCAAACTGCCATCCGGCGACCCCAATCCCAAATCCGGCGGATGGTACTGTGTTGACGGTTGTTCGGGCGCTGTAACCGGCTTTGCGGCGATGAAACTCTGCCAGCGCCGCTCCATGCGTTCCCAGACGGTTCTCTTCACTTGCTTGGGTATCAGTTGCAGCTCAAACGGCAGCGCATTCACTCGCGTATACATCACGCCCGTCTCAGGATCGAACGCCGACGAACCCCAGTTCGGCCCACCCAGCGCCGAAGGAAAGATCAACGACCCTTGCTCCGACGGCGGCGTAAACAGCCCGTGATACTGCAGCTGCTCCATCGCCGTCCTGCAAGAGTTCTTATCCGTCTCCGTCCCGCGCAAATCCGCGGCGGAATAGGTCAACGGAATCAACGGTGGCAAGCTCGAAAACGGTTGCGTCGGCCACGTGCGCTCCCCCGGCACCTTCGACTGCGCCACCGCACGCTCCACAATCGCATGCAGCGGCTCACCCGTCAGCCGGTTGAACACGTAGATCATGCCGGTCTTGTTCGTCACCGCAACCGCAGGCACCGTCCCGCGAAAGTTAAACAGCAGCGGCTGCGATGCTACGTCATAGTCCCAAAGATCGTGATGCACCAACTGAAACGCCCACACTCGTTCGCCCGTCGAAGCCCGCAGCGCCACAATCGAGTCCACATCCCGATTGTCCCCTATCCGCGTCCCACCGTAATAATCCAGCGAGGGGCTGCTCGTCGGAACAAACACCAGATCATGTTCCGCATCCGCGGCCATCAGCGTCCACACATTGCCGCTACCACTCTGCTTCGGATGCTGGTTTGCCGTCCACCGCACTGGTTCCCACGACCACTTCTGGCGCCCCGTCACCGCATCGAACCCACGCACCGCACCCGACGCTGCGAATAGTTGCTGATTGTCTCCAACCGACGAACCCAGCACAATCGTATCGCCCGCCACAATCGGCGGCGACGTGAAGAAATAAAGCTCGGGCCGGGCAATCTCCACACCCTTCGCCAGGTCCACGGTGCCACCGTCACCAAAGCCCGCACACGCTGCACCCGTCGCCGCATCCCGCGCAATCAACCGCCGATCAAGCGTCGCTACCAGCACAACATCACTCCCGCACACACCTTTGTGCGGCCTGCTCGCGTGCCAGAGCGCTACCCCACGCGAGGTAACGATGTACAGGTGCGTGCGCGCTACCTCAGGGTCGTACTTCCATTTCAGCTTTCCCGTGCGCGCGTCGACCGCGAACACCTCATCGAACGGGCTATCGAAATACAGCGTGTCCTTCCACAGCACAGGCGTCGCCTCAAAGGCCGCCGAACTGTTGGCCACTGACTTCTGGCTATCCAGAGCATGTGTATGGAACGTCCAGGCTACCTGCAGTCGATCGACATTCTGCTTATGGATCTCTTTCGCCGCCGAGTACCGCTGCCCCGCGAGATTGCCACCGTACTCCGGCCAGCCCGCAGACTGTCCCGCCTGCATACACATGGGCACCGCCACCACGACACCAAGGACACACAGAGGAAGGGCTCGCATTCTTACAGGAGTATACGTTCAGCCGCTTATTCCTCCTCAACCAGCACTACCGCCCCAGATGCTCGCCTAAAAACTTAGCCATCACCGCATGCGCCTCGCGCGACTCCGGCAGCGACATATCGTTCCAGAACGCATGGGGCAGCGCCTCGAACACCACCAGCTGCACCTCATCCCCTGCCCGCAGATACGCACGGTCCAATATCGTCGTCCCGCTCAGCAGCATATCGCGCGTACTCGTGATGAACAGCGTCGGCGGCAGCCCATGCAGGTCCGCATACAGCGGCGACAGCACCGGGTCCGTCAGGCTCGTCGTCCCCGTATACGCGCGGTCCGTCCCCGGTGCTTGCGGCGGAGCGAGATGCCCCGACAGCCCCTCCAGCGCATACATCGCCGTCGAGTCCCCCACACGGCTGAAGTCGCCCATGCCCGAAAACACACCCGTCACCGCCGGCAGCGGCAGCCCCAACTGCTTCAGCCGCACCGTCACCTCCGCCGTCAAAATCGCACCCGCCGATGTTCCGTAGATGCCGATGTCCTTCGCCTTATGCGTCTTCAGCAGCTCCTTGTACACCGCAACCGCATCGTCCAGCGCCGCCGGATACGGATGCTCCGGTGCCAGCCGATACAGCACCGCAATCACCTTCACACCCGTCAGGTTCGCAATCGGCACACTCTCCGTCAGCGACCCAGAATCCGAGTTGAACCCGCCACCATGCAGGTTAATCAACACCTGATCGCGCTTTCCCGGAGCAACCGTCAAAGGCGTCACCACCCGCACCGGCACACCCGCAATCGTTGCGGATTCCACATGCACCGGATAGATCTTCTCCGCCTGCAGCCCCGCACCCGCCTGCCACTTGTCCGTGCCTGTGCGCCGCTGCTCCAGCGTCTGCGGCACCGCCGCATCGCTTACCACACGCGCCAGCCGCTTCTGCCCCTCCGGGCTGATCGTCTTCGGCACCGGCACTACTCGCGTCACATACGCCGTCCCATCCGGCCCAATCCGGCTGCCGTCCACCTGCTGAGCCCTCGCGCCCACCACCAGCAACCCCGCTACACAAACACTCATCACCACAGCACGCATACCACTCTCCTCTCCAACGCGAGAGAAGTATACCCACCCCCACCACACCTCTGTCCAAATTTGAAGCGCTTCAGTTCATATCTACTCTCTACTGCTCTACTCTCTGCTTTTCAGCTTCTCCAGTGCAGCTCCACCGGCCCACTCAGCGGATGCTCGCCATCGCCCTTCAGCCGTCGCTGCTTCAGCGCGAAGTACCACTTCGCCGGCTTGTCCGCATCGTCGATCAGCATCAGCCCGGGATTCGACCGCAGCCCCCGCGCCTGCTCCACCATCGTCTGCTGGTCCTGCTGCACAAACTTCGCGCCAAAGTACGTCGCAATCGGAGTCACCAGCGGCACCCAGTACGCAATGTTCCACGCCGCAATCACATCAATTCGGCAGCTCGTCGCCGTCACCGGAGTCACCGTCGTCAGCGAAGCAAACCACCGCTTCTTCCCATTCTTCTCCGCCACAATCGTCTCGTAACGCCGATTCGGCAGCACAAAATCAATCGTCGTCACCGGCCGTCCCAGCAGCTTGTACGGTGCGGAGTTCGAGCTCGGCGCATGAGCACTCATCCGAAATCCGTTCTCAATCGCCTCAAACTTCTTAGTCTTCTCATGGATGCTCGCCGCGCTCCGCCACCACCACGCGCGATGCACGAACGGCCCATGCGCCGGGTCCATCAACCCAATGATTCCGTGGTCGACATTGCAAGGCAAATCCGCCGTCAAATGCGCGCTGCGATACCGCCCTGAAAACTTCGGCAGCTCCGGCACCGGCGGCAAATCATCACTCAGCATCACGCGCCCCGCCCCAGCCTCCGGCACATACACCCACGCATACCCATCGCGCTCCGCCACCGGGAACGAGTTCGCATAGATCTTCGTCGGCGCCAAATCATCGAAGCTCGTCAGCGAAGGAATCTCCTCACACCGCCCGCTGCACGGCTCAAACCGCCAGCCATGATACTTGCACTGCACCGTCTCCCCATCGAACCACCCCGCCGACAGCGGAATCCCGCGGTGCGGGCACAGGTCGCGCATCGCAAATAGTGCGCCATCGCTCTTCCGCCCCACCAGCATCGGAATCCCCAGCAGCGTCGTCACCGCCGTCCCGCCGCGCTTCAATCCTTCCGCACGCAGCGCCGGATACCACTCCCCGAAGATCATCTCCGCCGGCGGCCCGCCGGCGCTCTCCAGCTGCACCAGCCCCGCATCGCGTCCGGCCTTCATCGGCTTCATCGTTCCCATACACGCCAAGTCTACCTCGCGCACATACAAACCCGGATAGATGTGTCATCTCGACCGAAGGCCGCAGGCCGTAGCGGAGAGACCTGCATTCCGGATGCTCAAAGATGCACCCCACTACACTAAAGACGATGCCGCAGACACCCACCCGCCCGCGCTCCACGCTCCTCGCCATCGTCCTTCTCTGGCTGGCCTTCTACGCAAGCATCGCGCTCTTCCACCCACCACTCCTCGACGACGCCGACTCCGTCCACCCCGAAGTCGCCCGCGAGATGCTCCTCCGCCACGACTACGTCACCCTCTACGCCAACGGCATCCGCTACCTCGAGAAGGCCCCGCTCTTCTACTGGCTCATGGCCGCCAGCATGAGGCTCTCCATGCTCTTCGGAGCCACCTCCCCACGAGCCCTCGCCGCCGCCGCCCGCATCCCGCTCGCTCTCTCCATGCTCGGCCTCGCGCTCACCGCAGAAGCCCTCGCCCGCCGCATGTTTGGCAGCCTTGAGCAACCGGAGAGAAGCCCGCGCGCCGGCCTCTACACCGCACTCATCCTGCTCTCCAGCTTCGGCATGTTCCTCTTCACCCGCATGCTCATCCCCGACGCGATGGTCTGCCTCTGGATCACCCTCTCCATGTACGCCCTCTGGCGCACCGAAGAACTCGAATGGATCTCATCTACGCAAGGTGTGTACCCTCAGCCTTCATCTACAGCCACAACTCAGGTACCCCGAGGCTTTAGCCTCGGGTCTCATACCGCGCAAACAAATGAGGGACTTCAGCCCATGGGGTATGCCTCGAGCTCGTCGCGCCACCGCTCCCTCTGTTACCTCTTCGCCCTCGCCTGCGCGCTCAACGTCCTCACCAAGGGACTCATCGGCATCGTCTTCCCTGTCGGCATCGCAGTACTCTACTACCTCGCCACGCGCGGCCTCCGCGGCACCCTCACACGCCTCAAGCAGCTCCACCCACTCAGCTCCATCGCTCTCTTCCTCGTCATCGCAACCCCATGGCACATCCTCGCCGGCCTCGCCAACCCCACGCAGGGACACCCCACATCCTTCCACTTCATCTGGAACGCTCATGGCTTCGCGGGCCACTGGATCGTCCCACTCCCCACCGACGGCAACGTACGCGGCTGGTTCTGGTTCTACTTCATGAACGAGCACGTCCTCCGCTACCTCAACCTCCGCGTCCCCCACGACTACGACACCGCCCCCCTCTGGCTCTTCTGGGGCTTGTGCCTCCTCTGGCTCATGCCCTGGTCAGCCTTCCTCTTCAAAGCAGCAGCCTGGGCCACACCGCTGCGCAACTCTGACTGGCGCACCCGCATCCGCACAAAGACCCTCGTGCCCGAACAACGCAGCCTCCTTCTACTCTCCATCTGGGCAGCCTTCGTTCTGCTCTTCTTCGCTCTCTCCTCACGCCAGGAGTACTACGTCCTCCCCGCACTCCCAGCTCTCGCCATCCTCATCGCCGGCTGGCTTGCGCTTTCGTCCCAAACCACTCATTACGAAATCACTACTCGATCCGCAACCGCCACCCATGAAGTGTCATCTCGACCGGAGTCCGCGCTCTTCGCGGACGTAGCGGAGAGCGGGGTCCCCAGCGAGCGTTCTCGGCTCGTTGGGGTGCAGAGACCTGCAGTTGGGACTGACCGCGGCGCCCTCCGCTGCCTCTACACCCCTCTCACCCTCGGCGCCCTCATCTTCTTCGCCAGCCTCTACTTCCTCCTCCACACCCCCGCACCGTCGCCCAACACCGACCTCGCATCTCTCCTCACGCAAAACCCCTCCGACTACGCGCTCTCCCTCGGCCACTTCATGGACCTCACCGGCCCCTCCATCGCCCTCTTCCGAGCCCCGCTCCTCATCGCCGCCTGCGCGCTCTTCCTCGGCCCGCTCTGCGCACTCGCCCTGCGCCTCCGCAACAAGCCGCACCCCGCCAACCTCGCATTAGCCTCCGGCTCCTTCGGCTTCCTCATCTCCGTCCTCTGGGGACTCACCATCTTCTCCCCCGTCCTCACCAGCGCGCACCTCGCCAACGCCATCCGGCCGCAGCTGCAGCCGCAGGACCTCGTCTGCATCCACGGCGAGTACGAAGCGGGGAGCACATTGGGCTTCTACCTTCAGCGCACCAACATCCACATCCTCGAAGGCCGCAGCTCCAATCTCTGGTACGGCAGCTTCTTCACCGACGCCCCAAAAATCTTCGAGACCCCCGCATCCATTGCACAAAAGTGGAATGGCAAGCAGCGTATCTTCATGTGGCAGTCGCTCACCGATCCTCCCAACCAGTTGCCCCGTCTCCCGGGCCCGGTTTACATTCTCGTGAAAAACGGTGGCAAAGAGATCGTCAGCAACCAGCCAAACCACTAATCTGTACCTAGCCTCTTCTACTGTCTGCCTCTTATGCCTTGCAAAGTCGACGAACTCAGCCAAGTCCCGCTCTTCTCTCTCCTCGACGCCGACGAGCTCGCCGTGCTCTCGCAGCAGGTCGAGCTGCGCTCCTTCACCGCCAAGCAGCGCATCTACAAAGCCGGCGACCCCAACGGCCCCGCCTACGTCATGCTTGAAGGCGAAGTCTCCGTCACCCTCCTCGACGAGGACGGCCAGGAGGTCATCTTCTCCGAGCCCAAACACGGCGACCTCTTCGGCTTCGCCTCCATGCTGCAAGGGCTGCCGCATCACACCACCGCCATCGCCCTTGAACCCACCACCTGCATCGAGATCGACCGCAACGACATCAGCGTCCTCATGAACGCCAAGCCCCAGGCCGGTCTCGACATGCTTACCGTCCTCGCCGGCGAGATCCACAACGCACAAAAAGTTATCTCCGGCCGCGCCTACCGCAACCCCAACGAGATCATCGACGAGCAGGAGACCTTCGGCGAGCGCATCGCAGACATGGTCGCCAGCTTCGGCGGCTCCTGGACCTTCATCATCTTCTTCGCCGTCGCGCTCACCTCGTACACCATCCTCAGCAACATCCGTGGCAACAAGAGCTGGGACCCCTACCCCTACATTCTGCTCAACCTCTTCCTCTCCATGCTCGCCGCTATCCAGGCGCCGGTCATCATGATGAGCCAGAACCGTCAGGACAAAAAAGACCGCGTCCGCTCCGAACTCGACTTCGATGTCAACCGCCGTGCAGAAGCCGAGATCCAGGCCCTCAGCCGCAAGCTCCACTACCTCTCCGACCTCGTCGCCGACATCCACGACCACGTCCAACCCACCACCATCCGCACCCCCGACGACCTGCAAAGCTGACGGGCCTCTTGCTCCCTCTGTACAAATCCCGATAGCTTAGAGGGACCATGCGCTCCTATATCGTCCATGAGCCGAACGGCCCTTTTATCGAATCCGACTCTCCCCGGCCAATTCTCACTTCCAAGCAAGTCCTGGTTCGCATTTATGCAAGCGGCGTAAACCCGCTCGATACGAAAATTCGCGCCGCGAAGGCCGCCCATGCCGAGCAGCCACTGCCGAACATCCTCGGCCTGGATATGGCCGGCACCATCGAAGAGGTGGGTGACGATGTCTCGCAGTTTCACCGCGGGGACGATGTCTACGGCATGGTCGGCGGAGTTGGCAACCATCAGGGAACCCTCGCCGAATACATCGCTGTCGACGCAAGCCTTATCGCGCACAAGCCCAGCGTTCTCTCGATGCGCGAAGCAGCCGCATTGCCGCTCTCGGTCCTCACAGCGTGGGAAGGCCTCGTGGATCGAGCGCACGTGACCGAAGGCCAGCAGGTCCTCATTCACGCAGGAGCAGGCGGCATCGGCCACGTCGCCGTTCAGCTGGCCCGCGCCTTCGGTGCACATGTCTACGCCACAACCTCAGCCGGCAAATTCGATATCGTTCGAGGCTTCGGAGCTACACCCATCGATTACGCGGTCGAGCCCGTCGAAGAGTATGTTGCGAAGTACACCCAGGGACGCGGATTCGACATCGTCTACGACACCGTTGGCGGCGCAACGCTGGATGCCTCCTTCAAAGCCGTGAAGCGTTATACAGGCCACGCCGTAAGCTGCCTGGGCTGGGGGACACACGCCCTGGCTCCGCTATCGTTCCGTGGAGCCAACTACTCAGGCGTCTTCACCCTGCTGCCTCTCCTCACCGGACAAGGGACAGCGCACCACGGAGAGATCCTCGCCGAAGCAAGCAAATTGGTGGAGGCAGGAAAGCTGAAACCTCTATTGAATGAACGGTGCTTCTCGCCGCAAGAGATCGCCGAAGCACACGCTATCGTGGCCTCAGGTGCCAACGGCAAGGTTGTCATTGAGATGTCATAAAAACCTGCCGCTCTACCTCGGCTACATCTGCACCGGCTCCAGCCGCCCATCCTTCAGCCTGAACCGCTGCCCGCGCCATACCACCTCATCGCTCGCATAGCTCCACACCCAGAAGAACAGCGCGAAGCAATCGCGCAGGGGCAGCAGCCAGGCGAAGCGCACCACCTGCACATCATTCAGCACACCTACACCCACCGTCAGCGCCACCGCATAGCGCACCAGCAGAGCCAGGCTCAACAGGCTCACACTCCACAACGAGCCCGCACTCGCAATCACCGCCATCAGCGACCACGGCACCATGTACGTCACACCCAGCCCCAGGTACCCAGCTTTGCGCGAGTCCCTCACCCCGCGCGACCACCTTAGCTGGTGCTCGCAAAACCCGCGCAGCGAGTACGCCGGCACGCTCGTCTCCACCACCTCCGCAATCAGCTCCACGCGATAGCCCGCCGCGCTCAGCCGCGCACCCAGCTCATAGTCATCGGCCAGCTCATCCACCAGCGACTCGAACCCGCCGATCGCCGCCAACGCACTCTTCGTCGTCGCCAACGTCGACCCCAGTCCAAACTTCACGCCGCCTTCCAGCTTCCGAGCCGTCAGCACACCCGCCATAAACTCCGTCGCAATCCCCAGCGACTCCAGCTTCGACCACAGCCCACCCAGCGCCCTCCCCACATACGGCAGCGTCACCAGCCCCACACGCTTGTCATCACTCGAAAACGCAAACGGCGTCATCACCCGCTGCAGATACTCCGGCGCCACGCGGATATCGCTGTCATTCACCACCAGGTACTCATGCCGCGCCTGCGGAGCCATCTGCGCCAGGTTCGACACCTTCCCATTCGCCCCCAGCACCTCCGGGCACTCCACCAGCCGAATGTCCGCCTTCGGATACTCAACCCGCAGCCGCGCAATCTCCGCCACCGCCGGATCATCCAGCGAGCTCACGCCAAACAGCAGCTCCACCTCGCCCGGATACGACAGCCGGCAGTGGCTCACCAACCCCGCATACATCCGCGCATCCACACCCTTCATCGGTTTCAGCACAGTCACGCCCGGCCACTGTTCCGGCTCACTCACCAGCCGGCGAGCACGCTTCACATCGCGCTCAAACGCCCGCGCAGCCCACAGCGCAATCAACCCATAGGCCATGCCACAAACTGCCAACAACGCAGCCGCGCCCTCCACCCAAATGGCGACAGTATTCACACTCATCAGTGTAGCCGCGCTACTCGTACCGCAGTGCCTCGATGGGATTCAAACTCGCCGCCTTGTACGCCGGATAAATCCCAAAGATCAACCCAATCGCACACGAGCACAAAAACGCCGCCAGCACCCACAGCACACTCATCGAGCTCGAGATCAGAAAACTCAGCGCCAGCGCAAACAGCGACCCCAGCGCAATCCCGATCACGCCGCCCACCGCGCACAGCACCACCGCCTCCACCGTGAACTGCAGCAGAATCGTCTTCTTCGTCGCGCCGATCGCCTTTCTCACACCGATCTCGCGCGTCCGTTCCGTCACGCTCACCAGCATGATGTTCATCACGCCCACGCCGCCCACCATCAGGCCCACGGCGCTCAGGCCGAACATCAGCGCAAACAGCGCGCCCGTCAGCTGGTTCCACAGCCGCGTGATCGAGTCCGACCCGAAGATTGCAAAATTGTCCGGCTTCTCATTGCGCACCTTGCGCCGCCGCCGCAACAGCTCGCGGATCTCGTCGGTCACTAGCTCTTTGTTCTTCTGGTCGTCGTACTTCGCAGCGATCCAGTAGTCGAGAATCTCCGGATGCAGCTTATGAAACGTCGACAGCGGAAAGAACGCATAGCTGTCCGCCGGGTTCTTGCCGCCACCGAACGCCGTCTTCTGCTTCGCCAGCACCCCAATCACCGTAAACGTGCGCCCGTCGATAATCACCGGCTGCCCCAGCGGGTCCACACCTGCAAACAGGCTCGTCGCCAGGTCATGCCCAATCACCGTCACATCGGCCGCGCGCTCGGACTCGGTGTCGGTAAAGTAGCGGCCTTCGGTGATCTCCTTGTCGTACACCACCGCGTTCTGCGGCGTGTCGCCTTCCAGCGACACGTTGTCCACCTTCCGCCGCCCGAACTTCGCCACCACCGACCCTGCATTGAACTGGTAGTTCGTATACTGTAGCGCTGCATCCGAGGCCACCACATGCGGCAGCTCGCGGACCGCAAGCATGTCATCGAACGTCAACTGCTTCCGCGCCAGCATCTCTGCCGTCGGCTGCACCCCAATCACCGGAAACCGGAACACCCACAGCACATTCGTCCCAAACGACGACACCAGGTTCGACACCGACGCATTCAACCCATTGATCACCGACGAGATCGTAATCACCGTCATCACGCCAATCACAATCCCCAGGATCGTCAGCGCCGACCGCATCTTGTTCGCGCGCAGCGTATCGATCGCCATCTTGATCGACTCGCGTTGATCAACCGCCTTCATCGCCATCGCTCAAAACTCCGATCTCAGCGCAACGATTGGGTCCAACGCCGCAGCCTTGCGAGCAGGGTAAACCCCAAAAAATACGCCGACACCCAACGCCACGAACAGCCCAACCAGCACGCTCCACAACGCTACCGTCGCCGGAAACCCCACCGCCGCCGACACGCCCAGCGCCGCGCCAATCCCCAGCGCCACACCAAACACGCCGCCAATCAACGACAGCGTCGCCGACTCCATCAGAAACTGCAGCAACAAATCAGCCTGCTTCGCGCCCAGCGCCTTCCGCACGCCGATCTCGCGCGTCCGCTCCGTCACGCTCACCAGCATGATGTTCATAATCACCACGCCGCCCACCACCAGCGAGATCGCCGCAATCGCAATCGCCACCGCGCCAATGCTGTTGCTGATCTGCGCAAACAACCCCGCCAGCGCGTCGCTCGTCTCCAGCGTAAAGCTGTCCTCTTCGCCCGGCCTGTCATGCCGAAGCTCGCGCATCAGCAACCGTGCCTGGTCGCTCGCCGCCTCCATCGCATCCGCGCCGCTCGGGGCCTTCGCATAAATCGTCAGCGTCTTCGCCGCCCCATACGTCTTCTGGAACGTCGTCAGCGGCACCCCCACCCAGTTGTCCTGGCTCTGCCCCAGCGTCTTGCCCTGCTTCTCACCCAGCCCGATGATCGTGTACGGCACGCCGTCCACCCGGATCTCCTTGCCCATCGGGTCTTCGAACTTCAGCAGGTTCTCGTAGATGTCATACCCGATCAGTGCCACATGCGCGCCATGCTGATCGTCAGCCGGCGTAAAGCTCCGCCCTTCGATGATGTTCAGGTTCTGCATCTCCGGCATCTCCGACGTATACCCGCGGATCTGCGTCCCTGTACTCAGCTGCGCCTTGTACTTCACCGACCCTGCCGTCGACTGCAGCGCGCCCACCTGCTTGCACTCCGTGCACTCCTGCTGCAGCGTCTTGTACTGGTCCATCGAGATGATCTTGCGCTTCTGGTACTTGACATACTCCTTGTAGCTCGTCGTGAACGCAGGCTGCTGCGAGATCGTGAAAACGTCCGCACCCTGGTTGTTGATCTTGTTCGCCACATACGAGTTCGCGCCATTGATCAGCGTCACCACCGCGATCAAGCTCCCCACCGCGATAATCACCCCAAGCATCGTCAGCACGCTGCGCAGCTTGTTCGCCCACAGCGACTGCAACGCAATCATCAGTGCCTCTTTTTTCTCCATCTGGGGGCTCCAGCTTCAGTCTACGCTGGCAGCCTGCCGCGAGTTCCATCACCGTGCCCAGCGACGCCTTAATGGCCTCGACAACACTCAAGTGAGAGCGAACGATGCCGACTTTCCTTGCAGTTTCTCCTGAAAAAGAGCTATTCTTTACTTGAATCGCGGAGGTAAAGATGCCGCCATCCAGCACCATCAGCAGCAAAGGCCAGGTCACTATCCCCATCGAGGTACGCAAGCGATTGGGTGTCCACAGTGGTGATCGTGTCGAGTTCATAGAAAAAGACGGCGCGACGGTTGTGCAGCCCGCACACCCGGAAGAAAACCCCTTTGCAAAATGGGTTGGCGTCGCCCCGTACTTCAAGAATGTCGAAGAAATCAATGCTTGGGTCGCAGATATGCGCGATGACGATGTGCCCTACGAATGAGGACCGCACTCGATACGAACATCCTGTCCGCTATCTGGACGGGCGAACTGGCAGCACCTCGCATCCTTAGTGGCCTAACCAAGGCCAGCCAGGAAGGTGCACTTGTTATCTCTCCCGCCGTATACGCCGAATCCTTGGCTCATCCAGCATTTTCAGAGTCCAAAGTGCATGAATTTTTAGCCGACACAGGCATCCGTGTTGACTGGAACTTGCCTGAGCAAGTTTGGACACTGGCCGGCTTGCGCTACGCTGCTTATGCCAGGCGACGTCGCAAGTCGGCCGGAGATCAACCTCGACGCATTCTCGCCGACTTCCTGATAGGCGCTCATGCACTGCTAAGGGCTGATCGCCTCATGACAACCGACACAGAACGTTTTAGCCGCGACTTCCCCGAGCTCAACCTCTACCCACTCTAGCCACCTACCGCCCCACGCCCGCCATCTCCACCAGCACCTGCATCCGAGGTCGCAGCACCGGCACCACTCTCGGGCCGGGTCCGCTGAAAATCCCCCATCGGCCAATCCCCGCTGCTACACTGAACTCAAGTGCAGGCGGCCGGACGATCGCTGCCAGACCCGAGCCTCGGCAAGGGAATGGGGGAGGAAAGTCCGAACTCCGCAGGGCAGTGTGCCGGATAACGTCCGGGATGCGCGCTTCAAGGCGCGTAGACGGCCAGTGCAACAGAAAATAGACCGCCTTCTCGCAAGAGACGGTAAGGGTGAAACGGTGGGGTAAGAGCCCACCGCGTTGGTGGTAACACCAACGGCACGGTAAACCCCACACGGAGCAAGACCAAATAGGCAGGGAGAGCGCCGCAACCACTTCTGCGGCGAGCGCGCGACGGCCCGTCACGCCCAGGATAGTGGAGCTTGTACCGAAACCTGCGGGTAGGTTGCTGGAGCCATGCCGTAAGGCATGGCCTAGAGGAATGATCGTCTAAAACAGAATTCGGCTTACGGGCCGCCTGCACAATTTAACCTCCTCCCCATGTGGGCCAGTATCCCTGGCGGATTCTGCCCACCACCAACACCCTCGAAACCGGCAAGATCGCGGCAACATCTGGGTCGGCAACGAGGGTACAACAACCTCGTCATGTTCTTCGGGCTTGCAGCGCCCACAAGGACACCGCACCTGCCCGCTCCCGTTGCGCCGTAGCCTCTCGACCTCATTGCTGCCGCGTCCATCGCAGCAGCAACCTCGGGATGGCGTGGGCCCATTGGCGGTTCAGCTGATCGGCTCACCCGGATGCAGCCCAGCCTTCTGCGGCCAGATCGTCAGCAGCAGCACCATCGCCGCTGCAATCACTCCCGACGCCGCAAAGCGGCTCAGGTCCAATCCTTGCTGCGCGTGCGGCTTGGTCAAAAAGTCGCCCATGTTCGCGCCCAGCGGACGCGTAAGAATAAACGCCATCCAGAACAGCAGCGTCCGGTTGATCTTCGTAAAGTAGTACAGCAACGCCACCACGCCAATCAGTCCGAAAAACAGATATATGCCGCCTGCGAACCCTGTCCCTTCGCTCGTCCAGTCACCCAGCGCTGTACCCAGCGTATTGGAGAACAGGATCGTCAGCCAGTAAAACATCTCCGCCTTGTGCGTCACGATGTTGTTCACCGATACCGTGCCCACCGCAAACCTCCACACCAGCAATGAAGCAATCACCAGCGCGAACAGGACCGACGTCCCGCCCGGGTACCCGATACCCAATGACCTGTCCGCAAAATCCGCCATCGTCGTACCGGCGAGCGTCGTGCCGACGATCACCATCCAGTACAGCCACGAGTGAAACCGCTTCGCGCGCACCTGCAGCACCACCAGTACGATGAACGGCGCAAACAGGATCAGTGTGCTCACCGCATAACCCAGGTTCAACGACATCGAAAGCGCATCGCCGCCGGTCTCACCCAGCGTGGTCGCAAGGATCTTCACGATCCAGAACATCAGCGTCACTTCGGGTACCTTGCTGATAGCTGCCCTTGTATCCTCTGTCATTAGCACACTCTCTCTTTCATAAATATGGGCTGTACTTCTATCGTGCCCTGCCCTCTATTCTCTATCCTTGGTCCCTCGCAGTCTCCCTCCATGGATCGAAAGTGGTTCCGCCCGGTGAATATCTCATCTGTCACTAAAATCTTCTGTGCGGCACATTGCGTCTAAGCCATCAGGAGCCTCTACCCTGTATCGTCGTGCTCTCATCCCGGCCCTCTTTATGGCCATCGCCTTGGCGGCTCCGCCTCAGCACAGCTCGTCATCCGCGCGTCCCTCGTTCGAGCTCCTCACCCATCGCATGGACGTCGACGTCGACGGTGCGCCCAACGCCTATGGCCCTCCCGGCCACCACACCCTCGACAACCTCCGCGACGCCCACTACCGCCGCCGCCGGCACGGCGAGATCGTCGGCTTTCTCACCGAAGACGACCACCCCACCGTCCCCGTCATCCAGGGACCGCACGACCCCTACCCCGGCGACTACATCTCGCAAACCGCCTTCACCGACCCCGCCAACAACAAAGACAGCGACCCGCGCCGCTACGTTGACGCCACCAAAATCAACTACATCGTCCTCGGCGACGAGGCCACCCGCCGCGGCGCGCATCTCGGCGACTTCGTTGCCGTCTACTCCCGCCGCACCCATCGCTCCGTCTTCGGCATCGTCGGCGACGACGGCAACCCCTCCGGCAACGAAGGCTCACTCCATCTTCTCCAGGCCCTCGGCTACCCCTTCACTAACGGCATCGACGACTCCGTCAAACACCCCGAGATCGTCGTCCGTTTCTACCCGCACTCCAACCCGCCCACACCCGGCACGCCCCAACTCTTCTTCCACACCCAGGCCGCGCTCGACGCCACCGCAAAGCGCCTCGGTCTCTCCCGGGACTTCACCGCCAGCCCGCTCGCCCAGCCTCGCTAAACGCCTTACAGCAGATGGCTCACCATTGCGTGCACGGGTGGCTCATCGCCAGCGGCATCCGCGTCAGGCATACAACCATCATCAGCAGCAGCACCACGGCGCAAGAGAACACATAGTCCGCATTGCGGTTCAATCGGTGCGGGTTTGCAAACGTGGGCGAAGCAGCCATTGCGGGCATAAGGGAGCTCCTTTGGGCGACAAACTGCGCAACTCCAAAATTCGTCAGGGAAATGTGTGGTGTCTGCGAAGCCGGCTATGCCAATGGCGCCGTATACGCCATACAATTCTGTTGAGGTCGCGGCCTGCGCCGTTTCTCTGTCTTCCGCATCCAAACAGCAGTTGTCCACGTGCACCGCAAGGTGCTTCCCTCCCCACAAGCCAAACATTGGAGTCGCAAATGAACTACCGCTCCCTCGGCCGCTCTGGCCTCAAACTTCCCGAGCTCTGCTTCGGCACCGGCACCTTCGGTGGCAGCAACGAGTTCTTCAAGTCCTGGGGCGCCACCCAGGACAAGGAAGCTGCCCATCTCCTCGACATCTGCATGGAGGCTGGCTGCAACTTCTTCGACACCGCCGATATCTACTCCGACGGCCACAGCGAAGAGGTCCTCGGCAAAGCCATGGCCCATCTCAAGCGCCAGGACATCCTCGTCTCCACCAAGGCCACCTTCCGCGGCGGCAACGTCGGCCCCAACAACGCCGGCAGCTCACGCTACCACCTCATCGAAGCGCTCGAAGGCTCACTCAAGCGCCTCAACACCGACTACATCGACGTCTACCACATGCATGCCTTCGACGCGACGACCCCCGTCGACGAAACCCTCGAAACCCTCGACAACTTCGTCCGCTCCGGCAAGGTCCGTTACATCGCCTGCTCCAACTTCTCCGGTTGGCACCTCATGAAGTCGCTCTCTGTCTCCGAGCGCTACGGTTGGGCAAAGTACGTCGGCCATCAGGTCTACTACTCGCTCGTCGGCCGCGACTACGAGTGGGAGCTCATGCCTCTCGCGCTCGATCAGGGCGTCGGCGCGCTTGTCTGGAGCCCGCTCGGCTGGGGCCGCCTCACCGGCAAGATCCGCCGCGGCCAGCCCTTGCCCGAAGGCTCACGCCTCCAAAGCAAGATGGTCACCGACGCAGGCCCCACGCCCGACTGGGAGTACGTCTACAAGGTCGTCGACGCGCTCGACGCCGTCGCCGCCGAAACCGGCAAGACCGTTCCGCAGATCGCCCTCAACTGGCTCCTCCAGCGCCCCACCATCAGCACGCTGGTCATTGGCGCACGCGACGAGAAGCAGCTCCGCGCCAACCTCGATGCCTCCGGCTGGTCGCTCACAACCGAGCAGGTCGCCAAGCTCGACGAAGCCAGCACCGTCCCGCTCGCCTATCCCTACTGGCACCAGGTCCAATTCGACGAGCGCAATCCTTTTCCCATCAAACAGTCTCACGGCGCATAACTAGAGGAAGTTAGGAAAATTGGTTACTTCGGTTCTGTTTTGACCCAGAGGTGTCCAAATTTTGTGGACACCTCTGGGTGGGCAGTGCATCATATGTGTATACGGCCGACTCCACTGCGCGAAAGCGTACGGGTCGGCCTTCCTATTTGAACGAGAATGTCATCCTTGAGCCTCAGCAGCTATTCAAAGCCCTATCTTTCCGTGACTGAGCAGCTAGAACTCTTACGTGGCCGTGGAATGCTCATTACGGATACCAGGAAAGCTGAAGCCTGCCTTCACAGGATCGGATACTACAGACTTAGCGGGTACGCATACCCGTTCAGGCAGCGCGAACTCCGTCGGAATCCAGATGGTAGCGAAACTGAGCATATACATGAGCATTTCCGGCCTCATACCGAGTTCTCTACAATCATGGAGTTGTATGTATTCGACAAGAAACTCCGTTTACTTTTTCTAGACGCCATTGAGCGCATAGAAGTAGGACTTCGAGTTGAAGTCGCTTTGACCCTGGGTACTTATGGTGCCTTTTCCTATCGTGACGCTAATACCTATAATCGTTACTTTTCAGCGCCGGATAGCGATGGCGCTACACCGCACGCCAGATTCATCGAAAAACTGGACGATGCATTCCGCCGATCGAGGGAAGAATTTGCCGAACACTTCCGCTCAAAGTATTCATCGGATTTACCCATTTGGATGTCGATAGAACTGTGGGATTTCGGCACCCTAAGTACGGTGCTGAATGGCATGAAATCCGCCGATTTGGACCGGCTTTCCAGTTTGTACCGTCTTCCCAAAAGGCGGTTCCTCTCTAGCTGGGCTCAAAGCATCAACTTTGTCAGAAACGTCTGTGCCCACCACGAGAGACTCTGGAATCGCCCACTCGTTCAGCAACCCAGCCCTTCAAAACCTGGTGAACTCGAATTGCTTGAACACCTGGCAACCGATTCTTTGGCGCAACGTCGTATTTATGCAGTGGCCGCAGTTCTGCAATATATGCTCCGATTCGTGCATCCTGGCAGCACCTGGAAAGAACGTCTACGCTCCCATCTCAAGACAATCCCAGACTCTCCTCACATATCTCTGAGGCACATGGGCTTCCCCTCAGATTGGGAAAAACTCGCCTTATGGCGTGCGAGTACCTTTGATGAGAGTGAATAACATCCCTGCTCTGCTGAAAATGACTGAATGGAGAAAAGCCAGGAACCTGCATGCTTCCTGAGGCATGCGCTCCTAATGTCCCGCGCTCGCGCTCGCATTCTTCGGCGGCCGCGGAATAAAGAACAGCAGCGGAATCATGCACGCGCAGAAGATCGTCAGGTAGCGGATGATGTCCACATACGCCAGCGCCCCTGCCTGCCGCAGCATCTGGTTATACATAAACGCCTGCGCCTGGTGCATTGCTCCAATCGAAGGTCCGGCACCCGCCGCAGTGACACCATTCCCCGGCTTGAACGCCCGTGCCAGCGAGTCCAGCTGCTCACGATACATCGGGTTCTGCGGCCCCAGTGACCGCACCATCGACGTCTCGTGCGCCAGCGACCGCCGCGTCAGCATCGTCGCCATAAACGCCGTGCCGCACGACCCGCCGATATTTCGCGCCAGGTTCGTCAATCCCGACACATCGTTGTTCTCACTCTGCTTCACGCCCACATACGCAATCGTGTTGATTGGGATGAACAGGAACGCCAGCCCCGACGCCTGGAAGATGCGCATGAACACCAGCTGACCATAGCTCAGCTGCAGGTCGAGGTTCGCCATCCACACCAGGCTCAGCGTCAGCATCACGAACCCATAGCCAATCAGCTTCCGCGGGTCCACCTTGCCTGAAAGAAAGCCCACCACGGGCATCATCGCCATCATCACCAGCCCTGCCGGCGACAGCACGAGTCCCGCCAGCTCCGCCGTATACCCCAGCAGCGTCTGCACAAACTGCGGAATCAGAATCGTCGTCGCATACAGGCTGAAGCCCAGAACGAACATCAGGATGAAGCTGATCGCAAACTGCCGTCGCTTGAACAGCGTCAGGTTCAGGATGGGCCGCTTATTCTCGCGCAGCTCCTTCAGCTCCCACCAGATCATCACGACGAACGCCACGATCATCAGCGCCACAAAAAAGATGATCACATGCGAACCGAACCAGTCGTCCTCCTGGCCTTTGTCCAGGATGAACTCCAGCGAGCCGAATGTCGCAGCCAGCAATCCAAAGCCGAAGAAGTCCAGCTTGATGCCCTCACGCTGCGTCTCCTTCACCTGCTGCGATACCCACGGCGGATCTTCCACAATTCTCGACGTCAGAAACAGCGACAGCAGACAGATCGGCACATTCAGATAGAAGATCCATCGCCAGTCGAAGTTGTCGGTAATATAGCCGCCCAGCGTAGGCCCAATCGCCGGCGCAACAACGACAGCCAGGCCATACATCGCGAACGCCTGCCCACGTTTCTCCGGCGGAAACGTATCGGCCAGAATGGCCTGCTCACTCGGTGCCAATCCGCCACCGCCCGCGCCCTGCAACACGCGGAAGAACACCAGCAGGCCAAGAGTAGGCGCCAAGCCGCACAGTGCCGACGAGATCCCGAACAGCGCCACGCAGATCATGTAAAACTTCTTGCGCCCGATGAACGTGGTCATGTACGCGCCCGCCGGAAGAATCACGGCGTTCGCCACCAGGTAGCTGGTCAGCACCCACGTCGCCTCATCCTGCGTCGCGCCCAGCCCGCCCGCAATATGCGGCAGGCTCACGTTCGCAATGGAGCTGTCCAGCACCTCCATGAACGTCGCGAGCGTCACCGTCATGGCAACAATCCACGGATTGATGCTCGGCCGCCACGGCTGCGCCGCGGGGACAGGTTTCGATTCAGGAACTGAGTCTAATGTTGTGGTTGCACTGGCCATCTGTGGTCCTGATTCAGATTCTACGGAAGCGCCCGGGATTCACGAAATGCACCAAAAAGACGGTTTCTAAGCAAGACACAATCGAGGTATTTCCCCGCCCCTCTATCCAGAACGGGGCTGGCAGTCCTGCAATGAATAGAGGAATGGCACCTGTTCCTCACGAATGTAGATTCGGGCGCTTTCAAGCGAGAACCACATGCCCCGGTCTATCTCAGGAATCTCCAGCCGTTTTCCAGATCCGCGCGGCCACTCAATCTCACAGGTATTGCTCACGAGGTCTACAGGATCGTAGTCACCCTCAAAAGCCCATGCGGTTACAAGCTTGCCGCTCTTTTGCCGAACTGAACCGAGTTCGACGAACGGTGCAGCCGCTACAAAGCCCGTCTCTTCCTGGAACTCGCGTTGCGCGGCTGCGAGTGGCTCCTCATCGTCGCCATACTCACCCTTCGGGATCGTCCAGGAGCCTTTATCTTTCTTCGCCCAGAAAGGTCCGCCCGGGTGCACCAGAAACACCTCCAGGTTCCCGGCATCTCTCCGGTACATCAGCAATCCGGCGCTGCGCTTCGCACTCATTGTCACCCCTCTAGATAAACACGAGCACGTGCATGGCCGCTCCGGGCCAACGCACCCTGGCGCCACCTCCTTCGCCGCGCCCAGCGTGGTAGCCTGAACCTCTCGCGCCACCGCGCTGCAGAAGGGGCCCGAACATGAACGCCGATCTCGAAAACCTCGTCATCCTCCAGGCCCAGGACCTCGAGCTCAAGCGCCTCCGCGAAGAGCTCGCCGAAGCCCCGCGCCGCGTCGCCGCCTGCGAAGCCACCCTCGCCAAATCCGAGTCCGCCCTCGCCAGCGCCAAAGCCTCACTCCTCAAAGAAGAGTCCCTCCGCAAGTCCCACGAGCTCGACATCGCCTCCCGCCGCGACAAGATCGCCCGCCTCCGCAAGCAGATGGAGACCGCCGCCAACGCCGCGCAGATCGCCGCTCTTGAGCACGAGATCACCTTCTCCGAGCAGGTCATCTCCACCGCCGAAGACGAAGAGCTCGCCTCCCTTGAACGCACCGACGCCTTCGAGACCGCACGCGCCGCCTCCATCTCGGCCGTCGAAACCAACACCGCCGCACTCGCCACCGAGCGCGTCCGCTGCGCCAGCCTCACCGCCGCGCACAAATCCACCATCGCCGGCATCGAATCCGAACGCGCCACACTGCGCGCGACCATCGCCGCCACCGACGCCGGCGAATCGCTCCTCTCCAGCTACGACCGCATTGCCAAGGCCAAGGGCACCGCCCTCTCTGAGGCCATCGACCATAAGTGCTCCGCCTGCCAGATGATGGTCCGCCCGCAGCGTTGGAACGACCTCACCAACCGCGACCCTCACGGCGAGTTCGCCAATACCGTCTTCCACTGCGAAACTTGCGGCCGCATGCTCTTCTACGACCCTCGCCGCGACGCCCCCGTCCGCTGGTCCCCCGGCGACCGGTTGGCTGCCGCGAGCCAAAGCTAATTCGCATCGCCAAAGCGAAAAAAAGCACACCCCAAAGCAGAAGGGCGACGGCATCAAGCCATCGCCCTCTTGGTTGCCGTCAGGCTTAGAATGTCACTTACAACGCTTGACACGCACGATAGAATAGGAACAGGAAAGGCTCGGCAACCGCCGGGCCTTTGTTCTTTGAAAATCCAGTTTGGCCAAAAGGCATAACCACCAGAATGTTTGCTTACGACAAAAGTGCGCACCAAAGGGTATACAAGCCTAACCCCAATCCGCTGCGGATCTTAGCCCCAAAACCGGGGGGAGGGTCACCAATAGCACCTACTTCTTCGCCACCGGTTTAGCGCCGGCCACCATCGAAATCCGGGCTCCGGCATGGACTCCGCGCAGCGGCTCCGGCATCGTCAGAATCAGCGCCGAGCACTGTTCGCCACCAGCTTTCTCGTAGCTGTGCACGGCCTCCGCGTTGAAGAACACCGCGTCTCCCTCAGCCAGCACATCCACCTGGGAGTCGTGCTCCAGCTTCAGCTCGCCCGACAACACATACAGGAACTCGTTCCCGCTATGCCGATGGCTCTTCGGCACCCGCTTCTCGTTCGCCGGCAGAAACTCCGCAATGTACGGCGTGATCGTCTGTTCCACAGGCACCTGCCCCAGGCTCTCGAAGTAGTATCCCGGCTCGTCCGCTCCGGTCTGCGGCAGCCGCAGGCGATCACCGGCACGTAGAATCCGGAACAACTCCGGGCGCTCAGGCTCGAAGAAGTAGCTCATGTCCTTGGAGAACACCATTGCAATCCGCGCCAGGTTGCGCAGCGTAGGCACCACGCGCCCTGTCTCCAGTTGCGACAGAAAACTTGCTGAAAGCCCCGTATGGCGGCCCAGTTCCACTAGCCCCATCTGCTTCCGTTGCCGCAGATACTTGATCCGCTCCCCGATCCGCTTGCTCTCGATGAACTCTTCGGCAGCCTCAGCGCTCACCGGTGGTTCGTCCAGAACGTCCACCTCACCCGGCGGCAGCATCTGTGCGGACACCTTGCCCTCAGCCAACTCGCGGCTGCGCTTCATTGGAGGGACTGACGCTTCGGTGATCGTTCCGGGATAGACGCCCATGCTTCGTTCCTTCGAAGTTCGCTCTCAGGGACCGCTCACTTCGTCACGTAAACAGATGTTGAAGTGGCACGAAAAGATGCTCTGGACGCCACCGAAATCTTCACCGCCGGGCTCAACATCAACCGCCTGCCACGTTCAAACTCACAATACCCACCAGAACAGGCCCTCGCCTACCTGTACTTCTACGAATTCGCTAACATCAAGCTCATTCTCAGGCTCGGATGCTACGCTCGAACGCATGGGTTTTATCCGTCGGCCAGCACGTTCTGTCCCCTCGCACCGTCGCTTTCGGGGACTCGCCGCCCTCGCCATCGGCTCACTCTTCGCCGCAGGTTGCGCCAGCCCCGGCCCACCCCGAGCACCCTCGCTCAACCTGCCCCAACCCGTCTCTGATCTCACCGTCAGCCGCACCGGCAACACAGTCGAACTCCGCTTCACTGTTCCTCATCGCTCAACGGACAAGCTGCCACTCTACAATCCGCGCCACCACCACACCACGCTTCACGGCACGGTCTGCCGCGGACTGACGACCGGCAGCTGCACCACCGTCGCCACACTAGACATCCCGCTCACGGCAACCGACCCGAAGGCGTTCATCTGGCACGAGTCTCTGCCCACCGGTCTCACTACCGGGCAGCCCCATCCGCTTCGCTACCAGGTCGAGTTCCTCAGCCCCCAGGGCAAATCTGCCGGCCCCTCCAACACGGCCTTCACCGCCACCGGCCCTGCACCTGCCCCCGTCGAAGCGCTCCGCGCCACCGGCACCCGCTCCGGCGCGTTGCTCGATTGGTCCTCTACCGCCTCCGGCGATGTGCTGCTCCACCGCACTGCCCTCGCACCCACAACCAAACACACCACGGACCTCTGGCTCAACGCCAACTCCGCCAATCGCACACTCGACGCCACCGTAACCGCTAACGCTCCCTACCGTTACACTGCCGAACGCCGCCTCATCCTCACCTTCGGTACGCACACTGTCGAGCTCCGCAGCATCCCTTCGACACCGATAGACTTCACCCTCCGCCCTATCTACCCACCCGCAACGCCAACCAGCCTTGCTGCCACCGGCTTCACGCCGCCAGCCACGTCTGGCTCTGCGGAAACCCCGCACTACGCCATTGACCTCATCTGGCAGCCTGTCTCCGACGCCGACACCACACCTACGCTTGCGGCGCCGCTCACCGGCTACAACATCTACCGCGAACCCGCCGACGGCAGTTCCGCCCGCACCCGCCTTAACCAAGCCCCCGTACCGGAACCCAGCTTCCACGACCCCACCGCCGACCCCGCGACTACCTACCGCTACAGCGTCACCGCCGTCGACGGCAACAACAACGAAAGCAAAGCGGCGACGGTCCTCGTGGAACCGTCGCCGCAGTAACTCCCCGGCCACCGACTACTGCTCGCTCTTCAGCCGCGCGGCTTCAAACTCATCACCATGCTTCCACTCCACCGCGTGCGACAGATGGATCACCTGCCAGCCCAGGTCCATCCCAAACTGCACCAGCTTCGCATCGCCGTTGAAGTCCCACGTCAGATCGAAGTTGTCTGAAAAGTTGTGGTAGTTGTTCTCGTTGAAGTACTTTTCCTTCGCCTCACCCCACGCGCGATCATGTCCTTCATACAGCGTCCCGGCATCCACGCTGAACGCCGGAATTCCTACCCGCGACAGCGAGAAGTGGTCGCTGCGATAGTAGCTGCCAGCCTCCGGCCTTGGGTCCGGCACAATCGTCAGCCCAAACCGCTTGGCCGTCGCTTCTACCTCCGGATAGAACGTCGTCCGCTGCGCCCCGTTCACGTTGATCTCCTTCTGCACGCCAATCGGCAGCAGCATGTCGTAGTTGATGTCCAGCGCAATCTCCTTCGCCGGGATCGGTGGATGCTGCCCCAGGTACTCGCTGCCCAGCAGCCCCTGCTCCTCCGCCGTCACAGCCGAGAAGATCACCGAGTGCGGCAGCTTCAGCTCACCGGCATGCACCGCATCGCTCCACACGCGAGCCATCTCCAGGATCATCGCCACACCGGTGCCATTGTCTGCAGCGCCGTTGTAGATGTTGTCGCCCTTCATCCCCGGCACAAAGCCTAGATGGTCATAGTGGGCCGTATACAGAACAGCCCGGTCCGGAGCATGTGCCGCAACGTTCGCACCCGGCAGCATCGCCACCACATTCGGGCTCTGGAACCGCCGCACCGTGCTGGCAATCGTCGCCTTCAGCTTCACTGGCAACTCGACAGCCTTGAACCCCCGCTGTCCCGCTGCCGCAAACTCTTTGTCGAGGTCCAGCCCGCTCTCCGCAAACAGCTTTCGAGCCACCTCCAGCTGAATCCAGCTCGCCGCCTTCAGCCTCGGGTTCGCATCATCACGTAGATACGTCTTCTCGCTTGTATTCGAGTTCTTCACCACGTTCCAGCCGTAGCTGGCCAGATCCGTGCGATGAATAATCAACGCACCCACCGCGCCCATGCGCGCGGCCTCCTCAAACTTGTACGTCCACCGCCCGTAGTACGTCAGCGCCCTCCCTGCAAAGAACTTCGGGTCATCGCTCGGTGGGTCGCCCACAATGCAAAGGATCACCTTGCCCTTCACATCCACGCCCGCATAGTCGTTCCACTGGTACTCCGGCGCATCCACGCCATACCCCACAAACACAATCGGAGCATCCAACATCGTCTCCGGCGTCAACGTCTCGTTGCTCACCGTGTAGTCATCGCCAAAGCTCAGTAGTTCGGCGTTGCCTTGTGCAGGCACTAGCTCGAACTTCGTCTTCTCCGGCACCACCTTCATGCCAACGAAGTTCACCTGCTGCAGAAACGTCCCATCGTCGCCGGCAGGTTGCAACCCGTCCATCGCAAACTGGCTGGCAATATACTTGGCCGCGAGTTCTCCCCCGCGCAGCCCTGGATACCGCCCCTCAAACAAGTCATCGGAGATGAACTTGTCCTGCTCACGAAGATTCGCCGCGCTCACCATCGCCTCAGCCTTCGAGATCGGACTCGCCGGAATCATTGGCGTACCTTGAGCTAGCGCACAGCCGCCCGTCGCCATCACTGCAACCGCAATACCCAGCCAAACTCCTCGACCCATCGTCGTCACCTCAAGAATACGAATCATTCGCAGTATAAGCACTACCGTTTCGCCAGCACACCAAGCTTCACCAGCACCTTGCGCGCGAGCCCTGTCAAAGGCACCTCGTTTAGCGCACTCACAGCCACCCACTCCAGCGCCTTCTTCGCCGCCGGAATCTCCTTCTTCAGCGCCTCCGATTCGAACACCTCTACCTCGTAGTTCGTGTTCGTAATCGAGTGCTTCACACGCAGCACTGGCTCATACCGGCTTACGCTTTCCAGCACCAGCGGAGGCAACTCCAGCATCCCCGCCATCAGGCTCGCATCACTCGCACGTCGTTCCAGCAGCACCTCCGTTCCGTTCTTTCGAGTCTGCAGCAGATGCGCCACGCGCCGCTGCTTCTGCGCATCTCGCTTTCTCGTCGCATGCTCTCCCCGCGTCCTGCAAAGCTCCATCACCGGACACTGCAGACAAAGCGGCCCCCGCGGAACACACACCGTCGCACCCAGCTCCATCATGGCCTGGTTATGATCTCCTGGCGCGTTGCCCCTGCGAGTAGCTTCCGGCACCAGCGCCTGCGCCACCGTCATCAGCCTCGCCTTCGCCGCGCTGCTCTTCTCTTCGGCCTCACCCAGCACCCGTAGCAACACACGCTCCACATTCCCATCGAGCACCGCCACGCTCTCGCCAAACGCTATGCTCGCAATCGCGGCCGACGTGTACTCCCCCACTCCCGGCAACACGCGCAGCTCCAGCGCGGTCCGCGGCATCACGCCACCAAGTTCACTCACTACAAACCTTGCCCCGCGATGCAGCATCCGCGCTCGTCTGTAGTAGCCCAGTCCGCTCCACAGCGCCAGCACGTCGCTCTCCTCCGCAAGCGCCAGCGCCTGCACCGTCGGGAACCGTTCCATGAACTCCGTATACCGTTCGATCACCGTCGCCACGCGGGTCTGCTGCAACATCACCTCACTCACCCACGTCGCGTAAGCATCTTCCACGCCACGCCATGGCAGCACACGCGCACTCTTCTGATACCATTGCCCGAGCCTCTCGCGAAACGCCTCAAGCGCCGCGCTGGACAATCCCACCGTACCTGCCTTTTTTCTTCCCTTGCCCGCAGTCGACATGCCTCAGCCAGTCTAACGAGACTGCATCTGCGTTCAAACTCATGTCTCCCTCAGGATGTCCCTCTTCACGCAAACATCTCGAAGCGCGACAACTACTTCTCATACTTCCAGTTCCTGCTCTTCCCTTCCGCGATCCACTCCGTCGCCTGCGCCACACGTTTCTCACGCGTCTCTTCGCGTTTCGCATCCGCAATCCACTCGTTGTATTCCTTGCGACAGCTCGGGCTCATCCCCTCAAACACCTTCGCCGCCGCCTTGTTCTTCTTCAGAGCGGCTGCCAGCGCCTCCGGCATCGGAACTTCAGCCTTCACCACCTTCGGCCGGCTCCAAGCCTTTGTCCGCTCGCCCTCCGCGATCCGTCGCGCTGCCTCGCGCACATAGCCCACAAGCTGCTTCTTCGACGGCAGGTCCCTCACGCTCGTAATCTTTCCGAACGACCCCATCGACCCGCCTGCCACCACACCGTCCGCGCGCATCTCCTTCGCCAGTTCCGCTCCCCAAAGACCAAAGCTGCAATGCGCCTTGAACGCTGCCATATTTGCCAGGATCACCGTCTTCCCGCTCGGTCCCGTGTACTCAAAGAACGGCATCGACCACTTTGTCGTCTCCACCACACCAGGCGCACCCTCATGCATCACCTGCCGCAGATGTTCCAGCACCGGTTGCGCAAACGGCGCTGCCTTGGCAATATACGCATCCACCGCTACGCTGTACTCCCCCGCCGCACCCTTCTTCGCCATCGCCAGGCCCTCCTGAGGATTTGAGCGTCAGTCTACCGCAAAACTCCACCCCCAACGATGACAACCTTAGCGCTCACGCACTCTTGGTTCTCCCCACGCAAAGGCGCCCCGGCGTCCACCGCCGTGCCTCCACATGCTCAACAGCAACCCCAGCCGACGCCAACATCCGGTGCCAATCGTCTTCCCGGAAGCTTCTCCGGAATGACACCGGCCCATCATGCCGCACGGCCTTGTGCCACCGCGCGAGAATCGCCACCATACTGAACAGCTTGTACGGCGTCGCCTCCCGGCACAGATCATTGATGTACCAACCGCACCGCGCCGTTGCCTCCATCCATGTCAGGAACCGCACGATCTCTATCTCTTCCAGATGGTGTGTCAGCAGCGCGCTGATCACTCCATCCGCGCCCTCCGTGTACGAGTACACATCGCCGCTGATCCACTCAATTCGTGAACCCGAAGGCGTCATCTCCCGCGCCGCCCGCACCACCTCCGGGTTCAGGTCAATCCCCACCAACTCCACTGCCAGTCCGCGCCGCTTTGCCCAGCGTTCAATCCGCCGCAGCATGTCACCACCGCCACAACCCACATCCACAATACGAAGCGCCTGCCCGCCATGCCGCTCCAGCAACTGCCCAAGCCACTGCACCGTTGGCCGCGCCCCAAACGACAGCGTATTCACTTGCTCCAGGTCACCCAGATACGACCGTAGCTGCTCATACGTGCATGGGTCGTCCAGCCACTCCGGCAGATCTACTGGCGCAACTCTCCGGCTAAAGTCGATCGGCTTAGACGGCATGAAAGAGCATCGTCTCCGCCGTCAGCCCTGGTCCAAACGACATCGCACAGCCCTTGTCACCCGGCTTTGCCCGCTGCATTAACTTCTCCATCACAAACATCACCGTCGCCGAGCTCATATTGCCAAAGCACTCCAGCACCTCGCGCGACGACTGCAGCGCGTGCTCCGGCAACTCCAGCCCGCGCTCCACCGCATCCAGTACCGATTTCCCACCCGGGTGCACACCCCACAGCGCGATCTCTTCCTTGCATCGTTCATTCAGCACCTGCTGACCGCCTTCGGTCAGCGCCTTGCCAATCTCAACCGGCACCTGCCCCGAGAGCAGCATATCGAACCCCGAACCCCTGATCTTCCACGTAATCAGCCCACGCGTCTCAGGGATCAGCACCGCCCGGAAGCTGTCCATCGCAAAGCCCTTCGGCTCAGCCGTAATCAGGCTCGCCGAGCACCCATCCGCGAAAACCAGGAAGCTCAGCACCTGTTCCAGGTCCTGCGTCTCCTGCAGATGTAGCGTGCACAGCTCCAGGTTCACCATCAGCACCTTCGAGTTTGGCTCCGACCGCACAATATGCCGCGCCTGCTTCAGGCCGTTAATCGCCGCATAGCACCCCATGAACCCGATCATCGTCCGTTCCACCGTCGTGTCCAGCCCCAGGTGATCGAGGATGTCGAAGTCCAGCCCCGGCGCATACAGCCCCGTGCAGCACGTTACAAGCACGTGAGTAATCCCGCGCCGCTCCTCCTCGCTCAGCGCCAGCTTGTCCAGCGTCTTTTGCGCCAGCCGCGGTGCCAGACGCTCAAAGATCTCCATCCGCTGCGCCGTGCTTGGAAAGCTGCCGCGCACATAAAACTTGTACGGGTCCACATGAAACTCCGTGTGCGGAGTGTTCGGTGTCAACACCGAAAACCGCCGCCGGATGCCTGAACGCTGGGCCATCCGGTAAAACACATTCTGCAGACGTGGATCTTCAATCATGTTCCCGGCAAAGGCGACGAATGCCCCGTGAACGTCCGAATCAGGTACTGCTGTCGCAATGCGGTTGATGTACGCCTCTGTCACATGGTCTCCAAAATCAAAATACGGGGGTCTGTTGAAACGCTGCCGTGACATCAAGGTATCTCAAAACTGTTTCAACGGATATACACCGAACCATTACATCGTTACACGACTGTAAAGAACGCAATGTTCTCTGCAAAACATAACGGCCACCATAGCTGGTGGCCGTTGTGTGTGTGTTGTCTATCGCTTAGTCGCCAGCGACGAGGTCCTTGTCCTCTGCTTTCGCCGTTGCAGCCTTGATCTCGCCCAGAGCCACGAATCCGCCCGGAAGCTCCGGTTCCTTCAGGATTTCCTTGCGATACAGCTTGGCCATGCGGGCGTTCTCGGCTTCCGCCTTCAGCTTCGCATCGCGCGCCCGAATCTTCTCTTCGCGCGCGTTCTTCGCGATGCCGCTCTTGTCGAACGTATCGTTCGCAGCCGAGTCCACATGTGCCTGGTTCAGCACCAGGTCATACTTCTCCTGCTTCTCGATGCCGACCTTCTTACCACCGGCGAAGATCTCGTGACGGCCGTGCTCCTCGTACCACTTGGTGAGCGAGCTCGTCATGTGCATCTTCTCGATGATGTTGCGCCAGCCCACACCCGTGTTGTACGCGCAGAAGCTGATCTCGCCCTCCTGCGTCGCGTACGGGATGATGCACTGCTCGGTCCGGCGGAAGTCATAGTTGAACAAGTCCTGGAACCACATGCCCGCGATGAACAAGAAGTTCCAGCGATCGCCGCGGCGCTTCTCGATATCTTCCATCGTGCGGTCCGCGGTCACCTTACCATAGTTGCGGCCCGTCGCGCCAAAGCACTTATCGAACTTCTCCAGCAACGAGAAGATGCTGAAATGCGTAGGTGCATTCTTCGGCTCGTAGTTGCGGATCAGCGCCAGCGCCGCACCAACCACGGTGAGCGTCTTGCCGCGTGCCGCATCGTTGACCTTCGCAATGTCCTTGGCCAGCTGCGTCGCATTCAGGAACGCCGTCACCGGCGCCGCTTCCTTGGTTTCCTTGTCGATCATCAGCGCCATGCCGATGCCGCAGTTCGGATGGCAGCCGCAGCTCAGCTGGCCCCACTCGTGCTGCGGTCCATGCACCAGGTCAGCCCAATCGGAGAAGGTGCTCATGAACGAGATCGGGAACCAGTCGCGCGTGCTCTCGCCAAGGCCCGTCTGGTTGCGGATGTCGTGTGCGAGATGCGACAGCGTGTAACGCTGCGCCGCGCGACGCTCATCCGAAACAGCCTCGTCGCGGCCCGTGAAGCTCACCGGCTGGAACGAAAGGAAGTTGATCTTCTTCGGGTTGTCGAGCGCGAACTGGATGATGCGGCCAACCTGCTCGTTGTTGATGCCGTTTACGATCGTGGTCACCGGAACGATGTCCACACCGGCCTCATGCAGGTTGTGGATCGCCTGCAGCTTCACGTCGAACGCGTTGCCCACCTTGCGGTGCGAGTTCGCGGCGTTACCGATGCCGTCGAACTGCAGGTACGCATAGCGCAGACCCGCCTCAGCCGAAGCCTTTGCAAATTCCTTCGACTTCGCGAACTCGATGCCGTTCGTCGCAGCCTGCACGGAGTTGTAACCAACCTTGCGCGCATAAGCCACAGCATCCAGGAAGTACGGGCTCAGCGTCGGCTCACCGCCCGAGAACTGCACCGACATCTGGCGCTTCGGCTTGATGGTGATCGCGTTGTCCAGCATGGTCTTGATCTCGTCCCACGTCAGCTCGTGGACAAATCCCACCTGGTTCGCATCCATGAAGCACGGGTCGCACATCATGTTGCAGCGGTTCGTCAGATCGATCGTCAGAACGGAACCACGGCCGTGCGTGACGGTTGAAGTCCCGTGGTTGTGCAGGCCCTTGTCGTTGTGCGCGCGGATGTCGCGGCCCGGGAATACATCCTCGAGGTGCTTCATCATCGCAGGGTCGATCGACATCACGTCTTCAAAGTGACCGTGGATCGGGCAGTCCTTGATCATCAGGATCTGGCCATCGCGTTCGATGATCTGCGCCTTGATCTCGCCGACCTTCTCGTTCAGCAGGATCTCGTGGGGCAGCTTGCCGTCCACGATCTGCTGGCGGATCTCAGGAACGCACTTCGGACACAGCGAGTCGGTCGTGCGCGGCCAGCCGAGGGGCGGCTTCTCCTTCTGGTAGCTCTTCAGGAGCGGCTTATCGGACCACTTCGGCGTGAAACTCTTGTTCGGGCTGATCGAATTCAGCTTGTCGAAGACTGCCCAACCTGCCTTCGCAGTCATCACAATCCCTTTTTCGAAAACCTTCGTCGCTTTTCCCATGAATCCGTCTCCTGAGGTAAGGCCGCTGCGCAAACTCCGTTGCAACGGTCCCTTCAATTCAAACTCTGGTTACCGGCATTGCGGCAGGCCTTCAATGGTCGGACGCACGGGCGGTAATTTCCCTTCTCTAAGCTATTCAACTCGCGAGACGAAGTCGTGAAAGAAACAGCAAACGGTAATATGCAGCAGCGAACGGTGACAATTGGCAGCTCAACGGAGCACCTCAAAAACCTCACCCCTACACCCGCAAGTGCCTGAACCGGAAAGGCATCGGCCCGTACTGGCGGCTGTACCGATCCTCACCGGAGATAAAGCTAAGATAAGAATGTGTTCACGCTCGGTCCCGCATACAAACCAGGAAAAGCGTCTCGGCCTCTTGCTGGGATGCGGGTCTCCGTCTCACTCGTGACCGTGCTCCTCATCGGCTCCGCAACGAGCCTCGCCGACCCTCTGCCCGCGCAACTTCAGGGCACCTGGCGCATCGCGCGCCTCATCCCCACCACCAATATGGGCTGCTGGGACTCTGCCCGCGCCCAGTTCCTCGTCGGCACCACCCTCACCTACTCCCCAAAGACCCTGCACTGGCAGGGCGGCGACGTCCCGCTCACCGGCATAGTCACCCGCATGATCAACGAGAACGACCTCAAAGCCGAGTTCGACGGCGACCCCAAACCTGCCGACTTCGCCCAGCTGCAGATCAAGCAGCCGATTGTCACCGAGGTCAATCTCCAGCACGAAGACGCCGACATTACCGGCGGCAGCACCGAGGTCCCCGGCGACTCCGTCCTCCTCGTCGCCCCCAACCGCATCCTCGGCAGCGCCTGCGGCGTCTACTTCGAAGCCCAGCGAGTCCCCACTCCCCACCGCCCAACCCACAAATAGCTGTCAAGCCCCACAGCCTTGCCATACCTATAACCCACTCAAAACAATCAGGCTATGGCCAGAAAACAAAAACACGTTCTTAGGATGGGCTCTCTATACTTGAATTAGAGGCAAAAGAACTCAGAACTCCAAACCGGCCGCCTGAAACCGCATCGGCACGGGTTCCCGGAGCTAAACCCAACGTGCTCCATATCATACCCGTAACTATATACAGAATCAGTCACTTACCCCCTGGATCACCCCGTAAGTGACTGATTTTCCTGGATCGCTCCCATGCTACATAGGGAGGGGGATGGGGGTATCACTATCGCAACTCCACAATCGTCGCCCCTTGGCCGCCTTCGTTATAAGGCGGCTCGGCCACCGACAGCACATGAGGATGCTTCCTCAGGTAGTCCCGCAGCGTCCGCCGCAGGATACCCATGCCCACCCCATGCACCACCCGAATCCGCCGCAACCCGGCCAGAAAGGCATGTTCCACAAACCGCTCCACTTCGCTCTCAGCCTCGTCAGCCGTCTTCCCAATCACATTGATCTCGGAGCTGACGTAATCCGAATCGTCACTCGCGGGACTACTCACATTCACACCGCGCCGCCTGGCAGCCTCCACCGGCTTCTCCGCCACAGCGATCACCTCAGCCACATCGCTGCGAGGCACCCGGGTCTTCATCGGTCCCACCGCAACCTCCAAAGACTTGGCGTCGATCACCCGCACCACGCGACCCTCGCGGTTCAGGGACTTCAACCGCACCAGGTCCCCGGCCTTAGGCTCCCGCTGCCGTTCCATCGCCTTCGCCTGCGCCTTCTCTGGTGCATGGGCACTCACCGTCGACTGGAACTGCTCAGAGAACTCGCGCTTGAGCTGCGCAATCCGCAGTGCCGAGTCGCGCGCGATCTTCTGCGCCACCGTCTTGTCGTCGATGGCCTTCACCGTCCCACGCAGCTGCCCCTCGAACTCCTCGATCATCGCCTTCAACTGCCGCTCGAGCTCACGAGTCCGCTTCTGCTGTTCCATGCGGCCTTCCTGCTCCAACCGCGTCCGCTCACGGTCCAGCTCCTTCTGTGTAGCCGCAAGCTGCTCGCGATCCACGTTCGCCGCCGACAGTTGCGTGTGCAACTCCTCCAGAAACCGCCCGATATCGACCTGCTGCGTCGTCATCTGTGCCCGGGCCCGAGCCACAATGGCCGGATCGAGCCCCAGCCGCGCCGCGATGTTCAACCCCGCCGAAGCTCCGGGCACTCCCAGCCGCAGCTCATACGTCGGCGCCAGCGCTGCCTCATCAAACCCAGCCGCAGCGTTGAGCACGCCCTCATGCTTCGCGGCATACACCTTCAACGAGGTCAGATGTGTGGTGATGATGTTCCACACATGCCGCAGCAGGAAGTGCTCCGCCACCGCAACCGCCAGTGCCGCACCCTCCTCCGGGTCCGTCGCCGACCCCAACTCATCCAGCAGCACCAGTGATCGCTCGTCCGCATGTTTTGCGATGCGGTTCACATTCACAACATGCGCCGAGAACGTCGACAGGTTCTGCTCAATCGACTGCGCATCGCCAATATCCGCATAGATCGCGGTGAAGATCGGCAACTGCGCCTGCTCCGCCGGCACCGGCAAGCCAGCCTGAGCCATCACCGCGAGAATGCCTGAGGTCTTGAGCGCAACCGTCTTGCCGCCCGTGTTTGGGCCGCTGATGATGATCTGCCGCTTGCCCTCAAGGAAGGAGATAGTCAGCGGAACAATGCTGCCCTGCTCGGCACGCAGCCGCATCTCCAACAATGGATGACGTGCAGCGACAAGTGCAAAGTCGGCGTCCAGCGCTTCACTGAAGGCCGGACGAACACACTGCATCTCCAAGGCGAAGCGAGCAATCGCTTGATGCGCGTCGACCTCAGCAAGGATGGATGCACCAAGCAATAGTGCGTCAGCGTTGGCAGCAACCGCGCGGGTCATCGCGACCAGGATGCGATGAACTTCGGCCTGCTCTTCATCCAGCAGTCGCGCCATCTCGTTGTTGTGCTCAATGGTCTCCATCGGCTCGACGAAGACGGTCTGTCCAGTGGAGCTGGAGCCGTGGACGACGCCGCCCACCTTGCGTTTGTACTCCGCTTTGACGGGGATGACGAACCGCTCGCCCCGCACGGTGATCACAGCATCCTGCGCGCTGTCATCGTCGGAGAGCCGCGCCAGCGCACGTCGGAGGCTGGCCTCGATGGCACGGTGCTGCTGCTCCAATGCACGGCGGATACGGCGCAACTCGGGTGAGGCGTCGTCGCTGAGGGTTCCGTCCGGCTCGATCTTGCCGCTCAACTGCCGCAGCAGGTCTTCGAGGTCGTACTCAAGTAACGGTGCGGATAGCGCCTGCGTCTCCGGCCATGCGTTGCGGTCACCATCCGGCGGTGCGAGCACCACGTTGCGCCATGCTCCGACGCGCTCGGCATGGACGATCAGGGAGCGCAGTTCCAGTGCTTCCAGCGCAGAGCCTTCGATCCGTGCCTTGTCGAGCAGATCAGTCACATCGAAGATGCCGTGGAAGTCGAAGCTGCCACCGCTCACCAACATGCGCTGCATCTCTGCGTTGCGTCCCTGCTGTGTCTCAATCCAGCCCGCGCTGGAGCTCGGTTCCAGCGCGGCGATCCACTCTCTTCCAAGTGGCGAGTGCGCAGCCGCAGCAATACGGGCGCGGAGCGTCTCCCACTGGAGCGACGCGCCGCCGCGGTCGGTCAGGACGTTCGGTATCTCAGGCAGCAACTGCATCTCTCCATCTTACGGAGTCTCGCCGCAACGTAAGATAGAGAGCATGGAGTTCCCGGCAACACGACTGCGGCGGCTGCGCTCAACCCCTGCCATGCGCTCTCTGGTGCGCGAGACGCACCTTCATCCCGGCGCGCTGATCTATCCGCTCTTCATCTGCGAGGGCAGCGGCGTGCGCAAGCCCATCGGCTCAATGCCCGGTGTCTTCAACCTCTCCATCGACGAGGCATTGAAGGAGGTCGAGGCGTGCGCGGCGCTTGGTGTCGGCGGTCTGCTGCTCTTTGGTCTTCCAGAGCAGAAGGACGAGCTGGGCAGTGGCGCCTATGCCAGCGACGGTATCGTGCAACGCGCGCTACGGGCGATCAAGGCGACCAAAGCTGCCGAGTCGCTAGTGACGATTGCGGATGTCTGCCTGTGCGAGTACACCTCGCATGGGCATTGCGGTGTTGTGGCCCGTGACGGCGAGCATTACATGGTTGAGAACGACTCCAGCGTTGCACTGCTGGCGAAGACGGCTGCCTCGCTGGCAGAGGCTGGTGCGGACATCGTGGCTCCGAGCGACATGATGGATGGACGCATCGCGGCGATGCGCATGGCGTTGGATGATGCAGGCAAGCAGAACACGCCGATCATGAGTTATGCCTCCAAGTTTGCCTCGGCGTTCTATGGTCCGTTCCGCGAGGCGGCGGACTCGGCCCCGCAGTTTGGAGACCGTCGCACGTACCAGATGGATGGTGCCAACCTGCGGGAAGCGATGCGCGAGATCGAGCAGGACATCGCCGAGGGCGCTGACATGCTGCTGATGAAGCCTGCGATGCCGTACCTGGATGTGGTGCGCGAGGCGCGGAACCGCTACGATCTGCCGATGGGTGCCTATCAGGTTTCGGGTGAGTACTCGATGCTGCATGCGGCGTTCGAGCGTGGCTGGCTGGAGCCGGAGCGCACAATGCTGGAGAGCCTGTTGAGCATCCGGCGCGCAGGCGCGGACTTTATCGTGACCTACTTTGCCAAGGATGCGGCGAAGTTGTTGTAGCGGCTGACCCCTCCCCCCTCCCTATGTAGATAGGGTGATCTGTACAATCAGTCACTTACGGGGTGATCCCGGGGGTAAGTGGCTGATTCCATATGCAGTTGTGGGTATGATAAGGAATCGATTGGGTTTAGCTCGAAGGACCCGCTGCAGTCTGATCTTCAAGCAGTGAGCGTCGCCATTAGCAGGCGTTTCCAGCCGGGGACGTTGAGCTTCCAGACCACATTCGCCTTACGGCTGCGAGCACGCGCATCCGCCCATACGGGCGCATTGCGGGTATCGCCGGTGGCGTCGAGCTTGTCGACGACCGTCATGCCTCGGGTGAGCGGGCTGGCGGTTTCGATTTCGACAAAGTGGTCGCTGGCTTCGAGAGCCAGCCCCGGTTCCAGTAGCAGCGCCATCGCGACGGGGTCAGGCAGCGAGATGCCGTGTTCGCCAGTCTGCTCGAAGTAGGCCTCGCGGGCGCGGCCATTGCAGCGGATGGCGAACTCTGCGAGTGGCGTGCCGATGGCGAGAACCAGGTCTATGTCATGCGCGTTGAGCACAGCGTCGTAGCGCGAAAGCTGCCACCCGACGAGTTCGACAGGAAGGCCCGAGAGCATGACGATGCGGGCGGCTTCAGGATCGACCCAGATGTTGAACTCCGCGGCGGGCGTGACGTTGCCCTCGCAGCAGGGTGCGCCGCCCATAACCACGCAGCGGCTGATGCTGGCGACGATGCGCGGCTCTCTCGCAATGGCCAGTGCGAGATTTGTGAGCGGGCCGAGGGTGATGACCTCAAGCCCGGGATTGGCGAGCGCGGTGGCGATGATTGCGTCGACAGCGTGCATCGACTCGGCTTTGCGGTGCGAGGGAGCGTAACCGCAGTCGCCGAGGCCATCCATACCGTGAAACCACGTGGCTGTTTCGAGTTCGCGACACAGCGGCTTTGCGGCGCCGGTGTAGACCGGAACCTCAGCGCCGCAGAGCTCTACCGTAACGAGTGCGTTGCGGGTGGCCTGCTCCACCGGGACGTTGCCGGCGACGACAGTGATAGCGGCGACGCAGACATAAGGCGAGCGCAGCGCCATGATGAGCGCAACGGCGTCGTCGGATGCGGTATCGGTGTCGATGAGGACTGTGCGCTGAGGAGGCATGCGGTAAACACATTATCTCTTGCGCGCTGACTCTTCCGTCACAACTGCGGTTGGATCGCTGTCTTAACTGCCGGAGGCGTCGCTGACGCCGTCGACGGCGTTGCGGCAGGCGCGGTGGCCGATGGAGTTGGCGGAGCCTGCGAGGCAATCGACGGTGTGGCCGCAGGCGGTGGCGTCGACGTCGGAGGTGTTGTCGCCGGTGCTACCGATGTTGCAGGCACTTGCGAGGACGGGGCAGAATCCGCCGGTGTTGCAGCAGCCGGAGATGCCTGTGCTGCCGGGGCGGGAGTTGAGGTAGTCGCGGAGGTGGAAGCAGGGGCTGCGGGCGCGGGCTGCGCAGCCGCTGCTGGCGGGGGTGGTGCGGGCTTCGGAATCGGTGTGGGTAGCGTCAGCTTGGCGACGGCAGTTGGGTCATCGCGAAGCTTCAGGTAGAGTGTGCTTCCATCCGCAGGAGTGGGCACCGTGAAGGTACTGTCCGCGAAACCGGTGGGAACATCGGCGGGTTTCGCGAAGTCCTGCGCGGCACCAAAAGACTGCACGAGGAAGAAGTTGTCGCCGTTGACGGTGCAGGTGGGTGCGTCCGCTGTGGTGCAGTTGACGGCGGTGATCTGCGGTGTGCGGACGAGCTTGCCGAGCGGCGTCCAGTCACCGGGAGTGCCGTCGGCGGCCACGGGCCGCATTTGCAGCGGGCCGAAGGCGGACTGCCCGAAGGCCTTGAGCGGATCGAGCGTGGCGACCACGGTGTGCTCGTCCTGCAGGACGAGGTCGTTGTCGGCGAGCGAAAGCGTCGTGTCCGCGGTGCCGTCCGCGGTAGCTACCTCGATCTTCTGATTGCGCGGGAATATCTCTTTGGTCTGCACAACGAAGGTGAGCTTGCCGTTGAGCGGGATGTCGTCCGTGGCGCCGAGCGTGACGGGGATAGCGCCTGCCTGCTGCGCCGGCGTTGCGTGGAAGGAGAGCAGCTGGAGGCCGGGACGCGGTGCTTCGGCGTAGACCTTCACCTTCATGGTGCGGCCGTCCTTGAGCTTGACGACGGCCTCAGAGCCTTTGGCGGGTGAGACGGCATCCTTGGCTTCGAGGTGCACCATGCTGTCGCTGTTGGCATCGCCGGTGGGGGTAAAGTTCTGCTTGTCGAGCTCGACGGAGACGACGTTGTCGAGGCCCGAGCCGGTGAGTTCCGCGGTGTCGTCGCCGGTGTGGATCTTGAGGCTGTCCATGTGGATGGCGGCGTTATAGGCCGTGAGCGGGACGCGGTCTGCCGTGGCGTCTCCGTACTGGCGGATGCCGAGCGAGTAACCGCCGGGCTGCACCTTCTTGAGCGAGACATCGAGCGCGAGCGTGTTCGGCTTGTCCTTGTCGCTGTCATCGGTGGCAGGTTTGAAGCTGACGGTGACATCTTTATTTTTGTTGTCGGTGAGCGCGACCTTCTGGACGCAGGCGGTGCCTTCGCCGGTGAGCGTGAGATGGTTGTCCTGGCCGGCCATCAGCTGCGTGTCGCCGACGATCTTCCAACCCTTGCCATCGACCTGCTGCAGCTTGAGCGTGGGGCCGGTGAAGGGGTCGAAGCCCCAGTAGCCGCTGATCGTGCCGGTGATGTCGAGATCGGAACTGCTGCCCAGCTTGTTGCCGGACGCGCTGGTGGCATCCTCGCTTGTGCGATCGTTGACGAGCCTCAGGGCCTTGCGCGCTTCTTCCTTGGTGACGATCAGACCGCCTTCGAAGGCGTCAGGCTTGAGCGGAATGTCGGTGGGAGCGCCGGTGCGGTTGAGGTGCAGGATGATGTCGTGCGCGAAGTTGGTGGAGAAGACGAGCGGTGCACCCTCAAGCTGCAGGGCCATCTTCGGCTGCAGGAGGCAGGCGACCTCGTCGGGGTCATGCGGCTTTAGCGGCGGCAGCTTGGCAGGCTGGATGGCAGGCAGGCCAACCACGATGACCGACTTTGGGTTGACAAACGATGGCGGCGCATTGAGCTTCAGGTTGATCGTTGCATCGTCTGGGAAGCTGAGGCCGGGGATGTACTGATACTGCGCCGTGCGCATGAGGCTGACGAGGTGAACGAGGTCGATGACGGTGCCGACGTAGGCCGAATAGATTCCGCCGCCGGCCTGCTGCGTGAGCGAGGCACTGTTGATCAGGTCCGACGATGCGCCGGAGGAGAGCGCGTCCGCGATGCTCTGGCCGTGGCCGTCGGTGAGAATGACGGGCTCACTCGACTGGGTGAGGCACGTGACCTGCTGCTCGACGGGCTGCTTGAAGCAGTCTGCATTGGGCTTGAGGGCGAGGGTAGCGGCGAGCTTGGCAGAGTGGTCGGCAATCGCCTTGGGATCGTTCTGTGTAACGGTCTTCATGGCATCAAGATAGTGCTCAATGCGCTGTTGCTCGAAGGACGACTCGTTGAGGTCGGCGTCGGCGCGGATGAAGATGCCGGGGCGGCCTTTGACGGCGGAGCGCAGCGTCTTGAAGTCGCCGCCGGTCTCGGGCGCGATGAAGAGGATGGCCTGCTGCGCCTCGTCCGGGACGACAATGGTGGTGCCCTCCTTGGTCTTCTTCTTGTCCCAGGTGTCGATCTCGGTGAACCAGCTGTCGGGCGGCTCGTTGGTGGTGCCGCGCAGGAAGGCCACGATGATCAGCAGATGGTTGGACTGCGTCTGCGGGAGGTCGGCCTTGATCCAGAGCTTGTCGCCAGGTTGCAGGTTGGGGACCTCGGCGATGGGCAGGGTGTCGTTGCCGCGCGTGACGCGGATGTCGAGCTTGGGGCCGGTGAGATCGAACTTGGAGGGGTCCGCATGCAGGGCCGTGCAGAACGAGAGAGCGAGAAGGCAGAGAGCGAACTTGATCTGGCGCGTCACGATATTCAGTTTGACGCAAATGGGGTCTAGCGCGGTTGCGATGATGGGTTTATATTCGCGGCGGTGGCTAACTTACTGTAGACGCGTGGCTTAGATATTTGCTCGATGCTCATGCGACGCTCGGCTATGACGAGGCGATGAATCGCTCCGCCTCAGCCTTGCGGCGACGGACGAGGCCAGAGACAACTTCTCCGCCTGCGTGTACCCAGAGAGCGAACTGCCCGGCCGCTTGCGCGTAGTCGCCGAGATTGACCAGGCGCAGCAGGGTCGAACTGAGAAGATTGCCGCGGCCAGCGTTGAAACAGAAGTCCACGAGCGCGTCGAAATGCCCCTGCGTGATGGGCACGTTGACCGCACGGTTGACACAGGCGACAGCAGCTGCGAGATCGGCGTGCAACAGGGCTTCGGCTTCGGCTTCGGTGATGGTCTTGCCGGGGATGACGTCCTGGCCGGTGTGGCCGTAACCAATGGTCCAGATGCCGGCGCAGTCCTGGTAAGCGTTGAGACGAAGGCCCTCGAAGGACCTAGTCATCTGGAAGCCAGCGTCGGAGTAAGTGAAGTGGTTCATGCGTGCGCACCTCCTTGCGGGCGCGGGTGGTTTGCATCGGCAGCCGGTACTCGCACATCCAATACGGTTGGTTAAGGCAGCGGCGATACACTAAGTTGTCGAAGACAAGCGCTACGGTTTTGCGCCGGCGCACCTGAAGAATGGAGCGAATTCCCTTGGCAGATACGGTTTACGACCTTGCAATCCTTGGCGGCGGCCCCGCCGGTTACACCTGCGGCATCCGCGCAGCACAGCTCGGCCTGAAGGTCGCAATCATCGAGAAGACCGACAAGCTGGGCGGCACGTGCCTGCACTGGGGCTGCATCCCGACCAAGGCCATGCTGTTTTCAGCCGAGGTGTGGGATCACCTGAAGCACGCCGAAAGCTACGGCATCGACGGCGTGAGCGCGCCGAAGCTGAATTGGGACAACCTGCTGAAGCGCAAGAACGACATCGTCACGAAGCACACCAAGGGCCTCGACTTCCTGATGAAGAAGAACAAGATCACCGTGGTGCGCGGGCATGGCCGTTTGACCGGGCCAGCGCAGGCGGGTGTGTTTACCGTCTCCGTGACCGATGAAGATAAGGGCAAGGGCCGCGACCTGCAGGCCGAAGGCTACACGCAGCAGACCGTCACCGAGGTGAAGGCCAAGAAGGTCGTGCTCGCTACGGGCTCCGACGCCCGCATGTTGCCGGGCTATCAGGCCGACGACACGATCCTGACCAACATGCAGATTCTGACTCTGCCCGCGATGCCGAAGTCGCTGATCGTGATCGGCTCGGGCGCAGTTGGCGTTGAGTTCGCTTCCGTCTTCAAGAGCTTTGGCGCCGAGGTGACGATCCTCGAAGCCCTGCCACGCATCGTGCCGGTAGAGGATGAAGAGATCTCCAAGGAGCTGACGCGGCTGTACAAGAAGCGCGGCATCGAGGTGAACACCGGCTGCAAGGTCGAGAAGATCGAGAAGACTGCTGCTGGTGCAACGGTCACGTATGTCGACGCGGCGGGTAAGACACAGACCAAGGACGCCGAGAAGGTGCTGGTCGCCGTAGGTCGTGGGCCACGCACGTATGACGCCGGTCTCGACAAGGTGAAGATCCAGCTCGATCGCGGTTTTGTGCCGGTGAACGAGTGGATGGAGACCACTGAGCCAGGCGTGTACGCGATCGGCGACGTCGTCGCCGGGCTGCCGCAACTGGCGCATGTAGGCGCAATGGCCGGCGTGGTCGTCGCGAGCAAGCTCGCCGGCAAGTATGCACGGGCTGTGCGCAAGGACCGAGTCCCAGGCTGCACCTACTGCGACCCGCAGATTGGCAGCGCGGGCCTAACCGAAGCGCAAGCCAAGGAGAAGGGCTACCAGGTGAAGGTCGGCAAGTTCCCGTTCGTCGGCAACTCGAAGGCCACCATCCTCGATGCGCACGACGGCTTTGTGAAGGTCGTCAGCGACGCGAAGTATGGCGAGGTATTGGGCGTGCACATCATCGGGCCGAACGCCACCGAACTGATCGCCGAGTGCGTCACCGCGATGGAGCTTGAAGCGACTGTGGAAGAGATGATGTTCACCATCCACGCACACCCAACGCTGAGCGAGAGCCTGCTGGATGGCTTCTCGAGCGTCGAGGGCATGGCGATCAACGTGTAGATATAGTACGACCCCGATAGATTAGTTGCTTATCGGGTCGTACTAAGTGCGCGGAACTTCCCAAATCAGGTGCTGGGGATCCCAGAATAGTACCTGATAGGCGCCTTCAGACAGTATTCCCCATATGCGTTCTGAACCGGATAATCGGAGAGTCCATAGATATGGTTGATCTGGCATGTTTTCTGCCATCCACTTCCGCGCTATCGGACACTTCAATTGATCAGACTGAATCCGGTGATTGAAACGAGCATCCCGAACAAATAATTCCTTCCAGCTATTCTTTTCAAAGACAGCCAGCTTTACTTTAATCTGCGATGCATCATTGGCACTGATCTCATGCCAACCATAAGGATCAGTCAGCTGAATTTTGGCAACGCGCCAAGCTGCCTTCCGATCATCATAGAGCGATGGTTCCGAAGCGATTTTGGGATTTTTTTCTCCAGAAGGGACTTCTCTCGCTTTAGGCTTCTTATCCCTCTTCGCGCACATTAGACAAGGCTACCGTAATAGTCCCGCATCGCTGCCTTAGTGATTTCCTTATCGCTTTTTTCTCCAGGAGCTATTCCCTTACGGGCATCTATCCATGGCCGCTCTTTGTGCGTCAGTTCGCTCAAATAGAAACCATCTCTGTCGCCGTAAAAGCGAAGGACCGCATCAACTGTTTCGCGCTCGTTCTTGGTCAAGGCCGATTTGTCCCCTTCAAGCGCACAGCTAATCTTGTATTTACCTTGATAGGTTTTGAAGACCTTGCGAACGACAGGGCCATTAGCCCACGCTTCTATCTTGGGACTAAATAGGGGCTTTTCATCCCAAACTAATGACCACGCTTGGGAGTAATAAAGAAGTTTCTGAAGCTTCATAGCGTCAACCGAGCGCAACTTGGCGATGATGTACGCTGCAACATCATGAACTCTAGCCATAAATTATCCTTTCGGTCGATACCGAAATCCCATTAGTACAGTCGGCTATACAAAGTATAGCCGACTGTGTCAAGCCGCCCGAGCACATGTGTTCGGAATTAATCTGTTAACATCGTGCTGTGCTCGAGCAACTCCTTTAGCTCAATGTACATGCACCTACTCCAACTCGGGCGAATTCCTTATTCTGAAGGAATTCGGGTGATGAACGACGTCGTCGCAGCACGCAAAGCGCAGCGCATCGGCGACACACTGCTGCTGATGGAGCATCCGCCGGTGCTGACGCTCGGGCGAAACGCTACTCGAGCCAACATCCTGGCCAGCGATGAGGCGCTCGCGCAGCGCGGCGTCGAGATCCACGAGATCAACCGCGGCGGCGATGTGACCTACCACGGCCCGGGGCAGCTGGTGGGCTACCCGATCTTCGACCTGCGCGGCGATCTGCCCGGTAAGCGCGGCCCGCATCTCGGACCCGTAGACTTCGTCCGGCTGATGGAAGAAGCCCTGATACTGACCTGCAAGGACTTCGGTGTACCGGCGCAACGCATCTGCAAACTGACCGGCGTTTGGACGTTGCCTGGCGGCTCCGTCCGCGAGAAGAAGATCGCCGCCATCGGCGTCCACGTGTCACAGGCGGTGACCTCGCACGGCTTTGCGCTGAACGTGACCACCGATCTGCGTGACTTCGGCTGGATCGTACCCTGCGGCATCACCGATAAGGGCGTAACCTCGCTGGAGCTGGAGTCGGCGCAGGAGCCGCCGCCAACCCTGGAGCGCGCGGGCAACAGCACGGCAGCAAACTTTGGGCGGGTCTTCCAGCGGCAGATGATTGCGGTGGAGTCCGCCGAGGAGCTTCTTGCCGTTGGAGCTGCAAGTTAAGCGCACCGCTTCTATACTGAACAGTATGGAACTCGGCGATTTTGCAGCCAGAGATTGTTTTACCGCCGTATAATCCGAGTGTTGCGCCTTGAGCACTGCCAGGAGCGCTGTAAATCGCCGCGGAGACCCTACTTTTTATGCCGATTGATGTCGTAATGCCCCAGATGGGCGAGTCCATCACCGAAGGAACCCTGACCAAGTGGCTGAAGAAGCCGGGCGATACGGTCGCGCGGGACGAGCCGCTGTTTGAGATCTCCACCGACAAGGTGGACGCCGAGATTCCCTCGCCCGCGGCCGGTGTTCTGGGCGCAATCAAGGTCGAAGAGGGCGCGACAGTGACGGTCGGCACGGTAGTCTGCGCGATTGAAGAGGCCGGTTCAGCACCCGCAGCCGCCCCCAAGGCAGAGACTGTAACGCCTGCCGCTACGACCACGGCTGCGAGCGATGCGGCGGTTCCGGCCCCGGCCCCTGAAGCAGCGGCTGGCCCCGGCACCGAGGTGCCGATGCCGCAGATGGGCGAGTCCATCACCGAGGGCACGCTGACCAAGTGGCTGAAGAAGGTCGGCGACACGGTATCTCGCGATGAACCCATCTTCGAGATCTCCACCGACAAGGTGGACGCCGAGATCCCTTCGCCCGTGGCCGGTACGTTGACCGAAATTCGCGTGCAGGAAGGCCAGACCGTTACGGTCGGCTCGATCGTTGCGGTGATTGGCGGTGGCGCAGCAGCCCCTGCGGCAAAGGCGGCTCCGGCTGCACCCGTTGCGGCACCAACCCCCGCTCCTGCCGCGCCTGCGGCTTCAGCAGCCTCTGCATCGGCTGGCGAGGCCCCGCGTTCGTCGCCGCTGGTGCGCAAGATCGCCTCGGAGAACAACGTCGACCTCACAACTGTTCCCGGCACTGGCGCTTCCGGCCGCATCACCAAGCAGGACATCCTGGGGCACCTGGAAGGTGGCGCACCGGCTGCTGTTCCGGCACTGGCTGCTGCCGCACCGGTTGCAGCGAAACCCGCTGCGTCGGCCCCTGCCGCTCCCGTCTCTGCACCGACACCAGGTGAGCTGGTTCCGCTCTCGAAGATGCGCTCCATCATCGCGAAACGCATGGTCGAGAGCAAGGCCACCAGCCCGCATGTCCACACCGTCTTCAAGGTGGACATGACGCGCATCGTGAAGCTGCGGGAAAAAGAGAAGAACAAGTATGAGCAGCGCAACGGCGTAAAGCTGACCTACATGCCGTTCATCACACGCGCGGCCGTGCAGGCGCTGCGCAAGCATCCGATCGTCAACGCGTCGATGCAAGGCGAGGCGATCCTTTACAACAAGAACATCAACATCGGCATCGCGGTCGCGCTGGAGTGGGGTCTGATCGTCCCCGTCATCAAGCAGACGGAGGAGAAGAGCTTCCTCGGTATTGCTCGTGCGATCGTCGATGTGGCCGACCGTGCGCGCAACAAGAAGCTGGCTCCGGATGAGGTGGCCGGTGGCACGTTCACACTGACCAACTCCGGCATCTTCGGCGAGCAGTTCGGCACGCCCATCATCGCGCAGCCGCAGTCGGCGATCCTGGGCATCGGCGGCATGAACAAGGAGCCCGTGGTGCTGACCGATAAGGACGGCCAGGACACCATCGCGATCCGCACTATCCAGCGGTTCACGCTTGGCTTCGACCATCGCACCATCGACGGCGCGGACGCAGGCAAGTTCATGACCGACTTCAAAAACTATCTCGAGAACTGGTCCGAGGATCTCGGCTAGTCACTGTAACAGCAGGTCACCCACGGCAGGTCCACTACAAGACCTGCCGTTTTACTTTGCGCCATTCGCGCGGCAAGCTGCCAAACGCGCGCGCTCCGCATCCAACCGTGTTGTTACGGCAAGGATAAAGAGAACGGGAGCGGCACGATGGCAGTGATGATGCAAGCGTTCTACTGGGACGCCCCGGCAAAAGAGAACAAGGTGGGTGAATGGTGGAACTACCTTGCCGAGAAGGTGCCGCAGCTCTCCGATTCAGGTTTTGATGCACTGTGGCTGCCGCCGGTCTCCAAGTGCCCAACGCAGAGCTCGAACGGCTACGATCCTTACGACTACTTTGACCTCGGCGACATCGATCAAAAGGGTTCAGTGAAGACAGCTTACGGCAATCGTGCCGAGCTGGAGCGGCTGATCAAAGCTCTCCACGACCGCTCGATGGGAGCGATCGCCGACATGGTGATCAATCACAACTCCGGCGCGGACGAGGAAGAGCTGAACCCTCTCGACGGGCAGAAGCGATGGACGAAATTCAACCCGAAGAGCGGCAAGTTTCCGCGCGATTGGAACTGCTTTCATCCCAGCCGCTACGAGCAGGCGATGCGGGAAGGCGAGAACTTTGCCGGCTTCCCGCACCTGTGCCACCGCAACCCGCGCGTGTATGAGGCGATGTACGAATATGCGCGGATGATGATTGAAGACCTGGACTTCGACGGCTTCCGTTTCGACTTTGTAAAAGGCTTCGGCGCATGGATGATCGGCCTGCTGGCCAAGTATCAGTATCAGAAGAAGGACGGCCGCGAGTTTACGCCGTTCGTCGTCGGCGAGTACTGGTCCGGCCCAGGAGACATCGAAGGCTGGCTCGACCGCATCCGCGCCGTGACCGACAAGCAGATCGCCGCGTTCGACTTTCCGCTGCGTTACAAGCTGAAGGACGTCTGCGATCAACTGGGCTACAGCCTGATGAACCTGACCGATGGCAAAAGCGTCGTCGCCGCGAGGCCGTTCAATGCAGTGACGTTCGTCGAAAACCACGACATGGGCGGCAACGAGATCGTGAACGACAAGATGCTCGCCTACTCCTTCATTCTGACCGGTGACGGCTATCCATGCGTCTTCTGGTACGACTACTTCAACTGCGAGTTGGCGCGTCCCAACATGCCGAACGGCATCGACGCGCTGGTTGCCGCTCACCACGCCCACGCCGGCGGCGAGTCATCCATACTCCACGTCGATCCAGATCTGTACATCATGCAGCGCGGTGGCAATGAGGGCCAGAGCGGACTGGTGTATGTGTTGAACAACCTGGGCGACAAGTGGAGTGGCACCTCCGTCAAGACACGTTGGCAGAGCCAGCGGTTCAAGCCCGTCGCATGGGACGGCCACGACACGGCGCACCCCGACGAGCGCACCACCGATGCCGATGGCAACGCTGAGTTTCCTGCTCCACCTCGCGGCTACTGCGTGTACGCGCCAGCGAACGACTAGCTGTACACGGCTAATGCCGCTCGGTCCAGTATGCAATCACCACATGCACAACCGTGAGGACCGCGCCGAAGGCCGCACCCAACCCCTTCAACTGCTGCACACTGCGCTCATGGGCTTCTACGCGCGCTTCCAGCTGGTTCAGCCTGCCCGGTTGCCCAATCCCCATGAGATGTTGCATCTGCGCTTTTAGCGCACTAAGCTCCTGCAACACCTGACTCTCAAAATCCGTCATACCTTCCCCTGCCCTTCTCAGCTCACTGGAGCATTCGTGAACACAACACTGGAAAATCGCGAGTAGACGGGAGGCGTGCTCGCGTCGTACATGCGGACAAAATACTGTTCAAGTTGGCTCGCGCGTGGAATGGAGAACGAACGCACTGGGCTCCGCATAACGAGGTCGGCTGCGTCGACACCGGCCCCGAACAGCCAGTCTCTGCGCCTGATCTCGAACCCGCCACCCGCCGGTGGCGTTGTGCCTGTATCAATTTGCAGTACAGAAGTGGTAAGGTTCGTCACCGTGAGCTGTTGCAGATTCGCAAGCACCTGCCCCGGTGCAGAAGCGGCAATAGATGGAAACCACGCGTTGGCAGCAATACGCTCGCTCAACCTGAGACCTATTCCATCGGCCCACTCGGTGGCCCAATCGTTGGCGAAGGCAATGCGATACTCGATGACCTCGGGTTGCGCGCCACAGTCCTTGGCAACAACACCGCGGACCAGCAGCTGCGTTGTGACGCCGTTGCTGGTGATAGCAAGCACATCGCCTGGCCAGATGTCCTGCGTGGGATTGATAGCTGTATAACTTCCCGCTAGAGCTGCAGACCGGCTGGTAGCAAACGCCAGCACTGCCTGGGCTGCAGCCTCACAGTCCGCAGTACTGCGCGCAACGGGCTGCAGGACTTCGCCAAGCCAGCGGCTGGTGCCCGGCGCATTGGATGAGGACTCACTCGCAATGCTCGACGCGCTTGCAAGCCGCGCTACCGAGCGACGCTGGTTGCGGTAGTAGACAGTGATCCGCTCACCGGCGACAGGCACCCGGCCAGCGAAGAACGTGATTTTGCCGGGCGTGCCTGTCTGCGAGCCGTAGGTCGCGGTGCAATCCACTCCCTGCCCCGCAACACCAATCAGGCGTGTCTGTAGTGTGCCACTCGGCAACGTGCTGACCACCCACATAATGCCCGGCCGCGTGACGCTGACCGATGCAATCGACCCAAAGAGCTGCGTCGCGTTGGCGAGAACAAACGCACAAGTGGCCGGCGAGCTGACAACCGTTCCGCCGACAGCGAAACTATCGTAGAGCACAGTAGCCGGTGTGTTCGAAGCAGTGCCTTCATCGACGAGCTCGAAGACAAGATCCATCGGCGCGGTGACGCCACTGGCGCTACCAAAGCGCTGCACAACACCATCGACCATGCAGTAGTAAGGCTGCATCACGCGCTGCATCTCCACACAATGCAACCGGAGACGCAGTGTGTAGCTGTGGCCCGCAATGGGCGTGAACACCGTTCCAACCTCAACACCATTCACAACAGGAACGACAACCGTGTTGCCCGCGTTCTGCCGCACACGAAAACCTGCGAAGCAGTTGGCCAGCACAGGCGTTCCTTCATACATGCAAGCGAGCATGCCGTCCGAAGCCGCACCGAAGAGAACGCCTCCAAGCTGCGCAACGATCGCGCCACCCATCTCGACAGCATCGAGCGCGCTGATGACGGTCTGCCCATCGTTGCCGTTGCCGCCGTTCATCGTAAGCCCAGCGCCTGTAAGCGAGAAGTGGCTGCCAGGATCGGCCACGGTCCACTGCGTTACGTCGAATGCGGGCTCGTTGAAGCTATCGCGCAGCAACGTCCGTTGCGTCGGACGGAAGGCCGATTCGCGAAGTTCGAAGATAGTGGTCGTGCCATCACCCATGAACTGCTCGCCGATATAAGCTGCGGGCTCTCCCGCGCCGGTGATCGTAACGTCATTGGCAAGCTCACGCACAGCACTCGTCTGCAGCTCGGCGACTGAGAGTGTGCCGTCGGCATCACTGAAGTCATGGACTGTTGCCCCTGCGGGCTGCAGCAGCAACTCCCCGTTGAGAGCGCGATAGCCCGCATAGGCTGCACTCGCAGCGAGCGCGGCATTCTCACTCCAGGAGCTTGCCTTGCCGGGCGTGAAGGAGCCGATGGCCTGCACAGTACCTACGCCGGCGCTGACCGGCAACGCAGGAGCGCCGGGAACACGAGCCGCGAGAATCGCAAGCAGCGCTTCTCCGCTGAGCCCAAGCGATGTTGCGTCATACACAGTGCCGCCAGAGCCCAGGTTGTCGAGCAGCCACTCATCGCTCACGGCCGAGAGCCGTGCGCGATAGACAGGGCCCATCGAGGCCGTGCCAGCGTATATCTGCACCGGCTCTGTCGCGAGATAACCCGTGAAGAGCGCAGTCCCCGCCTGCGTTGTAACTGTGACCCGTCCGCGGCGCGCAGGCAAAGGCAATCCCTCCGCGCCGACGACGATCTCCACCGTGCAACGCGAGGGCTTATTCAGCGCACGCTGCACCGTGATGGGTCCCTCCGGAGCGATGGAACCGGTGTAGTCGACCGGGCCATGTCCATCCAAATTGTCGATCGTTATGAGCACCGTCTCTCCTTGTCGTTACGCGATGACGTAGCTGCGGAAGCAGACCACCGTCTCACCGTCAACGGGGTCCTTCACCGGGAGTGCCCGAAATGCAGCGCCTAGCGCCACTTTTTCGTACCCTCCACTTGATGCGACGTTGGTTTCGGCAGCACCACTGAGCGCCTGCAGGCGTGGGTAGTGCCACAGCACACGCTCTCCCTGCTGGCCTTCGCCGACGAAGAGCGCGGACCACTCCTGGAAGAAGCTCGAGCCCTCACGGTCACAGAAGCCGACAACGGGGCTCGCCTTCATCGCAGACGTGGGAACACCCGCGAGCAGCGCAGTGCGCAGCGTGAGCGCGCCATTGGCAATCGCGGTAATCTGCGAAACGTTGAGCGTGATGCGACGAACATAGTCGACGTCCGTGAGCGCGGTTCTGACATACGCACCGCTGACTCCGCTACCGAGGTAGCCCGTCTGCCCTGAGCAATCGACATCAACGGCAACCCACTGACCTACAGTGAACGCCGCTGCCGCTGCCGTACCAACCTGCAGCACGCTCGCCGTGGAACCGCTCTCGATTGCGACCGCAGATACAGCAGCGGCTCCTGAGCCTTCGGCGGTTGCGCCAGCCGCAGGATGCAACAGGTTCAACTGCTGCGTTCCGCACGAGAGAGAAAGCTGCAGCTTACCCCAGCTTTCAAAGTTCAGGCCGACAGTCGCCTCCACCTCGGTCCGTGCCTGCAAGTAGGTTGTCGCAGGAGCGCCCATCCTTACCGGCAGCACTTTTGTCCCGCTGTGTCTTGCGAACTTGGTGATCCAGCCCAGGTCGATCCACGGGGCCGGCGGTGCGCTGAACGCAAACAGCCCCATCTGTGCCGGATCGAAGATAGTTGGCTGATGTGCAACACGATTCACCGGCGCAAAATATGCACGCACCCGGCGCACAAGCGGCGGCATCGTCTCAATCGAATCACTCACAGTTCACCTGCCTCCTGATAGCTCATGACCACCACCGTCACGGTGCGGGCGAGCCGGTCCTGCTTCACCTCAATCGCTCCAAAAGCGGGCTCGCCCCACCAGATGTTAGCTGCCATCGGTGCGGCAGGCTGGCCATTGGACAGCGGAGTGTAGTTGTTCTTCTGCGCGCTCTGCGGCCACTGGTTCAGCACCGCGAGCAGCTCGCCATCCAGCGCGGCCAGCGTGCGCCCTCGATCCATACCCCCGTTGGCTGACGTACCCGGCGTCTCGTATTCGATGGCGCACGGCAACATCATCAATGGCATACACCCATTGGCATCTGCGCTCATCTGCAACCAGCGAACCCGGAAGCAGTCAGGCAGATGAAACTCCGTAGGAAGCTCGTTTTCTTCCACCAGAATCGCCGGCCGCGTGATGCCGCGCACCACCGTTGTGCGGCCCGGATTCAATGCCGCTATCCGGTTGCGCAACACTTCGTAGAACGTGTCCTTTGCGTTCTGCACATCATCCCCCAGTCTTGAACACCGCGAGTAAGCGTCATCGAGCTGGCGGCTGCAGCGTCAACCAATAGCAGTAGGGCTTGTCCATCGCCTCAGCGGCCACGCAGTTCGTGATCAGGTAGAACACCCCTTCGATCAGCACTCCGGCAGCGGACTGAAACAGCACGTCCGCGGAGTCGTAGGCGAAGCTCTGCACCAGCGCAAGCACAGCAGCAGCCGAAACCATAAGCCGTGTGTTGTTGTTGGCCTTGTGGAAGGCCACCGGCCCCAGCGAGAGCTCTTGAAACTGCGGCGTTGCCAGCCCTAGCTGCTCGGCATCATCGCCGGAGGCTGCAAGACCCGGCATGCGCAACAGCGCGGCGCAACCACTCCCCGTTCGCAACGACGTCTGCGCGATGCGCATTGGGCCATTCGGCGGGCCTTGAGAGATATCAGGCATGGTCATCCCAACCTCTCTGCCACATAAGGCCGAAGGATGGCCTGCACCTGACTATCGAGAAGCGAGTCGCTGAAATACTGCGTCTGCAGCGTGTCCATGCGGCTTGACTTCACATTGAGTCCCGGCGTAGCCTGTGCGTTCTTGACGATCTGCGCGCACGCCACCTTCACGGCATCGGGCACAGTGTTGAGCCCTGCCGTATAAGTGACCTCCGCATAGGCATAACGCAGCCCCATCATGTTCCAGGCAAAACGGAACTCACCTGTAGGCAGGCTGATATCGAGCGTTGAGGTATCAACCGGCACCCATTGGTTAGGCGCTGCAAACGCCGCGAGGTAGGGCCCAGCGAGCAAACCAGGGCCATAACCACCGTACATGTCGCCATCGAATTCATCGCCGAAGCGCGGCCGCGCATACTGCGCCTGTACAGCATCCACGCTGATGAGCGGCGTGTAGCTGAGGCGCACTGTCTGCGCACGCAGTGGCACACGCATCCGCTCGGTATAACTGGCTGCGAGCAGCGAGGGCCGCCTGCAGTAGGCCTCCATCATCGCCGAGGCTGCCGTGACCCACGCATCGGCGGTGTCGGCGCTCAGCCCAAATGCCGCGTAATCTGCGGGCTGTAAGTATCCCATTCGTCTCTCCTGTTGCCCTGCGGCCCATTGTTGCGGGAGTGGTTACAACGCAGCGGAGAGGGACACTCTCCGCTGCGCTGCATAGCTGACTGCGACGCGGATTAGCGGTCGACCAGCACCTGGTAGTGCGCGTAGTTGGCGCCCTTGACCACCGGCGCACCGAACTTGACCACCCCATACTTGCTTGCCAGCGAGCCGGGCAGACCAAGCTGGAAGACGCGCGGGTTGGGATCGCCGAGCCAGTGGTACTCGATCAGGTCTTCGGTGACGATATACGCAGGCAGCACAGCCGAACCCGAGCCCGGGGTCCCTGTATACGGCAGCGTCCACTCCGGGATCAGCGGAATGTCGCCGGCCTGCGTGCTCAGCGTTTTCACTGTCAGTCCGCCTTCTATTGGCTTGGTGTTCAGTACCACATTGAACTCCGCCTTCATCTCGCGGTCGATCAGGTCAAGCAGCACCGGGTTCGCATAGATGGCCGTGGGGCGCACGCCAAAGCTGGTGTTCGACAGCATCTGCGCGATGGTCGACTTCAAGCCATCGACGATCGACTCGCTGGTGCCGATGCTGACCGAGTTGCCGCCCGCGGCAATCTGCCCGGCGATGCCGAAGTACTGCGCCGTCGTCGGCGAGCTCAGGCTGGTGTCCGTGCCATTCCACAACGCGATGTCATGCGTGCGCAGAACGCCATCGACCGTGTCGGTCAGGTCCTTCGCCTGCAGATACGCGAACTGGCTCTGCTGCTTGCCCAGCTCGATATCGAACAGGTTGTAGTTGATCTGCGCAACCAGCGCCTTCAGCGGCACGCTGTGCTCCACGCGCGTGGGCTGCACAAGCGGCGCAACGATGTTGCGCGGGTCGACAAAACCTGCCGACGCAGCAGGCGACGGGATCGCCGTCTCTTCGAAGAAGCGCGAGGGATGTCCGGTCGCGGGCACCTGCTTGATGCGCTGGCCCAGCGGGCCGCGGCGGCGTACCAGGTCCAGGATCTCGGTCTGGTACAAGGGCACTTCAATGGCGCCGGGGCCGATGTAATCCGCTGCCGCGCTGATCTCAGTAAACTTCGGGTTCATTCGTATCTCCTCGTGTTGGTGCAGACATCTCTGTTGGCGGCCTCGCAATGAAAAGGCACAGCGCTCTGCTGTGCCTTCAACGGCAAGACCGCATCGTTGCGTTTGCGTTGCGGAGTTAGCTCATCAGCCCGGCGCGTAGCAGCTCCGACTTCACCGCGATGCGCTGCTCGATGCTCAGGCTCGCCAACGCGCCATCAATCGCGCTGCTCTCCATCGACGGAAAGCTCCCACCGGCATCAAGAGCGACACCCTGCTTCGCGAGCATCGTCGCCATCCCCGCAGGCAGCGTCACGCGGCCTTGTACAACAGGAGAGGCAGCCGCAGCAGTCAACTCGGCAATCTTCCGTTCAGCACTCGCAATCTGGCCCTCCGCCTCGGCAAGCCGGCGCTCCAGCTCAGCCTCGCGCGCGGTCTCCACGGTCGCAACAATGCGCCCCACCGACTGCTGCGCCTCCGCAGCAAGCGCCACCTGCTGCTCTGCGATCCGCTCCGCTGCCTGCTCCAGCGCCTCGGCCACTGCCTCCAGCCGCTCCATCGTCTCCGTCAACTCCAACATGGTCTTCTCCTTCATCGAACTCTCCTCTTCTGTTGAGACATCGTTCGCTCACACCGGCATCGCAGCCACCCTTGAAGCGCGATGCACTGCGCTTCGAGCGCCGCCGCGCCGAACATGAAACGAAGTCGCCCTGTACGCTGCCTTCTCACGCAGCAGAATGGCAGCACCGGTGAACGTGGCCCGCGTCAGCGTCCAGACCGGCGCGCGCATGTCGGCAACGTGCGCATCCGCCAGTTCGTAGCTCATGCCCATCGTCGTAGGGGCCTCTGCGCTCAAGCCCCCCGTCAACGCCTCCGTGCGATGAAGCTGGCTACGGTCGAACTCCGGCCCTCTGAACTCGGGCCCTCTAAACTCAGGAAAGTCCCGCGCAAAGAGATATCCCCGCACCAGCAGCTTCTTCCCTTCCAGATGAGCAGCCGTGATGATGCCGCACTTCTGGCGTGCATCATGGCCGTCCCAGCCTGCCTTGTAGTCCACCGCCATGCCGAGCAGGCTCGGCATCGCAGCCTCCGCGGCCTCACGCGTCAACACAACGCGGTGCCCGCGCGAGCCGCTGGGCGCCTTGTCGCTCGGCACATCCACCAGCGTCAGGCAGCCCTCAAACGGAAGCCGGTTGGGGTGACCTGCAACATCAGGAAACTCCACCGCCATCGCACGCAACTCGCGACCGTTACAGCGCCGACGCACTCTTCCACCCACGTCCAGGCCTGAACGGCTCCTCGACGCAGGGTCCGACCGCACTGCTTCCTTCACGCATGCCTCCTTCTTCTCTGACCACACCTTTGCAAACTCTTAGAGCGCCGCTGGTTCCGCGACCGCCGGCAGCCCACGCTGTGACCGTACTTCAGCAACGGAGATCACCCCGGCCTTCAGTAGATCCAGCTGCATGCTGAGCTCCACCTGCTCATCGCGGCTGCCAAGTTCGCTCCACACAAAACGCAGATCGTTCCACCCCAGCCGTTTCGCGATCACATCGCGCGTCAGGTGCTCCGCTATCAGCTTCGCCAGCGGCACAACCGCGTTCTGAAACGCCTCGTTGGCAAGCTCCTGCGCCGTCGAGCGGTTCACATTCTGCGTCACACCCAGCAGCATCGACGGCAGATCGAACGCATTCGCAATCATCGTCAGCAGAAACTCCTGCCACTGCAGCCGCAGGTCCGCATCCGTGCCACCTGCAAATCGCAGCACCTCGGGCTTCTGCTCCGAGCTGAGCACCGGCACGCGCCCTGTCCCCTCAACCTCATCCTGCCACCAGCGAATGAGCCGTTCATGCTGCTCCGGCGTGCGCTTATTCAGCCACAGCGCATACTGCACTACGCTGTTCGAAGCCAGCCGCGCCGCATAGCGATGGCTCTGCAGAAACTGCGTGATGGACTCGAACGCGACCTCCATCTTGCCCAGGCCAAACACCGTATGCGTGCGAGGATTCAGCTTCACGTACATCAGCTGATCGTCCCGCAGCGGGATCAGCTTTTCGCTACCCGGACGCGAGGTCAGCTGTGCATAACGAGGATTGCCCGGATCGCCATCCCAGAACGAGTTCACCTGGATCGTCGCGCCATCCACTGGATACAGCCGCACCGGCGCCGCATCGTCTCCCGTGATCTCGACCTCCGCGGCGCCAAAGCCACCAATCAGCGTGTCCTCGATCACCTGCTCAATCAGCGTGCGAAAGCTATCCGTATCGTTGGGCGTCTCGAACGACCGCATCAACGCCGCCGCGCGAAGCTCGCGGTCGCCGTTTGGATCCTCCGGCAAGCCGGGACGCGCTTCGATGCGCCACTCCATGCACGCGATCTTGTCCTTGATGCAGTTGATCGCCCGCCGCGCCGCCGGCGTCTCCGCAAACCGCCGCAGGTTGGCAGCCGTCGGCTTGGGCAACTGATGCTGCACACCGCTGCCACGAAATGGAGCAAAGATCGAGTTCAGCCCCAGCGGCGCGGCCAGCGTCTTACGACTCCCAACATCGTCGGCCGCAGCCTCCACATCGGTCATCCGCTCCCACATCTGTTTCACTACCGTTCCCAAACCCATCCCTTCGCCTCCAAAAGCAAAGGGCGCGGCCATTGGCCACGCCCTGCAGTCTCTAGTCTTCGGTTGGACTACACGTGCAACTCCCGCTTCGCTGTCTCGGCAACCCGCCCGAGGTCCGCGACCGTCAGCACCCGAATCGCCTCCCGCTCCATCACACTCACGCCAAAGCGGTACTGCTCCTCTTCACTGACAGTTGAAATCCGTTCCACCACCGCGGTCAGCTCCAGCTCCGCGCCCTCCACGCGCGCAACGCCCTCGCGCAGCGCCGCAGCCGAGTACGCCAGGCCCTTCGCGCCCTCCACATCGTTCCCTAGCGACACCGCCTGGAACATCCTCACGCGCCCATTGCGATACCCGCAGTCGAGCTTCAGCGGATCACCCGCCTGCGTATATTGCGAAGCCGCGATCCGCTTGCGCATCAGCCGCCACACACCTGCACGCTCAAACGCCGTCCTCAACTCGGCCGCAATCGTCGCACGTCCACTCACCTTGCGCCGTCCACCCTCAGCCTTCAGCGGCTCCACATACATCCGCAGCAGCTGCTCCATCTCCGCCGGCACGCTCTCCGCGAGCGTACCGCGCATCTCGGTCAGCTGCACACTGTTCGAGAGCGTATCCTCCAGCGTCTCGAGCACCGGCTTCGCATTCACCTTCAGCTCTACGCCGCCATGCAGCCGCTGCGTAATCTCCTCCTCCAGCGATTCCAGCATCGCGACATCCGCGCCTGGGTCGATGCAGCGCACGCGGCTCCAGTCGCGTGTGAACCGCACCGTCACCAAGCCTTCAGGTCCCGGCGCACGCAGCAGCACACCGATGTTGGCAAACTCACCCTTCACCACATCCGGCACATAGCGCACCAGCGAGAACTCGCATTGCAATCGCTCCGGCACGGCCCTCTACCTCCACTCCGCGTTGTACGCCCACTTCGTCGGCCGCATCGACATATACTGCACCACGCGTGGCCGCGTCGCCCGGTTCGGGCTGCTGCCATGCGGCAACGACTGGTGCCACAGTACCAGATCGCCGCGCCCTGCCGCGATCGGCTTCGCCTTCAACGTCCGCAGCGCCTCAGCCCGCGGATCGACCCCTTGCGGCAGCGCCTCCAGCCAAGCATCAAGCTGTTTATGAAACCCCGGCACACAGCAGAACGCCCCCTGCGCCGCCTCGGTCTCAGCCAGATACAGGATGCCCTGAATCCCAAGATACCGAGGCTCCGCCAGCGTAGTGTCCCAGTGCAGATGCGGCCCCGGAAACCTCCACCCCGGCCGCTCCGGCGGGTTGAGCCCGGTCTGGTCCACCGTCGCCCACAGATCTTCCCGCCCCCACAACTGCGCGAACGCCTTCACCACCCGCGGTGCAAAGCGGTTCGCGCGCACCACCGGATGCCGCAGCAGCGGCACCCAGATCGTGTGCCCCAGCTTCTCCGAGTACCAGCTCTCTGGATCGTCGCGGTCCATCTCAAGGTGCGCGTAGATCGCAAGCTCGGCCGCCTCTGCGTCTTCCGCACTCACAACCTGCTTCACCACCACATACCCATGCTCATCCCAGTGGGAGAGATCATCCTCACTCAGCCCCGACACATCATCCAAACTCCCAATCGGCGACGCGACCTCCGCTTCGCTCAGCGCCGCATCCAAATGCTCAAGTGCAGCCTCCGTCAGATACTCCCCATTCAGCGCAAACACCCAAGCCTTAAACGCCTCGAACGAAGGGCGTTCCTGGTGCAGGTACCGCAGTGTCTCCAGGTGGTTCAACTCCAGGCCGCAAAGCAGGGTGCCCTGCAGGTCCCACGGCAGGGAGGGTCCACCCTCAACCGCCTGCTGCCAGAGCTCGTGCAGCCGCTCAACCCACAGCCCCGTCCCGATCTCCTGCATCGCCATCCCTTGCACGCATCCTCCCGCCCAGCCCGCATCAGCCTCTGCGAGGCTACATGATAAATCCGCCCACCTGCGGCTGTTGCTGGCCCGTTGTCTCGTAGACACCCTCCACCGCGCCCCATTTCGGGAACGGTTCTCTGTCCGAGCGCCGAAACTGCGTGATCAGGTCCCGTACCCGCTCTCGCCGCTTCAGCAGCGTCTCCATCAGGCCCTCGATCACCCGCGTGTCGCCGCCATACCACTCCGGCGGCACCTCCTCGGCGATCTGCCACAGCGCCTCCGCCGGGAACGACTCGATCCGTCCCAGCCACGGCTCAAAGCTCTTCCATCCCGTCACCTGCCGATACACCAGGTTGCGCGGAAACACCCCACGCAGCGGCGAGTCCGGGAAGCTCCAGTCGCCCACGTTGAAGCAGTAGCCCTGGTCCACGAACACCGCGCGATAGCGCTTCTCACGCGGCTTGCGTTCATACACCGCCTGCCTTCCATTGCAGTTGCCGGTCCACTTGTCCACGGCCAGCATGCCTGCGAACTCGGCAAGGTTACGCACCTCATCCAGCTGCGACTCCGGCAGATAATCCACCACCTGCCCCGGCATCAGCCCGCCCACAAACTGGCTGCCGAACTGCAGCCCCGGCTCGCAGCGCACGCGGCCGCCGCGCTCTCCACTCACCATCATGCCGGGCGAGTGCTCGATCAGCCACTCACTCACCTCCACCACATCCGTCTTCGGCACCGACAGCCCAACCGCCTCCGCGATCCGCGTCGCAATCAGCTCATTCGCCAGCACACGCAGATGCTGTGGGTTGTTCTTGAACTTCACCACCCACAGCTTGCCGTCGCCGCCGAGCATCAACTGGCTCTGCGCTCCACCCCGCATCGGTCGAATTGCCTGTACCGCCATGACTGCCAAGTGCACCTGCCTCCATGCAAACCTTACCGCAGTTCACGGCGGCTTGCATGGACGACAGTTCACCTGCTCCTGCCGCGCCCGCCGCTCTCCAGCATCCGCGCACGTACAGCCTGCCCAATGGCCATCGCCATCACCAGGTCGTCGTGCGCCCCACTCGCTGCTCCACTGCCGCCGCGTTCATTCGACACAAACGTCCTGCACTCGCCCAGCAGGCGACGGCTCATGAACATCTCCGGCGCACTCTCCAGCAACGACCCCAGCCGCGCAATCATCTCCGGCTTGCTCGCCGAGCTCGTCAGCCACCCGGCCTCGCTGCCATCATGCCACAGCCGCTCATACCGCTCGTTCGTCTGCAGATACGCAATCACCGCCGCGCCATGGTTGTTCCTCTCCACCACGATCACGGAACCGTTATACTCACGCGCAACCTCCGCGGCGACCCTCGCCAGCTCCGCAGGACGCAGCCTCTGCTGCAGCTCCGCACACTGCAGCCCCGTCTGCACCTCGAGCACCTGCACCGCGGCATAATCACCTTCCCCACCGCCTCCGCACGAATCGACAGCCAGCAGGTAGTCCTTACCTGGCATAGGCGGCAGCCAGATCTGCAAAGCCCCGTTCGAACGCCTCTCTCGCGGTTCCGGGGCTTGCAGCACCCTTCGTTCAACCGCTTGCACATCAAAGCACGACGATCCGCTTACCCGGAAGCATGTCTCAGCATCCTCGGCAAACTCCTGCGAGCGCAGTTGTCCATAACTGCGCTCGAGGCCTCGGCGAAAACTTATCTGCCCAAGCGTCAAACTGTGCCTCGCAACCAGCTCGCACTCTTCGGTCGTCAACGACGACGCATCGACTGCAGCTCCACAATAAGCAGGCTCCAGCCACCAGGGCAGAAAGTGTCGCACCAGGCCATCCCCCTTACCACCGGGCTCAGACGCCGTACGCCACTCGTCGTAGAACGCCCCATAGGCTCCATTCGGCGTGCTCTCCATCACCATCTCGCCATCTTTCGCCAGGGCCGCGCGCAGACCTGCCAGCGTCTCCGCTGCATCTCCGGCCCAGCGGCTCACCTCGCTGCAGTGCAGGTTCTGGATCGTCAGCCCGCGGCCGACACCCTCATCGCTCGCGCTCGCAATCCGGAACTCGCTATCGATGCGAGGGAACAGCATCTGTCCCACATTCGCACGGCTCCTGCGCAGTGGGCCCTCGCGCAGATCAGCGGGCAACTCCTCCCACATCCGCTGCACAATCCGAAAGATCGACTCCGCCGCCGATCGCGTATGCGCCACCTGCAACGTCACAGTGCCAGGCCGCGTGATCGTCCGCAGAAAGAACCTCGCGGCCACCCACGTTGTCATGCCCATCTGACGGGCCTTCAACACGATGTTCTGCCGTCCGCTCCACCGCTCAAACCGGCGCTGGGCCGGGTTGGCGATCAAGGGCCTGATACTGCCCGCACGATGCCGTATTCTCAGCAACTCTGCAGCCACGGCTATCCTTATTTCAGGACCACCCTCCATCAGCTGGCCCAACTCTTTTAATACGGATGCGTCATCCACTCTCACTACCCCATGCAACCCTTCCCGAAACGCTGCGGGCTCCCTTGAACCATCAGGGGAGCCCACGCCGTTATCGCCGCACTGCAACACCCTCAGCCTTCCCGCTGAAGCTAGTCGTGGATCAGAGTGCAGTCCGCGACACCGCTGTTTGGAGCCGGTCCGACGTTGCTCATGCGCAGATTCACCGTCGTTGTCGTCGGGGCATAATAGCTCAAACTGGCTTGCGCATTGGTCGCGGGCCCGGTAGACGAGTTGAGCATGCACACCAGTGCGTAGCTGGTGTCCGGCTCCGCCACCGGGAACGTTGCTGTCGCATCGCACCAGTTCCCGGCACCACTCGTCGTGATGCACATCGTTACGTGAAAGTGCTGAAAGGCCGCCGTGTTCACCACTGCGTTGGTGGCCAGCGACGACGCCTTCACCGGGCCATTGATCGTCGTCGCGTTCAACGTTCCCACGTTGATCGTCGGCGCCGTAAACGCCTGCGGTGAGAACGAGTACGAGATCCCACCAACATCCCACGCCGCCGTCCTCGACTGCGGCGAATACGTCAGGTAGTCCTGGCCTCCCGAGACAGCATCCAGATCGAACAGTTGGTAGCTCGAGTCCCACCGGCCACAGCCGTAGAGGTTGCAATGCACGCGCATCACCGCACTCGCGCCCGCATCCACCTCGAAGTCGTTCCCCCACGGGCCGGACACCACATAGGCATCGTCCGGCACGTTATAGGACCCACCGGCACCGAAGTAAAAGTTCGCCGGCGTCGCATTGGTGATCTGCCAGCCCCGCGCGCCCACACCCATCAGACCCGCGTACGTCTTGCCTGCGCTCACAAACTGCGTGGGGCGCGGCTCATACTGCGTAATCAGCTCCGTGTCCGCATATGTCTGCGCCTTGTAGTAGTGCGGCTCCTCGACCGTATCGCCGCTCGCCCACGCGACCGTATTCGCTCCCAGCGTCAGCGTGCCATCCACCTGCTTGTTCGCAGGGTTGAACACACTCAACACCTCCGCCAGCGGATACAGCACATATCCGCCCGTTACATAGCTCAACGTACCGCCCGAGCTCGTGCCGTCCGCACCAGCGCTGTTGTACGTGAACGTATTCGGCCCAGTCATCGACACCTGGAAGCTGCCGTTATAACTCGCGTCGGCAACCCCGGCAACATTCAGCGTCAGTCCCGTCAGGTCGTAGATCGGGCTCCCGCCCATGTTCACCGTCACCACGCCACTCGCTCTCGTGACGGATGCAATCGGGAACGACTGGTTGAGATAAGCGCTCGTGCTTCCAGCCCCATGGTTGCCAAGCAGCGACATCCCGGACTCCGCGTAGTACAAGCTCTTCGCGCTCAGCGAACCCACCACCGGCCACAGCTGGCGAATGCCATACCGCGTATCCACTGTCTGCTCGATACCGTAGCCGCAGAGCCCTCCCACTGCCACCGTCGCACCCGCCTCATGCACCTTGTTCAGCGTCAAGCTGATGTGGCTTCCATCCACCACCGTGTAGTTCGCCATCTCAAAGTTCGGTGTGTCGGAGTTCCCTCCGCCTCCATCCGCAACACAGGCCACACCGCTGGCAGGGAGTGCCGTCGTGCTCGTCGCATAACCGGCAGGTACTCCGCTCGTATTGATCGCCAGCGTAACGGTCCCCGGCGCCATGTTCGCCGGCTGCGAGACCGCCGCCTGACTCGTCGCCAGGAACACGCTCACCGGAAAGCTCGTTCCCGTGAACGTCGCCTCGCCAAACGGAAGATACCCATTCGATGTCCCGAACACTCCCCCCGTCAACTGCCCACTTGAGATCGTCTTCGCCGGGTTCGTGTCGATCAGAAACCGGCCATCGCCCTGTGTCTGCGAGCCCGAGCTCGGCGTCACATAAAGACTCGTCGCTCCTGTCATACATCCCGACGTACACGTCCCAGTGAACACATGGAGATCTTCACTGATCTGCAGATCGAACGGATGCGCCCCCTCATCCGCATTGTCTCGATACCCACCCGACGTCGTAATGAACTGACCACCCGCAAGGCAGTCGCCCACGCCATAGCACGACAGCGCATTGCCGAACTGCACATGCTGCCCCTGCGTGTTGTACACGCCCGTAAGCTGCAGCACGCCATACGTGTTCTTGAAGTACGGCGGCGTCTCAATGCCCTGCGGATACTGGTTCGAGCCGCCCGTCAGCGCATTCTCCGTCATCGTCGCCGTATACCCTGCAACACCCAGGGCGCCCGGCCTCGCCTGCTGCAGTTGCACCGCCGAAAGCGTGGACGTCTGCGTGACACTCTCACTCACGTTCTCCGCCGCCCGCGGAGCCAGCGGATTCAGCGTCGTCCTCACCTCCGCTCCGCCCCGCTGGTCGATCACCACCGCATTCGACGGCATCCCCGCCGCGTTCGCTCCATCGTTACCCGTGTACGTCGGCTGCACCTTCACATCGCAGCCGCTCGCGCAGTCGGCGCTCGCCAGCGCATTGCCGATACCGTTGTTCCCGGCACCGCTCAGATACTGGCTCGCATACAACTCACCATTCAGCTTGTTGACATCCAGCTCCGTGCCGCTCGGCTGCGACACCGCCTGCGTCACCGACGGCAGAAGGCTCACCTTGCCGCCAACACCGCTCGCAATCGCCGTCACGTTCTCGTCTACATAATTCTTGTCCGCCGCCTGGTTCGGACTCACCGGATCGGCGGGCAGGACCAGCGGTCCCGTCATCGTGTCGCCCGTCTTCAGCACATACACCGACGTCGTGTCCGCCGGCGTCCCCGTCACCGCCGCGGCAATCGCATGGTCCACATACGCCTTCGACACCGTCTGCATCGCCACGCTCGTCGGTAAAACCTGGCTCTGGATGGCCGACAGTTTCGCCGGCCCGCCCCCGGGCACCGTCACAGGGACAATCCAGTATTGACGGCTTGTTGTGCCGTCGCTCAGGTGGAACGTCGCGGTATAGTAGCTGCCGATCGGCGTCGCTCCCGCATTCGGCGCCAGCGCAATCGACAGCGCCCCGTTCGTTTCAATCGTTGCGGACGTGGTCCCCGCCGGAATCACCGCGCCCGAAGCTGTCGTGAAATCCGTCCAGCTCACCAGCACCGTCCCACTCACCGGAGCACCACTCGCGTTATAGACCGTGTCCTGTACAGTGGTCGTCGGCAAGGGGCTCTGCGCTCTCGCCATCGCTCCATAACCGGTCATCAACGCCAGCAGCAAACACACCAGCGTCACACCTCGACTCACTCCGCTCATCTCTCCTCCATGCGTCCATCGCTTCATCTTCAAAATCCACCGCACGCTGGGTGCCCCATGTCCCGACTTTGGGACATGGGTAAAGCTGCCACCGATGTCGATATCAACCAAGGCCTGAGCGGGGTAGCAAGCATGCACATCGCACCGGCCTTATCTTCAGCACCTCTAGCGATCACCCACTTGCTTACGCGTCCGCATTTAGCTTCTGCAGCGCCGCAGCCGCCGACGAGCCCAGCTTGTCGAAGTCCGTCGCCAGCTTCTCGCCGTCCGTGATCACATCCAGCCATGTCCCATGCGCCATCACCGTCTCACCAAAGCTCTTCAAAGCACTCAGCACCGCCGCATCGTCGGCGAAGTTCATCCCCTTGGCCGCATACGCCGCCAGCACCGCCACGCTCAACAGGCGCAGCTGCGTGAACGCGGCCCCACCGTCCTTCACCATCGCCCCTGTAAACGCGCCCACATCGTCGATCACCGTCACCACCTCCGGCAGCAGCGTCTGCGCATCCGACTCCACATCCGACGTGATCGCAATCACCTTGCCGATCTCACCCGCCGCGCCCGTAACCTTCTTGCCCAGCCACTCAAAACCCTTCACCACTTCACTGAAGATCTTCGTCACGATGGCTCTCTCCTCCCCGTCTCCGGGCACCTCTCAAAATCCAAGCACCGTCCTGCTACCATCTCCATGTGTCCCTTGCTAAAGCACACTGCTGAAGGGCATCACACCGAAAGGCACTTATGGACTCCAACAACTCCGCAACACGCCGCTCCGAAGACATCGCTCTCGATCTCCTCAAGTTCGTCGCTTCGCACGCCAACCTCGGCAACAAGTCCGCCGCATCGACCACCGGCTTTGGCGTTCCCTCCACCGCGAAGACCGAAGACCAGGTCGCCCAGATCTTCGACCTCTACGCCCGCTGCCGCACCGCGGTTGAGTCCCCCACACCCGCACCCGCCAAGTAGCCATGCCCCCTCTACGCGTCGCCGTCATCGGGACAGGCGCCTTCGGGCGCAATCATCTCCGTGTCTACCGCGAGCTCGAGGCCGCACACCCCGGCCTCGTTCAGCTCGCAGCCTTCGTCGACACTGACGAGCAGCGCCGCACCCTCTACGCCAGCCAGTACAACATCCCCGCCTTCGCCACCGTCAACGAGCTCCTCGACACCGGCCTCCAGCTCGACGCCGCCTCCGTCTGCGTGCCCACCATCCATCACGCCGCCGTGGCCGAGCTGCTCCTGCTCTCAGGCATCGACGTCCTCATCGAAAAGCCCTTCGCCGCCACGCTCGCCGAAGCCGATCACCTGCTGTCCCTCGCGCGAGAGCGCGACCGCATACTTGCGGTTGGACATTTAGAACGCTTCAACCCCGCGGTCACGGCCACACTCGCCGCGCTCAACAAGCCCATGTTCTTTGAGGCCCACCGCCTCAGCATCTTCACCCCGCGCTCACTCGACGTCGACGTCGTGCTCGACCTCATGATCCACGACCTCGACATCGTCCTCTCGCTTACCAACTCGCCGGTCTACGAAGTCCGCGCCGTCGGCATCCCCATCCTCTCCCAAAAGGCCGACATCGCGAACGTCCGTGTCGAGTTCGAATCCGGCTGCGTCGCCAACTTCACCGCCAGCCGCATCTCCACCGAGCAGGTCCGCAAGCTCCGCCTCTTTCAGCCCCACCAGTACCTCTCGCTCGACTTCGCCCGCCAGGAGTTGCTCTCCATCGACGTCGACCCGCGCCTCGTCGCCGGCCTCGCCGCCGTCGCCGACGACCCCCAGCTCGCCGCGCAGTTCTTCGCCCAGGCCTCAGCCGCTTCACCCGACCCTTCGCACCCCACCGCCGGCTTCTCCCTCACCAAGGCCGACATCCCCAAAGGCGAACCCCTCCTCCTCGAAATCGAAGATTTCCTCCAAGCCATCAAGAACCGTACCCCTCCACGAGTCTCCGGCGAAGCCGGCCGCGCCGCCCTGGCCCTCGCCCTGGACATCAACGACCACATCGCCGCCCACACCCACCGCGCCGGCCTGGCCTAACCCAATACACTCCCCCGCAACAAAACAGGCGACCCTCATCAGGTCGCCTTTCTATTCCCTACTCCCCACTCCCTATTCCCTGCCTCTTACTCCATCTTCTTCACCACCACCCCCGGCGGAATCTTCAGCTCAAACTGGTCCGCATCGAACGGCTGGTTCAGTGTCAGCTTGGTCACATTGAGCTTCAGCGTGTACTCATCCAGCGGCCGCTTGATCGTAATCACCGTCGGAAACTCCTGGTCACCATACGACTGGTACGCGTCATAGGTCGCCTGCGTCACAATCTGCCCGTGGTCATCGAAGATGTCCTGCTGAAACGGCAGCATGTTCACGCGGCTGATGTGCACAATCCGCACCGGCCGCAGAATGTGGTCGGTCACCGTCTTCGAGATCGTCATCTCATAATCCGGCTCTTCCACCACCGGCTGGTGCTTCGTCGCCGGCTGAATCACCCGCGTCGACTCCGACAGCGAGACATACTCGTTGTCCTTCACCCCCGGCACCAGCAGCGAGTCCAGAAAAATTGGCGGCCGCAGGTTCTCCAGCCCGTTCTTCGACGGATGCGTCACCGTATTCGACCCCGTCATCCACACATCGCCATGCCCCGCCGTCGCATGAACCAGTGTGAACGTGTCCGCATTGCCCACCACATCCAGCGCCCGCGATCCCAGCACCGGCAGCAGCATAATCACCCGGACATCCGACGGCTTCTGGACGAAGATATACCCCTTGAACGAGGTGTACTCCGTGACCTTGCCTTCCTTCGATCCGCCCACGCTCGCCGTCACCAGCACCTGCAGGTTCAGCGTCTTCATCGCCGCATCGCGGTCCGAAAGGATCTTCTCCAGGTTCTCCACCGAAGTGGACCGGTACACATCCGGAGCCTGCGTCTTCTGCACCACGCGCGTCGTCGAGAAACAGCCCGTCGTCCCGGCAGTAACCCCCAGCAGCAGCATCGACATCGCACAGCGTTTCAGCATTCAGGCAATTTCCTAAGTATATCGACTCAGCAGAACTCCTGTTCGATTCATAACAATCGTCTTATTCAGGACTCTACTCCGTCACCGTTCCAGCAGCTCCCTCAACTCTCAGGAACCCCTTATCGTTCGATGGCTCGAACGGCAATCCGGACCAACCGAATCCGGTTATTCGCACATCGCCTGCAAACTCATCGCACATTCCGTATCGCTCAGTAAAAATTGGCGTACAGCGTCAGGCTCAACCTCGAAATACGCTCACCGTCCCTCAAACTAAAGCGGGAGACCTCTGTAAGGTCTCCCGCGTTTCCTCTACTTCTTCAGAATAGCAGTTCGAACAAAGCAAACATGTTTTTATTTTGAACGGCATAAGCGCCTTGCAAACAACCACTTGCAGCCATCGCCAACCGCCGCCCCTCTTGACAGCAATCGGGCAACCGCCACCTCACGGCTCCAGCGGATTCAGCAACCCTGCCTCCAGCAGCAGCCCGGTCAGCCGATCCACCGCCTGCGCGTAACGCTTCAGCAGGTGGCTCAGGCTCATGCCGAGCATCCCTGCCGCCTCGCCGCGCGTGTACTGCTGCAGGATCAGCCGTTTGATCAGCTGCTGCTCGGTATAGTTCAGCCGCGCCAGCCGCTGCTCCACGTCGTGGCAGAAGATCACCACATCCTCCAGCCCATGCACCCGGTAGTGCGTCACATGCCCACGAAAGATCTCGCGGCTCATCAGCGACGGCACCCTGCCGGCCTGCATCGACAGCCGCAGATACCGCCGCAGCAGCGCCTCCGTGTACTTGCGATAGAACGCCAGTTCCACCGCCGGCTTCGCTTCGGGCTTTGCGGCAGCCTCCGGCGGAACGTCCGCAGCCGCCACCGCCCACACTCTTTCGAGTGTCACAGCCGTGGCTCGTCTGCCGACGATCTGGCCCGTGCTGCCCTCTCGCAACTCCGGTTCGGCCTCCACACGGCACACTGGCTTTCGTACCAGGTACATTCCTGAGGCACCTTGGTTTGCCCTCTTCAGTGCCTGGTTCACCGGGCACCTCCTGCGCAGGCCACAGCCCGTGGGGCCTTCGGTTTCCGCCCTCGCCGCTTCCCTGTAAGCGGCGCTGGACACTCTGACAACCACGAGGCACAACCACGGCAGTAGCTCCCTTGGCTGGCGGGACGCAACCACAGCGCTCCGCATCCTTCGCAGATCTTCAATTCCACACGCAAGTCGTTCATTCTTATCTCTCCAGGTACAACTCCTCAACGGGCCTCGGTCTTTTCAACGGTCGAATGGGCCCATTCAGGTGCTATAAGGTCACTTTGCCGGTGTCCGCGATCTCCGCCGCATGGCCACTGTCCGAGCGCCCTGTTTTTGTCGCTTTGAAGCCGGGCCGATACCTGGAAAATCATCAGCCCCGCAACACAATACCTCGCCAGTCGAGCAACCCCTCAAGAGCCGAAGACGTCTCTCTCTTAGCTGCTCTTCTGCAAAGTGGGCTGTTTATAGACCCCTGCTCCCCACCTGTCAACAGCATTTTTCCTGGATCGACAAAACTTCTATAAATCAAGTTTTTACAATAGTTTAGGCGTATTTTAGGTGAGCTTTACTTTCATAGTTTCGCCTTTTCTTCTCCATATCAAGAACATGCCTTGTTTCGGAACTCAAACTCCACAACGCACCCCCAAGGCCTAGGGCTTAACCGTCCCGCACCACAAGCGTCCCAGCACCCGCTTCTGCAGACAACCAAGGCCCGCTCCATAGAGCGGGCCTTGTCGATTTCGAACGACTCTCTACGGCTGGCTCTTCCGGTATGCCGCCACGTTCGCATTGTGTTCATCCAGGCTCTTCGCGAACTTCGTTCGCCCACTCGCATCCGCCACAAAGTACAGATAGTCCGTCTGCGCCGGATGCATCGCCGCCTTCAGCGCCGCCAGCCCCGGATTGCAGATCGGTCCCGGTGGCAGTCCGCTATGCGTATAGGTGTTGTACGCCGAGTCCGAATGCAGCTCGCTCTGGTGGATCACCCCCGTCCACGTCCCCCGCAGCAGCGACGCGTAAATCACCGCAGGGTCAGTCTGCAGAGGCATCCCCGCCTCCAGGCGGTTCTCGAACACGCTCGCCACCTCGGCGCGCTCATCGTCAAAGCGCACCTCTTTCTCTACCAATGACGCCATCGTCACCGTGCGCCCGATATCTGTACCGTTCAGTCCAAGCTTCCTGACCTCCTGCCCAAACCGATGCACCATCGTCGCCAGCATCAGTCCCGGCGTCGTATGGTGGTCAAACCTGTAGGTGTCAGGAAACAGGTATCCCTCCAGCGAGCTCGCATGGGGGCTCCACCGCTGGATCAGGTCCACATTCGCCCGCGCGGCCTTCAAAAAATCATCCCGCGACCCCAGCCCTGCCGCCTGCACCGCATTCGCAATGTCGAAGAGGTTGTACCCCTCCGGCACCACCAGCGCGATCGTGAACACGTCCCCGCGCCGAATCCGGTCGTACACCCCCAGCACCGACGTCGGCCTATCGAACTTGTACTCCCCGGCCTTCAGCGTCCCGCTATGCCCGCTGAACTCCTTCACCAGCCGCACGGCATCGAACGCGTACCGGCTGCGCACAATCCCGGCCTTCTCCAGCTCTGCCGCGATCCCCGCGCTTCCCTTCCCCGGCGCGATATCGACAAACGTCTCGTGCGTCGGCCCATACGGCAGCAGCACATAAAAGACGGCCCCTCCGGCCACCAGCAGCAACAGCAACAGCATCCACTTCAAAGCCCGCACACGAACCCCCTCACGTCATAGCTCCCGAGTCGCATTTTAGTCGCCGTACACTAACTCTCGTGGCCTTCCCTCGCACTCTCGCTCTCGATGTCGGAGACAAACGCATCGGCCTCGCCATCACCGATGAGCTCGGCCTCACCGCGCAGCCGCTCTTCACCCTGCACCGCGCAAGCGGCAAGTCGGGGCTCCGCTCCGACCTCAAAGCCATCGCCCGCTTCATCCGCCAGCATAAAGTAGAGGTCCTCCTCGTCGGCCATCCTCTCAACGCCGACGGCACAACCGGCCCCCAGGCCATCAAATCCGAAGCCTTCGCCCAATCCCTCCGCGAAGCCCACCCCACGCTCCAGCACCATCTGCTCGACGAGCGCCTCACCACCCGCGAGGCCCACTCCCTGCTCAACGACGCCGGCCGCCTCCACCGCTCCGCAGGCCACGCCGCCCGCCTCGACCGCAAACACCTCATCGACCAGGTCGCCGCCGTCCTCATCCTCGAAAGCTACCTCGCCAAAGACGGCCCCACTCTTCTCCCCGACCCCGACCAACCCTGACCTCCGAAGCTGTCAACCCCTCCACACTCCATATCTCGCTCAACCCAAACAATCCAATCCACTTACACCCCACAAAGAAAAACACCTTCCCAGGCTCCACCACCTATACTGGAAGTAGGGAAACAAAACTGGCTCACTGGAAAACCGGGTAACTGGCAACTGAAAGCCGCAAACCCCAGCTCGCTCTATCCTCTACACACTATCCCCTTTGCTCCCCATATCATACCCGCAACCATCTACAGAATCAGCCACTTACCCTCGGGATCACCCCGTAAGCCACTGATTCCACTAGATACCTCAGCTACATAGGGGAGGGGGGAGGGATCGGCTTCTCTGCATCTTCCGCTGTCTGTCTTCCGCCACGAACCGCCGCGCCCTCTGCGTCCTCCGCGTTTGCCATTACCGCAGCGATGCGCCAAAGGCGCGAGCGTACCTCTACAACCCGAGCAGTCACACTCGTATAATCTAAGGGAAGCATGGAAGATATTAAAAAAGCCCTCGAAGAGCAGATCAAGGCTCTCGAATACGAACTCACCACCGAGCTTCCGGCAGAGATCAAGAAGGCCGTCGCGCTCGGCGATCTCAGCGAAAACGCCGAGTACCACTCCGCCAAGCAGCGCCAGGAGTTCGTCAACGCGCGCCTCGGCCAGCTGAAGAAGCGCATGGGCGAGCTCGCCATGGTCAACCTCGACAACATCCCGCGTGACAAGGTCGGTTTCGGCTCCACCGTCGTCGTCTTCGACACCACCAAGGACGAAGAGATCACCTACAAGCTCGTCACCAGTGAGGAATCCGACGTCACCAAGGGCCTCATCTCCACCACCTCGCCCATCGGCCGCTGCCTCCTCGGCAAAGAGGTCGGCGACGAGGCTACCGTCGTCACCCCCAACGGCAAGCGCGTCCTCGAGATCCTCAAGCTGTACACCATCCACGACACCGTCCCCTCCGCCAAGTAACCCTCTTCGTCTATCCGCGATAGACTTAAAAGCGGACAAATGACCTGGACTAGTGCATTCGGTAAAGGCAGCGGCTGGCTGCTACAAAAGATCGTCAACGGGCTTGCGCTCTCGCGCATCTCGCCCAACACACTCACCTTCGTTGGACTCATCATCAACGTCGTCGCGGCCTTCTTCTTCGGCTACGCTCGTACCGGAAACTACGTCCGCATGTTCCTCTACGCGGGCCTGGTCATCATCGGCGCGGGGCTCTTCGACATGGTCGATGGCCGCGTCGCACGTCAGACCAACCAGGTCTCCGTCTTCGGCGCCTTCTTCGACTCCGTACTCGACCGCTACTCCGACGTGGCTCTCTTCTTCGGCCTGCTCGTCTTCTACGCCCGCGGCAACCGTTACTTCTACGTCTTCCTCGTGGCCTTCGTCATGACGGCGAGCCTCATGGTCAGCTACACCCGCGCCCGCGCCGAAGCCCTCATCGGCTCCTGCAAGGTCGGCTTCATGGAGCGCCCCGAGCGCATCGTGCTCATCATCCTCGGCGCCCTCTTCGAGAAGTGGGGCGCAATGGCTCCGGCTCTCTGGGTACTCGCAATCATGTCCACCCTCACCGTCATCCATCGCATGCGCTACACCTACCTTGAGACCGAGCGCCGCAAGCTCGAGATCGCCTCGCAGTAGCTAGCATGCAACCTCTCCTCCTCATCCACGGCGGCGCGTGGGCCATGCCCGACGACGCCATCGCCGCTCACGAGCGCGGCATCGCCGCAGCGCTTGAGGCCGGTTGGTCCGCGCTCACCCGCGGCGGCTCCTCCGTCGACGCGGTCGAGGCCGCCATCACCGTCATGGAGGACGACGACACCTTCGACGCCGGCCGCGGCTCCTTCCTCACCCGCGACGGTCGCGTCCAGCTCGACGCTCTCCTTATGAACGGCGCCGACCTCCGCTCCGGTGGCGTCGCCTGCGTCGAGCGCCTCCGCAACCCCATCCAGGCCGCGCGCCTCGTGCTCGACAAGTCGCCACACGTCTACTTCGTCGGCACCGGCGCCGAGCGCTTCGCCCGCCAGAACGGCATGGCGCTCATCGACAACACCGAGCTCATCGTCCCCCGCGAGCGCGACCGCCTCATGGCCTTCCAGCGCGCCGAAGCCGCAGGCCACCCCGACACAACCTTCTCGGGCAACTCCACCTCCAACATCTCCACCACCCCCACAGATGTGTCATCTCGACCGGAGGCCGCAGGCCGTAGCGGAGAGACCCGCGTCTCTTCTACCACCCGCGCTGAATCCTCGACCCGCTTTGAAGGGGACGGGCTTCAGCCCGTCCGTTCAGCGCCTGCCAAAGAAGGGGCTTTAGCCCCGGAGGCTGACCCAACCTCGCACTCCCACGACACCGTCGGCGCCGTCGCCATCGACGCCCAAGGCAACCTCGCCGCCGGCACCTCCACCGGAGGCACACTCTCCAAGGCTCCCGGCCGCGTCGGCGACAGCTCCCTCATCGGCTGCGGCTGCTACGCCGACAACCTCTCCGCCGCCGTCTCCCTCACCGGCTGGGGAGAACCCATCATGAAGCTCGTCCTCGGCAAATGGGCCGTCGACCGCGTCGCCGCCGGCGAAGCCCCACAAGCCGCAGCCACAGCCGCCATCGACTACCTCCACACCCGCCTTGGCGGCCACGGCGGCATCATTCTCCTGGGCCCTGACGGCCGCATCGGCCTCGCGCACAACACCCCCCGCATGGCATGGGGTCTCGCCACCGCCGAAGGCCAGCAACTCGGCGTCACGCGAAACCCGTAATTGTCTTGCTTTTGAGTCTTGTCATTCCGCAGCGCAGCGGAGGAATCTGCTTCTCTACCATGCGGGCCAGCATCATAAGGGATACGCAATGACGCCCGAGCTCTTCACCGACCCAGCCGATCTCGAAGCCACCCGCCGCCCGCTCACACCCGAGCAGGCCGACAAGCTTCCGCACATCCATCGCCTGCTGCTCGGCCACTACGGCAAGCCCGCACCGCGCGAACCCTGGGACCCGCTCACGCAGCTCATCTACTCGCTGCTCAGCGCTCGCACCAAAACACCCGTTTCGCACCAGGTCATGCGCGACCTCGAAAAGGCATTCAACGCCGGCCCCGGCAACTGGGAGCCCGTCCGCGACGCCTCCGTCAACGAGATCGAGCGCGCCATCGCCATCGTCACCTTCCCCGAGCAAAAAGCCCCTCAGCTCAAGGAAACACTCATGGGCATCAGCGAGCGCTACGGCTCGCTTACCCTCGACTTCCTCGCCAAGTACCGCACCGACAAGATCCGTGCCTGGCTTGAGCAGTTCCCCGGCGTCGGCCCCAAGACCAGCGCCGCCGTCGTCAACTTCTCCATCCTGCGTCGCCGCGCCCTCTGCATCGACAGCCATCATCTGCGCGTAGCCCAGCGCCTCTGCATCGTCCCGCGCGCCGACGCCGCCACCACCGAGGAGCGCCTCATGCGCCTCGTTCCTGAAACCTGGGACGCCGCCATGCTCGACGAGCATCACTCCCTCGTCAAGCTCCACGCGCAAACCCTCTGCACCTTCTCCGAGCCAAAGTGCACAAACTGCCCGCTGCTGAACATCTGCCCAACCGGCGAGCGCAACCTCGCCGAACTCAAGCTGACGTAGCCACCATCTACACTGGTCATCGATGACTCTCCAGAACCTTACCGACAACTTCGCCATCCCCGGCGCGCTTGAATTCTCCGAAACCGACACCGGCCTCCTTCGCGCGCACATCACCACCCCTTCCTGCACGGCTGAACTTTACCTGCAAGGCGCGCACCTCACAGCATGGCAGCCCACCGGCGAAAAGCCCGTCATCTTCCTCAGCGAGCGCTCACCCTTCGCCGAAGGCAAAGCCATCCGCGGCGGCGTTCCTATCATCTTCCCGTGGTTCGGTGCCCGCCTCTCCACACCTGAGAGCCCACGCACCGACGGTCCCGCGCACGGCTTCGCCCGCGCCTCCGAGTGGACACTCGCCTTCGCCGCACTCGCCGGCGACGACATGCACCTCACCCTCACCCTCGGCCCCAGCGACACCAGCCGCGCCCTCGGCTGGGACCACTTCCAGCTCGCCTTCGAACTCAAACTAGGCCGCGAGCTTCGCATGCGCCTCACTGTCGCCAACCAGAGCACCGCACCCATGCGCTTCGAGGAAGCTCTCCACACCTACTTCACCGTCAGCGATGCCACTACCATCGCCATCAACGGCCTAGCCAACACCGAATACCTCGACAAGACCGACAGCTTCAAGCGCAAGACGCAGCTCGAGCCCACACTGCACATCACCAAAGAGACCGACCGCCTCTACCTCAACACCACGGAGACAGTCACACTCGACGACCCCGGCTTCCACCGCCGCATCACCGTCGCGAAATCAAACTCCAACTCCTCCGTCGTATGGAACCCCTGGTCCACACTCGCTGCAAAGATGGCCGACATGACCCCCGAGAACTGGCGTTCCATGACCTGCATCGAGACCGTCAACGCCATGGAGAACAATATCCAGCTAGCCCCCACCCAGACCCACACCATGGAAGCCCACATCACCGTCGACCCGCTCGCTTCTTAGCCTTCATTCATTAAGTTACCGAGTAAGTAAGATGTGTCATCTCGACCGGAGCGCAGCGTAGTGGAGAGACCTGCTTCTGCCCCTGCCCATCTCCACTGAGCCACCACCCATGCACCCCACACGCCTCATCCTCGCCTCACAATCTCCGCGCCGCCGCGAACTCCTCACCCAGGCCGGCTTCACCTTCGACATCCTCCCCGCCGACATCGACGAAACCCGCCTTCCCAACGAAGACCCTGCAACCTACGTGCAGCGCCTCGCCCTCGAAAAGGCACGCACGCTCCAGACCAGACACCCGCACGCCACCATCCTCGGCGCCGACACCACCGTCGTCCTCAACGGCACCGTCCTCAACAAGCCCACCGACATCGCCGACGCCGAACGCATGCTCCGCGCGCTCTCCGGCAACACGCACCAGGTCCACACCGGCGTAGCCGTCGTCTCGCCCACAAAGCAGCTCCAACACCTCGAAACCACCAGCGTCTTCCTGACACCCATCCCCGAAGCCGACCTGGCCCACTACCTCGCCACCGGCGACTCCCTCGACAAGGCCGGCGCCTACGGTATCCAGGGCTACGCCTCCCGTTGGGTCCGCCGCATCGAAGGCGACTACTTCAACGTCATGGGCCTCCCCATCGCCACCACTGTCGCCCTTCTGAACCAAGTCGTTGAGAAGACCTCCACCACACCACCAGCCAGGTAGCCCGACGCTTTAGCGTCGGGTCTCATTGCCTCGAAGAAACGATGGGGGCTTTAGCCCCTGGGTATGCTTTCGCGTACCCTCCCACAGATGTGTCATCTCGACCAGAGCATCGCAGCTTCATCGCTATGCGGAGCGGAGAAAAAAACCGTATTGGCAGTAGCTATTGCCGTTGCTTGTTTTTCTCTGCGAACCTTTGCTTCCTCTGCGCCCTCTGCGTTTGCCTTTGCAGTAGCGAGAGCCTAAGGCGCGAGCGTACACCGGGGAGGGAGCAGGGGCCTTCAGGCCCCTGAACCAGACGCCCCAGAAGAAAGGGGCTTCCGCCCCGGGCTTTGCTTTCGCGTACCCACCCACAAATCTGTCATCTCGACCGAAGCATCGCGCTTTTGCGATGCGCAGCGGAGAGACCTGCAGTTGCGGCAGCGATGCGCCGGAGGCGCGAGCGTACACCTCCTATCGCGCCGGGGAGGGAAACGCGATCATCCCCGCAATCATCGCCGTCCGCTCCACCAGATGCTTCACCACCACATGCTCATGGTCCGCATGGGCCCCCGCGCCAACCGCCCCCATCCCATCCAGAGTCGCCACCCCAATCCCAGCCGTAAAGTTCCCGTCCGACCCGCCGCCCGTCGAAGCCTCCTCCAGCATCAACCCCATCTCCGCAGCCAGCTTCCGAGCCTGCTTGAACAGCGCCACCGTCCCCGCCTTGCGCTCCATCGGAGGCCTGTTGATCCCACCCGAAACCGTCAGTCTGCAGGCCTTATCGGTCACCTTCAGCCCACGAAACATCCGTGCTACACGCGCAGCGTCAGTCGCCTTCGCAATCCGCACATCCACCTCGCAGCGGCACTCGGCGGCGATCACATTCGACCGAGTCCCACCCGCGATCACCCCCACATTCACCGTCAGCCCACGCTTCAAATCCGTAAAGCCTGACACCGTCTCCACCAGCCGCGCCATCTCCAGCACCGCCGAGTGCCCGCGCTCAAAGTCCACCCCCGCATGCGACGCCACGCCCTCCACCCGCAGCTCAAAGTGCCCTACACCCTTCCGAGCTGTCTTATAGGCCAAGCCCTGCGCAGGCTCCAGCACAAACACCGCCTCACACTCCCGCGCCACCTTCTCCGTAATAGCCCGCGACACCGGACTCCCCACCTCTTCTTCACTCACCAACAGCAGCGTCACCGGCCTCTCCGCGCCAAGCGACTTCGCCGCCGCAATCGCCTCCAGCGCCATCACCACACCGGCCTTCATATCCAGCACACCCGGCCCCCAAATCCTTCGAATCCCGTCTTTCCCGTCAGCCTCGCGCCACGGCATCTTCGCCAGCGTCCCCATCGGCCAAACCGTATCCAGATGCCCCAGCAGCAACACCCGCCCTGTCCTGCTGCGGCTCGACCCAAACCGCAGCTCCAGCACATCGCCAAATCCTTTCTGCCTGTGCCGCTTCACCACGCCACCCATCTCAGCAACCCACCCAGCAACCAACGCACCCGCACGATCCACCGCCGCCTTGTCCTCGCTCGGCGACTCCACCTCAACTAGCTCCCGCAGCCGCTTCAGCAACCGCGACTCATTCCTCGCTACCACCTCACGCATCGTCATCTCTCTACGCTACCGCCTTTGCCGCAACTCGCGCCACACCCCGCACCTGTCAACCCCAAACCACCCACTCCACCCCTCAACCCTCACAATCCAATCCACTTACACCCCAAAACCAAAAACACTTTCCCAGGCTCCACCGCCTATACTGGAACTAGGACAGAAAACTGGCAAACTGGTAGCTGGCATACTGGCAGCTGAAAGCCGCAAACCCCAGCCACGCCCGCTAACCCCTTCACCAGCAATATCATACCCGCAACCATCTAAAGAATCAGCCACATACCCCGGGGATCACCCCGTAAGTAACTGATTCCGCTAGAAACCCCCGCTACATAGGGAGGGGGGAGGGTATCGACCGCTACTGTGTCAACTTTGCCACATCCCAATTTGGCTTCCGTGGGTTTAGCCTGTCGTCTGTCGGTTCTCGGGACACTCTCTGGCAAGCGAACCCCAATTCGAGCACACCATTCTCCAGCCGCTGGAGTTCTCCGGCATAGGTCTCCACTCCGGCGTCGATGTTGCCATGCGGCTCATCCCCGCTCCCGCCGGCTCCGGCATCGTCTTCCGCCGCTCCGACCTCGACAACTACGAGATCCCCGCCACCGGCCGCAACGTAGCCAAGGTCAGCTACGCCACCTCGCTTATGCGCCAGGGCGTGCTCATCTCCACCACCGAGCATCTGCTCTCCGCGCTCATCGGCCTCGGCGTCGACAACATCATCGTCGAAATCGACAACCTCGAAGTCCCCATCCTCGACGGCAGCGCCCTCCCTTACGTCACCGCCATCCTCGCCTCCGGCCTCAAGCGCCAGCGCCGCAAACGCGAGTATCTCAAGATCCTCAAGCCCGTCGAAGTCCGCGAGGAATCCAAAGCCGGCAGCAAGTTCATCGGCGTCTATCCCGGCGACGGCTACTCCATCCACTACGCCATCGACTTCCCCGAGCCCATCGGCCGCGACACCTTCATCGGCGACCTCGAAGCCGGCGACTACGCCAACCTCATCGCTCCTGCCCGCACCTTTGGCTTCAGCGAAGACGAAGCCATGCTCCGTGACATGGGCCTCATCCGTGGCGTCTCCGACTCCAGCGCGATCATCGTCACGCGCAGCACGCCGGACAAGCCCGGCACCGTACAGAACGGCCCGCTCCGCTTCTCCGACGAGTTCGTCCGTCACAAGGTCCTCGACCTCATCGGCGACCTCGCCCTCGCCGGCCGCCGCATCTGGGGCCGCGTCGTCGCCGAGCGCGCCGGCCACGCCATGCACACCGCCCTCGTTCAGCGCCTTCTACAAGACCGCTCCGCTTGGGTGCTCGCCCACCGCTACGACGAGACACCAGCGTCTGAAGTCTCAGACTCGGATCTCGCCTCACCCCTCCTGCATCCATCCCATGCCTGAGCCCCGCACCACAGCAGCCATCGCTTTCGGCTCGAACCTCTCCTCACCCTTCGGCGACCCGCAAGCCAATCTCCACGAAGCCCTGCGCCAACTCGCCACTCTCGGCGCCATCACAGCCGTCTCCACCTTCCACGCAACCGACCCCGTCGGCTACGTCGACCAACCCCGCTTCCTCAACGCCACAGCTCTTCTCAAAACCCCGCTCCCGCCTCTCGATCTCCTTCGCGCTCTGCTCGCTATCGAGCACGTCATGGGCCGCGACCGCACCAACGCACCCCCAAAAGGGCCGCGCATCATCGACCTCGATCTGCTCCTCTACGGCAACCTCATCCTGCACACACCAGAGCTCACACTACCGCACCTAGCCATGCACCAGCGCGCCTTCGTCCTCGCACCGCTCGCAGAAATCGCGCCAACCATGCTGCACCCCACGCAGCACCGCACCATCGCCCAGCTACTCGCGCAGCTTTCTTAGTGAAACGACACCACCGCAGTCTTACCCTCGCTGTCCCGATACGTCACTTGGTCCTTGCTCATCTGCAGCAACCGCGCCCCATCGTCGCTACCCACCAGCGTGGCGCCATCGTTGGCCACAAAGCACACAAAAAAGTGGACGCAGTTCAGCCGCGCCGGCTCGCGCACAGGCATGTCATGCTGCAGCAGCGTAATGTACATCGGCGCGTTGTCGTTCTCCAGCAGCACATCGTCATTCAGATTGAAGAACACCTGCGCGCCGTCCTCCACCACGCCATTGCGCGTCACCGACGCCCGAAAATCGCGCACATAAATCTGCTGCCTGTAATAGAACGCGACCATCGCCAGCACCAGCAGCCCCAGCAGAACTCCTCGTTTGAACGTCAGGGCAAGACCTCCGGTTGTTATTGCTTCTGTGCCTTCTCTTCGTGGTACTCCTGCTCGGTGTTAATGCTCCACACCGATTTCTTGTCCACATGTCCCGCCGCAATCCCATCCACAACGGCCATCGCCGTCAGCATGGAGTGGTCCTGGTTGTTGTACTTGTGCATCCCATTGCGCCCCACCAGGTACAGGTTCTCGAACGTATCCACCCACACCCGCAGCTCATCAAAGCGGTCATACGTTCCAAAGTACGCAGGATACGTCTTCGGCACCCGCACCACATGGCTGTCCAGCACCTCGGCCGTCTTCAGAATCCCAATCTTCTCCAGCTCACCTGCCGCAAACGTCTTAAGCGCCTCATCCGGCATCGACCACAGCGCGTCGGTCTCGTAGCAGAAGTACTCCAGCCCAATCCACACCTTCGTCGGATCGGCCAGCATATACGGGCTCCAATTATTGAAGATCTGCAGCCGCCCAATCTGTACATCCGGCTCCTGAATATAGATCCAGGTGTCCTTCACCAGCCCGCCGTCCGGCTCCGTCACGTCGAGCTTGTTCGCCAGCACACCCACCGTAATAAAGTCGCGATACTCCAACCCCTCGCTCACCTCGCGCACGCTTGCCGGAACCGCGGCACCGCCAGCATCCATCGCGCGCACAAGGTCACGCATCGGCATCGTCGAAAGAAAATAATCTCCCTCAATCTGCTGCCGTTCGCCGCTTTCGCTCACCGCCTCAACACCCACCACGCGCCCGTTCTCTGTCAGGATGCCAACCACCTTCCACCCCATCCGGATGTCGCCACCCAGTGCAACAACCTGGTCCGCAACATGCTCCCACAGCTGCCCCGGTCCAAACTTCGGATACAGAAACCGCTCAATCAGAGACGTGTCTGTTCCTTTCTGCGTAATGTCCTTCTTGCCATCAACATCCTTCGGAGCCGCAGTGAGCGCCTTCTTCACAAAGTGCTTCAGCGCCGTCGTCAGCGACAACCCCTTGATCCTCTGCGCTCCCCACTCCGCCGAGATCTTGTCGCACGGCGTCCCCCAAACCTTCTCCGTATAGCTCTTGAAGAACGTCAGGTACAGCTCGCGCCCAAACCGGTTGATCAGAAAATCCTCAAGGCTCTTTTCTTCTTCAATCGGCCGCACACGGCTCATCACATAACTCACACCGATCTTCGTCATCCGCGCCGGCCCAAGGTTCTCAATCGTGCTGCGGCTCAGTTTGATCGGGTAGTCGAAGAACTTCCGCAGATAGTAGATGCGGCTCTTCCGCGGCCGCACCAGCATCACTAGGTCGGCACTTTCTGGCTCATGCGTCGTCACCACCGCGACGACCTCTTCATCCGGAACCATCTCTTCTTCCTCATCCAGCAGGTCCTCTTCCATCGGAGGCTCATGATGCAGCGGCCCCAGCCCGCGCAGCGGAGGCTCCTCAGGCAGATGCGCCGGCACCGCGACCACTCTCTGCTTGCCCTGATAGCTGATCTCCGCCGCTGCATCCTCCGGAGGCATCAGGTCCATCCACCACTGCATCACGCGATCGCTCTTGGAAAAAAACCGGTGTCCGCCGATATCCATCCGGTTGCCCTTATACCGAATCGTCCGCGAGATCCCACCAATCTCCTGCGACGCCTCCAGCACCACAGGCTTCACATCCGTCTTCCGCAGAAACTCCAGCGCCGCCGTCAGCCCCGCCGGCCCCGCTCCGATAATGATCGCCCGCTTGCCCATCGTCTCCTTGCCTCCGCGCCGCAACCTTACTCAGCCAGCTCCCGCAGAGGCCTCTGTCAGCTTATCGCATAGACACAGTGCCTCCAGAAACAGCAAGGCCGGAGACTTTCATCTCCGGCCTCTATTTGCGTGCAAACTTCAGTGCAGCTTACGCACCCACCTCGCGGTTCGTCACCACAAACTGCAGCGCGCCCTTCTCCGCATCGATCTTCACCGTATCGCCATGCAGCACACTGCCGTCCAGGATCTTCATCGCCAGCGGGTCCTGCACCAGCCGCTGGATCGCGCGCTTCAACGGCCGCGCTCCATAGGCCCGGTCATACCCGGCCTTGAAGATCGCCGCCCGCGCCGCATCCGTCAGCTCTAGCACGATCTTGCGGTCCACTAGCATCGCCTGCAGGTCCTTCAACCGCAGATCGACGATGTGCGTCAGTTGGCTCTCCGCCAGCGGATGGAACACGACGATATCGTCCACGCGGTTCAGGAACTCCGGCCGGAAGTGCTTGCGCAGCTCCTCCAGTACGCGCGCCTTCGCGTCTTCGAAGCCCTCTTCGCCCTCGGCCCATGCCGTCGTCAGCGCACTCGCACCAATGTTCGACGTCATAATCAGCACCGTGTTCTTGAAGTCCACGGTGCGTCCCTTCGAATCCGTCAATCGCCCATCGTCCAGCACCTGCAGCAGCACATTGAACACATCCGGATGCGCCTTCTCGATCTCGTCGAACAGCACCACCGCATACGGCCTGCGCCGGATCGCCTCCGTCAACTGTCCGCCTTCATCGAACCCGACATAGCCCGGAGGCGCTCCAATCAACCGCGCGACGGCATGCTTCTCCATGTACTCGCTCATGTCGATGCGCACCATCGCCTGCTCGTCATCAAACAGGAACTCCGCCAGCGCACGCGCCGTCTCCGTCTTGCCTACACCCGTCGGCCCCAGGAAGATAAACGAGCCAATCGGACGCTTCGGATCAGCCAGCCCCGCACGCGAACGTCGAATCGCATTCGCAACGGCAGTCAGCGCTTCATCCTGTCCAACCACGCGCTCCCGCAGACGCTGCTCCATCTGCGTCAGCTTCTGCACCTCGCCCTCGAGCATCTTCGACACTGGAATCCCGGTCCACTTGGAGACGATCTTCGCAACATCCTCCTCATCGACCTCTTCCTTCAACAGCCGCGACGCCGCATCGCCGGCCTTGGCATCCGCCACACCGGCATCCTGCGTCGCCGTCAGCGCAGCAAGCTCGCGCTCTGCCTTCGGAATCTCGCCATACTGCAGCTCTGCCGCGCGCTGCAGATCGCCCTTCCGAGTCGCCTCCTGCATCGCAAACCGCAGCTGCTCCAGCTTCTCCTTCAGCGCAGCAATCTCGCCGATCGCACCGCGCTCCTTCTGCCACCGCGCACGCAGACCAGCCGCCTCTTCACGCACCTCGGCCAACTCACGCTCCACCTCAACCAGCCGCTCCTTCGAGTTCACATCGCTCTCGCGGCTCAGCGCGGCCTTCTCAATCTCCAGCGACGTAGCACGCCGCTCAAGATCGTCAATCTCCACCGGCACCGACCCAATCTGGATCGCCAGCGCAGCGGCAGCCTCATCCACCAGATCAATCGCCTTGTCCGGCAAAAATCTGTCCGAGATATACCGATGCGACAACTCCGCCGCCGCCACAATCGCCGAGTCCTTGATCCGCACCTTGTGGTGCGTCTCATACCGCTCCCTCAGCCCGCGCAGAATCGCGATCGTGTCCTCGACATTCGGCTCGCCGACAAACACAATCTGGAACCGCCGCTCCAGCGCCGCGTCTTTCTCGATGTACTTGCGATACTCATTCAGTGTGGTTGCACCAATGGCACGCAACTCGCCGCGAGCCAATGCCGGTTTCAGCATGTTGCTCGCGTCGATAGCACCTTCCGCAGCACCGGCGCCTACCAGTGTGTGCAGCTCATCGATGAACAGAATGATCTGCCCATTCGACTCGTCGATCTCCTTCAGCACAGCCTTCAGCCGTTCCTCAAATTCCCCTCGGAACTTCGCCCCGGCAAGCATCGATCCCAGGTCCAGCGAGATCACCCGCTTGTCCCGCAGAATCTCCGGCACATCGCCCATAAAGATGCGACGGGCAAGGCCCTCAACGATGGCTGTTTTTCCAACGCCAGGCTCGCCAATCAGCACCGGATTGTTCTTCGTCCTCCGGCTCAGTACCTGAATCACGCGACGGATCTCCTCATCGCGTCCGATCACCGGGTCCAGCTTGCCGCGCCGCGCCTGCTCCGTCAGGTCCTTCGCATACTTCTCCAAGGCCTGAAACTTACCCTCGGGGTTCTGGTCCGTCACCCGCTGCGACCCGCGCACCGCCTGCAGCGCCTTCAAGATCGCCGCATGGTCGGCACCCAGCGCCGCAAGCGCCAACTGAACCGGCTCACCCTTCTGCTTCGCCAGCGACAGCAACAGATGCTCGGTCGACACATAGTCGTCCTTGAAGGTCTCAGCCTCCTTGAACGCACCGTCCAGCACCTTCGTCAACGCCTGCCCAACCGTCGGCTGCGCACTCGCGCCCTGCACCTTCGGCAGCTTTGCAATCGCCGCATTCACCGTTGCCAAAAGCTGCTGCACCGGAACCCCAACCTTCTCCAGCACCGGCAGCACGACGCCTTCCTTGTCCTCAAGCAGCGCCGCCATCAAATGCAGCGGCAACACCTCAGGATTGCCGTTCTCCGCGGCACTCCCCTGCGCCACCTGCAGCGCCTCCTGCGACTTCACCGTAAATTTGTCCCACTTAATCGCCATCACCAATACCTCGCTCTACAAAACTCGTTGATATTTAGACGCAACCCCGTATCGCAGGGATGCAAAACCTTAGCGAGTTACACTCATATTCCATCGAAACCCATCTTTGCATCCAAATTCCCAGCCGTCCGTGACCTCCATCACTCCATCCCGGCCCCTCAACTGGCTATTCGACCGCGACCATGGCCCCGCCGACCGCCTCATCTCCCGCTGGCTCTTCCTCCGCGCCCTCGGCCTCATCTACTTCTCCGCCTTCTTCGCTCTCGTCTTCCAGGTCAAAGGCCTCATCGGCTCCCAGGGCATCCTCCCCGCCGCCCAATACTTCGCGAGGCTCCATCAGCTCGGCCCAATCCGCCTTTGGTACGCACCATCTCTCCTCTGGCTCCATCCCTCCGACGCCATGCTCACGGGCCTCATCTGGACAGGCCTCATCGCATCCCTACTGGTCGTCGCCAACATCCTACCGCGCACCGCGCTGCTCGTCTGCTGGCTCTGCTTCCTATCCTTCGTCACCACCGCGCAGGACTTCTCCATGTACCAGTCCGACGGCATGCTCCTCGAAGCCGGCTTTCTCGCCCTCTTCGTCGCACCCAACGGCCTCTTCCCCGGCTGGGCCCGCCGCTCTCTCGCCTCCCGCGCCGCCCTCTTCCTTCTGCTCTGGGAGTGGTTCCGCATCTACTTCGAATCCGGCGTCGTCAAACTCACCTCCGGCGACCCCACCTGGCGCAACCTCACCGCCATGTACGAGTACTACCAAAACGGCCCGCTCCCCACCTGGATCGGCTGGTACCTCCAGCACCTTCCCCACTGGTTCCAGCGCGGAACCGCCGGCGTAACCCTCTTCATGGAGCTCATCCTCATCTGGATGGCCTTCATCCCACGTCGCGGCTGGCGTCTAGCCTGCTTCCTCATCGTCACCGCCTGGCAGATCGGCGTCATCGCCACCGCCAACTACGCCTTCCTCAACTACCTCGTCCTCATCCTCGCCATCCTCCTCCTTGACGACGCCACTCTCCTCCGCTTCGTCCCCCAACGCTTCCGCTCCGGCCTCAACTCACCGGCGAGTACCCCAACCGTCACCATCCTCCCCGCTGCTGAAGAGGCCCCCGCCAAAGATGTGTCATCTCGACCGGAGGCGCGCAGCGCCGCAGCAGAGAGACCTGCATTTGCCCCCGCCACTGAACCTGAGTCAAACGGCCCCAGCCTCGGCCGCCACCTCAGCGCCATCCGCCTCGCGATCACCACCGTCCTCCTCACCTGGATCGCCTACGTCACCTTCGCCGGCCTCATCGCCACCCTCTGGTCGGCATCCCCACTCCCTCAATCCCCCACCGCGGCGCTCGAACCCTTCCGCATCGCCAACGACTACGGCCTCTTCGCCACAATGACCCCACACCGCTACGAGATCGAGTTCCAGGGCTCCAACGACGGCCAGACCTGGACCCCTTATCCCTTCCTCTACAAACCGCAGGACGTCCACGCATGCCCCCGCATCTACGCCCCCTACCAGCCCCGCTTCGACTGGAACCTCTGGTTCGCCTCGCTCCAACCCTGGCAGCAGTCCCCCATCGTCCCACTCACCGAGCTCCGCCTCCTCGACAACGACCCCACCGTCCTCACGCTCTTCGCCGGCAACCCCTTTGCAGGCCATCCACCCCGCTACATCCGCGCCGTCCTCTGGCAATACTGGTTCAGCACACCCGAGCAAAAGCGCACCCAACATATCTGGTGGACACGCCAATACCTCGGCACCTTCGCACCCACCCTCACCAAAAATCCCACTGGAGGCTACATCTCCGTCGCCGACGCCAACCTCGACGGGCCGCCTCAGGACTAAGGGCCACCAAAAGAAATGGGCGAGGCAGCAGCTTCGCCTCGCCCAACACCCGCTGTCTCGCTCGAACAGCGGTCTCTTACGCCTTCGCGGCAGCTTCCACCTGCTTAGGGGCCTCGCCAACCTTCACTTCGATCTGCTTCGGCTTCGCCTCTGGTTTCTTAGCCAAGCTTACTGTCAGCACACCGTCAGTCGCCGTCGCCGACACCTCATCCGTGTTCACCGAGGGAGGCAGCGTAAAGCTGCGCACAAAGCTTCCGTAACGGCGCTCGATCCGGTGAAAGTTCTCTTCCTTCTCTTCCGACTCGAACTTTCGCTCGCCCTTCACCGTGAGCGCACGCCCCTCGACACGAATGTCCAGGTCCTCACGACGAATCCCCGGAATCTCCAGCTTCAGCACCAGTTTCTGTGCATCTTCATAGACATCCACGGCCGGCACAAAGTGCCCCATCGCCAGTATCTCCGATCCCTCCGAGACATCCCCGCCCGGGCGGGCGAACTCTTGGAAGATCGAGTTCAGCCGGTTCTGCAACACGGCCACGTCACTCAACCCACTACGAAAGGGCACGAATCGCGTGATACTCATAACGTCTATCTCCATCCTTCTCCATAGAAATCGCGTTGCGAATCAGCCTTGAAGACTGACTCACGCTACTTTGGACGCATAGTGAGTTAAATGGTTGCATAAAATATGAGTGTGTTTACATCAATGATTCCCTCCACAACCTCATCCATCCGTTCTAACCCCAATCCCATCAGCACATCCCTCGTGGCCGCAAGGGTCACCATCCGCACTGCCGCCACTCCCCGCAAATGCAGCAGGTCCGCCGTCGGCGCGTCCCGAATCAGCCCACCCTTCAGCGGCAGGTCCTCCGCCACAACTTCCGCCTCTCCAACCGACGCCGCATACATCATGTACTGACCGGCATATTTCTCCATCTCTTCATCCACCTCCCCCTCTGTCGCCCCACGCTTCACCAACTCATTCTGCAGCCGCGCCAGGTACACCCGCGTCGGCCCTTCCTGCCGTGCTATCTCCGCCTCCGTCCGCAGATAGCTCCCCCTATCGGCCTTGCCGATCAACGCCTCACGTAGCATCTCGCCATCGACGGCCCCGCCGCGGCTCAAACTCGGCAGTTCATAGCTCTCTTTCAGTATCCAGTTCAGTACCACAATCACCTCCAGGTGCACCAGCACTCGCCCAGTTGTCTCCGTGTTCCAGGACCCCTCCGGGGCAGCCAGCATCGCCTGCAGGCTCGTCGGCACACTCTCCCACAGCCCTTCCGCGCGAAGCCGCTGCAACTGCGCCGCACGCACCGCTCCCACCGGAGCATCCGTTGCCACGCCAGCATGGAGTCCCACCTCACGTGCCGCGCGGCTCACCATCGTCGCCACAATCTTCCGTCGTGCCAGCATGCCTTCGCGCTGGCTGGGAGCCGTTGCCCGCGCCAGGCTCAGCGTCGTCGTCTCATTGCGTCGCTTCATCCAGCGCCTTACAGTTAGCGCCAGCGCATACATCAATACCACTGTGCCAATCCCCCACCAGCCTCCTCCATATCGATGCTCAAACCACCCCATCGGCCCGAAGATCAGCACCACCACCCCGGCAACCGTCGCAATCGACAGCACCACAACACCCACCCGTCCTCGCGATGGCGCATGCTCGCGCATACGCGGTACATCGAACCGCAGTTGTCGCCACCAGCGCAGGATCAGGTTATTGCTCGCCATTTCGTCTTGCCGATTCTATGCCGGCATCCCCAACTTTCTATCGTCTCACCGTAAGATGATTGGGAAACGAGTGATAATGCCCAACCCCTCACAGAACATAGACCGCCGCCGCTTTCTCACAATTTCCACAGCCGCAGCCCTAGCTGCGCGATCCACATTCGCACAGCCAGCCAAAAGCGCCCTCGCGGACGCCTACGCCATGGTCGCCGCTGCCGATCACGACCGCATACTCCGCCACGCCGGCTACTGGCTCAACCAGCCCCCGCAGACCATCACCAGCTTCCCTACCCCCAAGAGCCCCGGCACCATCCACGACTACTTCTCCGAGGCCGACTACTTCTGGCCCAACCCCGCAAACCCCACCGGCCCCTACAAAGAGATCGACGGCAAGAGCAACCCCGCCAACTTCCAGGACCACCGCCGCGCGCTCATCCGTCTCAGCCAGTGCGTCCCCTCCCTTACCGCCGCCTGGCGTCTCACCCGGCAGGAGCAGTACGTCAAAGCCGCAGCCGCCCACCTGCTCGCCTGGTTCGTCACTCCGGCCACGCGGATGAACCCCAACCTGCAATACTCACAGGGCTTCCACAACGGCCCCACAGGCCGTTCCTACGGCATCATCGACACCCTCCACCTCGTCGAAGTCGCCCGTTCAGCCGCCATCCTCAGCGACTACCTCCCACCCATGCAATGGACCCCACTCCTCGCCTGGTTCCACGAGTACCTCGGCTGGATGAAGACCAGCGCCTTCGGCATCAAGGAGCGCGACGCCACCAATAACCACGGCATCTGCTGGGGCCTCCAGGCCGCCGAGTTCGCCCGCCTCCTCAACGACGAGGACACCCGAGCCGAGGTCCGCGACCGCTTCATCAACATCCAGCTCCCCGGCCAGATGGCCCCCAACGGCGGCTTCCCCCGCGAGCTCGCCCGCACCAAACCCTACGGCTACTCCATCTTCAATTTCGACGCCGCATCCACCCTCTGCTGGTCTCTCAGCTCTCTCGACGAAAAGCATCTCAGCTACACCGGCCCCGCCAACGCCGCTCCGGTCGAAGCCACTCCCGCCACCGTCGACCCCGGCGCACTCATCCGCTACACCCTGCCCACCGGCCAGAGCGTCTGCCAGGCCGCCGCCTTCCTCGAACCCTACCTCGCCGACAAGTCCACCTGGCCTTACCCGCACGACGTCCAGCACTGGGACAGCTGGCCCGTCCGCTCCCCCGGCCTGCTCTTCTGCGGCCTCGCCTGCGACAAAGCCAACTACCTCGCTCTCTGGAAGCGCCTCGACCCCGACCCCACCGACCCCGAGGTAATCCGCAACTACCCCATCCGCCAACCCATCCTCTGGGTCTAAGCCGCGCCTGCGTAGAGCACCTGTTGCAAACCCGTTATCATGAGTCATCTCCGCACGAGGTGACGCATGAAGCAGTGGCTCTCCGCAGTCGTTGGTCTCTCTTTTCTCGCATCCAGCTCCCTCAACGGCATCGCGCAGTCACCCGCTCCCCAGCCTGCCTATCTCTCTGAGACCCCCATTACCGCCCCGCACGCTATGGTCGTCACCATCGACCACTACGCCACCGACGCCGGCGTCGAAGTCCTCAAGGAAGGCGGCAACGCCGTCGACGCGGCTGTAGCCGTCGGCTTCGCCCTCGCCGTCGTCTACCCCAACGCCGGCAACATCGGCGGCGGAGGCTTCATGCTCATCCGCCCCGCCTCCCGCAAGCTCGCCGGCGGCAAACCCCGCTTCCTCGACTACCGCGAAAAGGCCCCCGCCGCTGCCACGCGCGACATGTACCTCGACGCCAAAGGCAACATCATCCCGCACAAATCCACCCGCGGCGAAGCAGCCTCCGGGGTTCCCGGCACCGTCGCAGGCCTCACCTTCGCCGAGAAGCACTACGGCCGCCTCGGTCTTGCCAAGGTCATGGCCCCCGCCATCCGCTACGCCCGCGAGGGCTTCGTCCTCGACCCCGAAGTCGCCCAGCTGCTCCACTCCTCGCAGATGACCCCCTACGCCGATTCACGTCGCATCTTCCAGCGCGACGGCGACTTCTACAAACCCGGCGAGACCTTCAAGCAGCCCGAGCTCGCCAGCACCCTCGAACGCATCGCCGCCGACCCCGACGACTTCTACCGCGGCAAAATGGCCCAGCAGATCGCCGACTTCGAGAAGGCCAACGGCGGCCTCATCACCGCCCAGGACCTAGCCAGCTACCAGTGCAAGGAGCGCACCCCGCTCGTCGGCCACTACCACGGTCTTGAGGTCCTCACCTCGCCGCCGCCCAGCTCCGGCGGCATCGTCCTCCTCGAAATCCTCAACATCCTCGGCGGCTACGACCTCCCGAAACTCGGCCCCGACCGCAGCCCCGCGCAGATCCACTACATCACCGAAGCCTTCCGCCGCGCCTACATGGACCGTTCCGACTACCTCGGCGACCCCGACTTCAACCCCCACATGCCGCTCAAGCAGATGGCCAACCCCGCCTACGCCGCCGCCTGGCGCACTACCATCGACCCCATCAAGCCCTCGCCTAGCGCCACACTCGTCCGCCCCGCAGGCTTCATGCCTCCCGCGCCCGACCTCGCCCCCATCGCGCACGAGTCCAACGAGACCACGCACTTCTCCGTCGTCGACGCCGACGGCAACGCCGTCTCCAGCACCTACACCCTCAATTTCTACTTCGGCTCCGGCGTCACCATCGGCCCCCTCGGCTTCCTCCTCAACGACGAGATGGACGACTTCACCAGCAAGGTCGGCGTCCCCAACGGCTTCGGCCTCATTCAAGGCCCCGCCAACGCCATTGCCCCCGGCAAGCGCCCGCTCAGCTCCATGACCCCCACCATCGTCAGCGAGCCCGACCACCACTTCCTCTTCTTCAAACGCCCCGGCCAGCTGCGCCTCGTGCTCGGCACCCCCGGCGGCTCCACCATCATCACCACCGTCGCCAACGACCTCATCTCCGTCGTCGACAACGGCCTCAACATCCAGCAGGCCGCCGATGCCCCGCGCTTCCACCACCAGTACCTGCCCGACATCCTGCAATTCGACAAGTTCTTCGACCCCACCACCGTCGCCGCGCTCAAAGCAACGGGATACAAGACGATGCAGCAAAGCGAGTTCGACGAAAAGGCCCCCGGCGTCTGGGGAGACAGCGAGCTCATCGCCGTAGACCCCCACAAAGCCCCGGCGAAAAGCACGGCATGTTGATGGGCGGCCACGACCACCGCAAAGACTTCGGCAAAGCCGCCGGCTACTGATCGCGCATCCGTACGCCGTGTGCAGAAGCAGTCAGTCACTGCAAGCGCAGGAGAATCTATGAAGAGACGAAGAATCCCGGGGCTTATCGATCTGTTCGAAGTCAGCGATGCCAATGAGATCAAGGCTCTGGCTCGCGACCCCCACCTCGATCGCAAGTTTGAAACACCCACATGCCCCATCAACTGGCTGCTACTGAAACGGTCTCTTGAGGTGCTGTCGTTTGGTAGACATCGTTTCCCAACGATGATGCCGCGGGAGGACGCACAACGCGTATCCAGACAGCAGGAACTGTGGAACACCCTGACCGAAAAAGCAGCCGCTATCAAGAGTGGCCCCGCCGAACTGGAACCCTTGGCAGACTGGGTCAGAGGCGTTGGCTCCGATGCCCAGTTAGGCATCCTCGTTCAGCAGCTATTAGGGCAACTGTTCTCCAGCAGGTTCGTAGCAACGGAGGAAAGCTGGAATGCCGCAAAGACCCTTGTGTCGGCCCCGCGGTCGAAGAATTTCCCTCTGATGCTGTGGTGGTTTGTCGGCGGCAAAGTCAGACGTGCGAAGCGTTTGCTTGCCGGCTTGGTGAACGAGGATCTTTCCGCAGTAAACGCCATCGGCATCGCTGTACACAATGTTGTAAAGAGCCTTCGCCACATGAGGGATCTTTACTCGAACGTTGAGCTCAGATCGAGTTTGTCGGCAGAGGCAGCGGCGGAACAATGCCTGTTTGCACCTGTCAGTGTCTATCGTCAAGCCACTGCCGCAGGACAGTTGGGTGATTGTCCCTACTCCCGGCACTCCTTGTTCGTGCTCTCCATCGGAGAGGCTGCCCAACAGCCCGAAGGCCGGTCTCTCGTCTTTATGGAGGACAGCTGGAGCCGATGCCCAGCCAACCTTTGGGTTCCCGGAATGCTGCAAGGTGTTTGGGACCGTGCCTGCCTATCCGCTTAACCTCATTGGGACACTCTCTCCTGCTACCGACATGCCGACTTGTAGGGACTTATAGGAGAGTCTCTATCAATTGGCCAACCGGGATAGAAGACTCCATGTCTTCCAAAAGTACACAACCCTACTCTGAGTGCATTTAGACTACGGGCATGTTTGAAACAGCCACATATGATGACCCTCTAGTCCTTGATCCTGCAATACGAGCACGGTGGGCATTTCTTGAAACTAGTTCTGCCGCTGCAGTACTTCGTTCTGTATGCCCCACAGAATGGGCCGACATCGCCTCCATCTTGGGTTCATTCCACCTTGATCCGTCCCGGTGGTTGGTTGCAGGTGGAAATCGCGGCGATATTGCAAAACAGATTGACGGCATGTTCGGTGAACGAGGCTGGCGAGAGACCCGAGTAGACCTTTCTACAAAGGGAATTCTGAAGAATAAAGCGAATGAAACTGTTGAAGAGCTGGCTGCGGTATATCAAGAAGGTTATCTTGTTGACAACTTCAAGGGGCGTGTCGCGCTTGATGTTGAGTGGAATGCCAAAGACGGCAACTTGGACAGAGACTTGTCAGCCTATCGTGCTTGGCATGAGGCGGGCGTAATTTCTGCTGCTGTTCTGATCACGCAGGATAGGGTCAGGCTCAAGGAGCTTGCAGAACGGTTATGGCGTGAGTATCAGCAAGCGCTGCCAGAGGCGCAACGAAACCGAAAGTTGCCCATTGATCTTGCAACATCCACAACAACCAATCTAGAAAAGGCCGCGCTTCGCGTTCGCCGAGGCGTCATGGGAACCTGTCCTCTGCTTATTGTCGCTGCCACACCTGAAACATGGAACCAGCAAGCGTATACAGCAGGCTAATCTCCCGCAGCAGCAACTACGGAGCGCGAGTGGTTGGAGTAGGTCTTCCAACTCGGCTCATATGAATCGTCTGCTTGGTTTCCCCAACCTACCCATTTCTTGCGATCACCACGAGCAAACAACTCGAGGAAGGGTCCTGGACTACAGGCTTCGATGAGATCGTATTGCTCGTCTGGCTTGCGGGAATGCTCTCGCTTCCGACTGCTCAGATAGTTAACCTGCGTGCGTCCAGGCTGCAGTGTGCGTGCGTTCTTTCCACGCACGCCGAACAGAATAAGTTCCGTTACATTCCGGAAGTAGAACCCAACCCCACGTCCATCCGACCCGCCGTCTTTGCGGATCTTGTGCCACACCAGATTGCTTTTGTACTGGAATCCCCAGGCTCGCATCACTTCCAGGCCTTCGGGGAGCAGAGCGTTGGGAACCCAGAGGTAGAGATGAGCGGTATCCGTGGCAATCGGAGCGACGGGGAGATCTTTGATCTCTTCGAGCGTCATCGTGCCATATCGGGAAAGGCGCTTGTGTTCGGGCGCGACCTTGCCTGTCCGATTTTGAAATTGCCACGGCGGATCTGCGAGAATTGTCCCAAATCTGCGACCGGCTGCAACGTTGAGCAAGTCTTCGCCGACTGGCGAAAGTGGGAAAATGGGAATCACTTTGTTGCTCCTATTCATGACTCGCCCCCGCAAAAAGTGGCCATTGTTCAGCAACGTATCTTTCTGCCGCATCCCTGATTACCCAAGCCACTGAAACCTTCTTCTGCTTCGCGATGCTCTCAAGTGACGAATACACCTGAGAGGATAACGTCACGGATGTTCGCGTAGAAGGTTCGCTACTAGATTTGCGTGCCACGATTCCCTTTCCGGCCTACCGCACCACATTACACCACATTGCTGCTTTCGCTAAGTGGAAATCAGGGAATTGTTGACACTGAATAGACGAAAAGCCGACTGGCCAAATTTTCTCGCGAATCGGTAGGCCATTGTCTGAGATGCGAGCGCCTGCCTCTCAACGGGAGGCGAATCTGAACTTGTTGACGAGGGTTAAGAAGGCCATCTACTCGTTGAGAATTAGTCCTGATAAACGGTATTGTCGTCACCGAACTCTCGCCAATTCCTGAACCTTCCTCAGCCGCCAGCGACTACTTCTTCCCCAGCGCTTTCTCCGCCAGCGGCTCCATAATCGCGTACCCCTCCGCATTCGGATGCACGCCATCAATGCTGATCCCCGGCTTCATCCCGCCGTTCGCATCCGCCATCGCCGAGTAGTAATCCAGGTACGTCATCTTCTTCTGCATGCAATACTCCGCGATCCACGCATTCAGCTCCCGTATCTTCGGCGCCGGATTTTGCCCTCGATGCCACGGATAGTCCGCCGTCGGCAGCACCGACGCCAGCACCACGCGGATATGGTTCGCCTTCGCCAGCTCCGTCATCGACATCAGGTTGTCTTCGATCATCCCCAGCGTAGAAGGCCCTGTGTTCCCCGCAATATCGTTCGTCCCCGCCAGGATCACCACCGCATCCGGGTGCAGGTCGATCACATCCTGCCGCATCCGGATCAGCATCTGCGGCGTCGTCTGCCCGCTGATCCCGCGGTTCACATACGGCTTGCCCGGAAAGAACTTCCCGCCGTTCCGCACCCACGCATCTGTAATCGAGTCCCCATAGAACACCACACGCCCCTTCTCCATCGGCGCCAGCTCCGCATCCGCCGCCCGATACCGCGCCAGACCCGCAAAGTCATCCACCTTCGCCTGTAGCGAGGCGATCTTCCTCACCTCCGCCGTCTCCGGCCCTGCGGTCTGCGATACCGCGCTCCGCTGCCCCACCATCGCACCACTCTGCACCGCCAGCACCAGCACCGCACTCAAAACCAGTCGCATACGCTCCATCACCTTGCCTGAGATTTTAGGTGGTCTCACTCTTCGCATGCAGGAACCACCCAATTACCCCTACGCTGGCCTTGCAGAAAATGCCCCTCCCATACTTACTGTGTCATCTCGACCGGAGCGAAGCGCAGTGGAGAGACCCTATATCTTGCACGGAAGCACCACGAAGATTGACGCCATTCATCGCTCCTCACTTTGGAAATCGTGTTCTTATGCAAGCTGGGTACCTGTCAACCCCTAACACCCATAACCCACACAATTCAAACGACATCGAGCTACATCTTCTACCCCTCTCAACACCTATAATGGAACTAGGAAAAAGGTCCGCACCCATCGCTCCGACAAGGATGAAAGGACTGGGGATCAGACCTTCACAAGTCCACCCATAACCGCCATCTTTTCAGGATCTTCGATCAAAAAGTATCCGGGGGGAGGGGTAGCCCCACCCACGCCGTTGTTCGCACGCTTTCCACCTCCGATTCACAGCCATTCGCACACGTTTGGGATAGCTTGAAAGGATGCGTCCCGGCATAGCAACTCACGTCTTCCTCCAGCAGCGTCTCACCCCCGCTCTGCTCGACACGCTCGTCCGCGGCGGTGCCTCTGCCATCGAGGTCTTCGCCGCGCGCCACCACTTCGACTACACCGACCGCGCCGCTACCCAGGAGCTCGCCAACTGGTTCCGCTCCAGCAACGTCGCCGCCGCGCTCCACATGCCCCTCTTCGCCGACGAGACCCACTGGACCCGCCACACCGCGCCAACCCTCAACCTCATCAGCACCAACAAGTCCACCCGCATCGAGTCCATGGACGAGGTCAAGCGAGCCCTCGAGTCCGCCGAGCAGGTTCCCTTCACCACCTGTACCCTCCACCTCGGCCTCAAGGACGACCAGTGGGACACCCGGGCTCTCGATGACTCCCTCACCGCCATCGAGCACCTCAAGGCCTTCGCCGGCCCACTCGGCATCAAGCTCCTGCTCGAAAACCTCACCAACGACGTCGCCACGCCCGCGCACCTCATAGAGATAGCCAACATCGGCCACTTCAATACCATCGGCTTCGCCTTCGACCTCGGCCACGCCCACCTCGGCCAGTCAGTACCAGAAACCCGCGACAAGCCTGCGACTTCCGCCCTCGAACTGGCCTTCGCGGCCTTCGCCCCGGTCGCAGCCAGGGTAGCCACCCTCGACATCCACGACAACAACGGCGTCCGCGACGAACACATCTGGCCGCACCTTCAGTCCGTTAGCGGCTCCATCGACTGGACCTTCGTCCGGCGCGCTCTCGCAACCCTGCCGCCCGACACCATCGCCAACCTCGAGCTGGCCCACGAATTCGGCGAAGACCCTGCGGACGTCGCTAAGCAGTCCGCTGCCGCCTTCCAGCACCTCGGCTTGTAGAAGGCGCTGGCACGAACTGGTAGCCCGACGCTTTAGCGTCGGGTCTCATAGAACTACTACTAAGACGAAGGGGCTTCAGCCCCGGAGGTCATGCCTCCTCTCAGTTCTCAACCGGCATCTTGTCCACCGAATCGATCACGATCGTCTGCACCGGAACACGCCCCGGCTTAAGCTCCAGCCCAAGTGCTTTGTGTATCGCCACCGTAAGCGATGGCAACGAAGCGTCTGCATCTGGATCAGCTGCAAACACAAAGCTCACATCGTAGCTTCCCGAAATCCCGGTCTGATCGACTACCGGAAAACCCGCTGGCTTGGTCAACATCCGCGCCAGATACGGCATCGTCCAGTTCGAACCCTTCATATTGCCGCCCTCGACATCGATCCGAAACCCCGGCCAATGCTCGCCTTTCGTCGGCGTCAGCTTTGGACCACCTTTGGCGACCACCAGCGCATAACCGCGCTGCTTACGCATCTCTGCATGCGCCTCCAGATGAAAGCGCTCGTGCAGCAACCCCTGTAGACACGTCTTGATCTCATCGCCGGTAAGCTTTGCTCCGTCCTGCGCCTTGGCATTTACGTCGTAGAGGTTCGCACTAAACCAGCCAGGCTCATTCGCAACCTGGCTCGCATCCACACCATAGGCGATCATCACCAGCCGCTCCAGCGTCACGTGGTTCGCCACAAACCGGTCATGCCCTGGAGGACCCCATGAACCCGTAGCAGGGTCGGCACTCGGCGGACAAGCCCGAACAGTCGCCGCCTCAAACGCCGTAACCTGCGCCGAAAGCGAGCAGCTTCCAACAACCATCGTCCACACCACAACACCGCGCAGAAGATGCCTGAACAAGAGCCTCATTGTGTCAACCCCAGGTCCTTCAGCATCGGTGCCACGCTCGGCTTTCCGCCCAGCCACCGTTCGTACAGGGTGTCCAGGTCCTCAGTGTTACCACGCGACAGCACCATCCTGCGGAAGCGGTCTCCGTTCTCGCGCGTCAACCCGCCGTGGTCCTCGAACCATTGGTACGCCGCATCGTCCAGCATCTGCGTCCAGTCATACGCGTAATATCCCGCCGCGTACCCATTCGCCCAGATGTGTAGAAAGTAGCTCGACCGGTACCGTGGTGGCACAGCCGCCAGGTTCATCTTCGTACGCTCCAGCGCAGCAGCTTCGAACTTATCAACATCCTGTAGGGGAGCATCCGCCGGCAGCAGATGCCACTGCATATCCAGCCCCGCGGCCGCCAGCGCTTCGGTCACCTTGTACCCTTCATCGAACGTCGCAGCCTTCTTGATCTTCGCCACTAGTTCCTCTGGCATCGGCGCTCCGGTCTTGTAGTTCTTCGCATAGTTCTTGAAGATCTTCGGATACAGCGCCCAGTGCTCATTGAACTGCGACGGAAACTCCACAAAGTCGCGTGGCGTGTTTGTCCCTGACAGGCTCGGATACACCGTGTCCGCAAACGTCCCATGCAACCCATGCCCAAACTCATGGAACATCGTTATCACATCATCGAAGCTGATCAGCGCAGGCTCCCCCGTCACAGGCTTCTGAAAGTTCGCCACGTTGTAGATCACCGGCAGCGTCCCCAGCAACTTCGACTGCCCCACAAAGTTGCTCATCCACGCGCCACCATCCTTGTTATCGCGCTTGAAGTAGTCGAAGTAGAACAGCGCCAGCGGCTTGCCATCCGCGTCGAATACCTCATACACCATCACATCTGGCTGATACACCGGGATGTCCTTGCGCTCCTTGAACGTCAACCCATACAGCTCATGCGCTGCATAAAACACACCATCCTGCAGCACGCGATGCAGCTCAAAATAAGGCTTCACCGCGCTCTCATCCAAATCGTACTTCGCCTTCCGCACCTGTTCCGAGTAGAAGTTCCAGTCCCACGGCTGCACAGTAAAGCCACCATGCTGCGTATCGATCACTCTCTGTATCTCCGCCTGCTCGCTCCCGGCCTTCGCCGTCGACGGCCCCACCAGCGCATCCATAAACTTCAGCGCCGCCTCCGGAGTCTTCGCCATCTGGTCTTGCAGCGCCCACGCCGCATAGCTCGGATACCCCAGCAGCTTCGCCTTCTCAGCCCTCACCTGCGCCAGCCGCGCCACTGTCGACCGCGTATCGTTGTCACCCCCGCGCTCCGTCCGCGTCCACGAGTCCTCAAACAGCGCCTTCCGCGCCGCGCGATTGCTCATAAACGTCAGGTCCGGCTGCTGCGTTGTGTTCTGCAGCGGAATCACATACCCCTCCTGCCCACGCCCCTTCGCCGCCTCGGCCGCTGCGCTCACCTGGGCATCGCTCAGCCCCGCCAGCGCTGCTTTGTCTGCCGTCGCAAACGCAGCGGCCTTCGTCGCCGCCAACAGCTTGTTCGTAAACGCATTCGAAAGCACCGACTCTTCCTCGTTCAGCTTCTTCAGCTTCGCCTTGTCCGCCTCCGACAGCTTCGCCCCAGCCTTCACAAACTGCTGGTAGTCCACCTCCAGCAACCGCATCTGCTCCGCATCCAAACCCAACGTCGCGCGCTTCGCATACAGCGTCTCCACCCGCTTGAACAGCTTCGTGTTCAGCATGATCGCGTCCTGCAGCGCCGTGCGCTCCGGCGTCACAATCTCCTGCACCTTCTGCAGAGTCGGGTCCGTATTCGCCTGCGTAATCCCATCGAACACCAGCGTCACGCGTGTCAGTAGTTGCCCTGTCTTCTCCATCGCCTCAACGGTGTTCTCAAACGTAGGCGCCGCCGGATCATTCGCAATCGCCTCCATCTCCTTGCGCTGCTTCGTGATCCCCGCCTCAATCGCAGGCTGATAATCCGCATCCGTAATCTTGTCGAACGGCGGAGCCTGAAACGGCAGCGTGCTCTTCGCATAAAACGGGTTCGAGGGCCCAAAACTCTGCGCCTGCGCCATCGCGCCACTCACCATCACCGCACCCAGCACCACGCCCGCCTCGGCCATCCGCATCATCCTTCCCAACATCCAAAACCTCCGCTTATATCACTTTCGACCCTACGCCACGCCTTCACTGCAACACAAGCCATCCGCACAGCACACGCGTAAACTGATAGTCGCCATGTCGACATCCGCAACAACTCCCGCCTCCACCGCCCCACTCACCACCATCGCCACCATTGGCAAACACGTCGGAGAGACCGTCACCGTCCGCGGCTGGCTCTACAACATGCGCTCCAGTGGCAAGCTGCTCTTCCCCACCTTCCGCGACGGCAGCGGCACCATTCAGGGCATCGTCCCCAAGGCCGCCGTCTCCGAAGAGCTCTTCGACACCCTGAAGAACCTCACCCTCGAATCCTCCGTCATTGTCACCGGCACCGTCGCCGCACACCCCAAACAGCCCGACACCTTCGAACTCCAGGTCTCCGGCCTCACCATCACCCAGCGCATCCCCGACGAAACCCCCTACCCCATCCAGCTCAAAGAAGCCGGCGTCGACTTCCTCATGGAGCACCGCCACCTCTGGCTCCGCACGCCGCGCCAGTCCGCCATCCTCCGCATCCGCGCCGCAATTATGCGTGCTGCTGCAGAGTACTTCGACACCCACGACTTCATCCGCACCGACCCGCCCATCCTCACGCCCAACGCCTGCGAAGGCACCAGCGAGCTCTTCGAGATGGACTACTTCGGCGACGACAAAGCCTACCTCACGCAATCCGGCCAGCTCTACATCGAGGCCACAGCCCTCGCACTCGGCAAGGTCTACAGCTTCGGCCCCACCTTCCGCGCCGAAAAATCCAAAACCCGCCGTCACCTCACCGAGTTCTGGATGATCGAACCCGAGGCCACCTACCTCGACCTCGACGGCCTCATGGACCTCGCCGAGTCCTTCCTCACCCACATCGTCACCCGCGTCCTCGAGTCCCACCGCAACGACCTCAAAGTCATCGGCAAGGACATCACCAAACTCGAAGCCATCCTCGCCCCAGCCACAGAATCGGGTGGCCCATCCTTCGCGTCTTTTGCGAAGGGTGGGGTATCGAGCGAAGCTCGACTGTCTTCTTCAAGCGCCTCCAGCATGGCAACCGGACAAGCGAGCGAAGCGGAGGGAGCAGGGGGCTTCAGCCCCCTGAATACGTCTGCCTCCAAATCGGGCTTTAGCCCCGGAGGACGCCGCTTCCCCCGCCTCTCCTATGAAGACGCACACCAGATGCTCCTCGACGCCCATGCCAAGGGCCTCATCGAAAACGCACACACCTATGGCGACGACTTCGGCTCCCCCGACGAGACCTACATCTCCTCACAATTCGACAAGCCCGTCATGGTCCACCGCTACCCCGCCGCGGTCAAAGCCTTCTACATGCAGCCCGACCCGCTCGATCCCACCAAGGCCCTCTGCGTCGACGTCCTCGCTCCCGAGGGCTACGGCGAGATCATCGGCGGCTCGCAGCGCGTCGACAGCTACGATCTCCTCAAGTCCCGCATCGAAGCCCACAACCTCCCCATGGACGCCTTCCAGTGGTACCTCGACCTCCGCAAATACGGCAGCGTCCCCCACAGCGGCTTCGGCATGGGCATCGAACGCTGCGTAGCCTGGATCTGCGGCCTCGAACACGTCCGCGAAACCATCCCCTTCGCCAGAACCCTCAACCGCATCTACCCCTGATGGCGAAGTCATAGCTGCGCGAGTAAAGCAGAACTTTCATCCCTAAGCATCTGCCGTATTGTTTGTATCTCCACCATTTTTCTTTTGAAGTTCACCCTTGATCCAAGCAGCAAATGACTTCGAAGGTAGCCGGTAATATCCCTTCTTATTGTCGCGGTTGACGATGCCCCTACTAACAAGTGCCTGCATGGCATTAGATAGCGTCGTTTCTTTTAGCCGGGTACCCTGTCGTATTTGTTCCTTGCTTACCCATTTATCACTATGAGTCGACATGAAATGGAGAACATTGCGATATTCATCTGAGCCGATTTTCCCGTTATATAAGTGATGAAAGTACTTCATCCCTAACTGCGCGTAAGCTCCGTGTTCCTGCCATGCGCCCTTTTTCACGTCGTCTACTGTGATTTTGAAATCCTCATCAGCATCGAACGCAAAATAACCGAACTCTTGAATAAAGCTCGGATACCCTTCTGAGAGAGCGACAATCATATCTTCTGCATCAGGGAGTATCTTGGTCGCTCGGAGGTTTTTTTGATTCGCGTCGGCTATCGATTTCTTCACTACATCGTGAGATTCACTTTCCGATAACGGCTTCAAATCGAAGCCGGTGAATAGGCGCGGTGATGATTCGTGCGATTCACGAAGGGTGCTTATCAAGTTGCTAACGCCTGCAAGACCAAAACAAAGCACGTTATTACTACTGAGCGCAACACGCTCGGACAAACTTTTCAATGTGGCGCCAAGATGGGCGCTTGCGGGCGCGGTATCGGCTTCATCGATAATCACCAAAATGCCATCTCGAAAACCTTTGATGTCTTCGACTGTTTGACAATAGGCGTTTGTCAGTTCCAACAATGGGTCAACCACTTGGCGAGCAGGCTTGTCTCTTAGCTTTACCCCGGCAGCTTCAAAACGTAATAGAAAGTCTAGGGATTTTTTTAGGACCTCATTGCCCTTTGACGCAGCTGCACAAGTGGTCTGTAATGAGAGGCCCAATTTGCGGATCAGACTCTCATGTGTGTCTGTGGGCTCTAGATTTAGCGTAACTACCAAGAAATTATTGGCTTTATCACTGTTCCCACTGATTTGACCGACCGCAAGCATGCGATGTATTTGAAGCAATGAGGATTTGCCGATTCCGCGTTCGCCGTGAAGAATAAAGTGTTGAGGATTCTGATTTAGGGTGTTGAATAGCATTTGTTCGAGAGCCCATGTTTCCTCCATTCTTCCAGTGAAGATTGTGCTCGGTGCAAACCCATTAGGGCGGAAAGGATTAAATCTTAACACTGGTCGTTCCTCTCGTATTAACTTGTGATCTTGATGACCCTTTATCTTATAGCCTTCAGATCACTTAGCGCAAAAGTTGAAGCGTCGAGTGTTAACTCTAGAGATAGTAATTACATATTTGAGAAGCCGGGTGCGGGTGCCCCATTCATGCGGCTTCATCGCACGAGCGGGATGCAACTCTTCAACTCCCCCACACCCTCTCCGCCACCACAACCCGGAAGGGCCCGACTTCAGTCGGGCCACACTAGACCGGGTCGAAGACCCTTCCTTGCTGCTGCAGGCCGGAACGAAGCCGCAGGCGCAGCGACTGAATTGCCTTCCTCAGCCTCGCCACAACTTCCATTACACTGCCCACACTCACCCCATCAAATGCGGCGCAACCACATCCATAAATTCCCTTGCTGTAACAATCTTCGTGCTCTTCCAGAACGCCGGAAAATGCTTCAGGTTGCCGGTGACGAGGTAGTCAGCCAGCCCGCGCTGCATCAGCACACTCAAGAAAGACATTGTCGTCAGGATCGCTGCAGACTTCGATGCGCCTGGGTGGGCGTCACAAGATAGCTGCGGTTTTTGATGAGTTGCAGCATCTGGAGACGGGTTCTCTTGCTGATGCCGAGCCATGGGCGCACCAACACCTCCGAGTATTCATCGAGAATTTGAGCGGTGACATAGAGCCGCGCTGGCTTCGTAACCGCAAGCGTAAATGTCGCCCGTTGCAGACTCCCTCGTTTCAACGCGGCGGACACGACGCTATTCGTGTCGAGTACAAGTCGTAACGGGAACGCGAGGGGGAGCATTAGCGCTTTTGCGCTCGGCTCGTGTGGCTTTGATCAGTTGATCGATCTGGCGAGAGGTGAGTTTGCTAGCTCCGCTACGCTCTGCCTCTTCACTGATGATCTGAAGAATCTCCGGCTCAGGCGCAGCCAGTTTTATGTAGTCATGGATACTAAGGAGCACGGCCTTCGGTGTGCCGCGCTTCTCAATCACCACGGACCGCTGCTCATCAGCAACGCTATCGAGCAGCTTGCCGAAGTTGGAACGAGCGTTCAACATCGAAACGACTCTTGTGCGCTGTTTCATGTTTGCCTAGGCTGCCATGATGTCTCCACTTCGCCTAAGCGAAATGTACAGTTCGGCAACGGCTGGAGTCAAAGCATATGCCACCTCAGGGGGCTCGTCATGGCGGAGCGCGAAGCCCATGCCGGGTGCCCCATTCAGGCGGCTTCATCGCATGAGTGGGATGCAACACTCCAACTCACCCATACCCTCTCTGCCACCACCCGGAAGGGCCTGACTTCAGTCAGGCCACACCAGACCGGGTCGAAGACCCGTACCTCGCGCCGCAGGCCGGAGTGAAGCCGCAGGCGTAACGACTGAATTGCTTTCTTGCGAAGAGCCACCCAACTCAACCGGAGCCGGGTCAAATCCATCGCCTCCAACCAAAAATCTTCACGCCATTTTGCTGGCCTTTTCGCCCTGTCAAGCCCTCAACAGGCTCCCACCCCACATAACTCACTCACAACACACAACTAGCACCCACAAACTATCGGATGGATCACCCACCTCAACCCGATAGAATGGAATTAGGGAAACCCTATCTCAGGAGTCAGCTTCCACCACCCACCACTAACCCCAATCATTCCCATATCATACCCACAACCATATAAAGAATCAGCCACTTACCCCCGGGATCACCCCGTAAGTCGCTGATTCCGCTGGATACCTCCGCTACATAGGGAGGGGGGAGGGGGTATCTCCCAAGCAAATTACAAAACGCGCTCGTGCTTATAACCACCAGCAGTCAGCGCCGCGAGTAGCTCTGCAACCTGCTCACGTCCGCGCGTCTCCATCGTAATGTCGATCGAGGTATCGCCGAGGTTCACACCGTAGTAAGCACGGTTGTACAGCGTATCCACAATGTTCACCCGATGGCTCGCGATCAGCGTCGTCAGCTCTGTCAGCGCGCCAGGCCTGTCCAGCAGATGAATCCGCAACCGGATCAATCTGCCATCCTGCACCAGACCACGCTCGATGATCCTGCTCAACAGTGTCACATCGATATTGCCGCCACCAACCAGCACCGCGGTCCGCATGCCTTTAGCCAGGCTCGTCTTGTGTTGAAGGATCGCCGCCAGCGCAGTCGCGCCGGCACCTTCCGCCAGTGTCTTCTCCCGCTCCAGTAGCGTGAGGATAGCGCTGGCGATCTCGTCCTCATCGACGGTGACGATCTCGTCCACGTACCTCTCGACGACTGGATACGTTACATCGCCCGCGCGCCGCACCGCAATACCGTCCGCAATCGTCGTCGAGGGCTCAAGTGTGACCGGATGACGCTCGTATACAGCCTGCTTCATACTCGGCAGCCGTGAGGTCTGCACGCCGATCACCTTCACGCTCGGCTTGCTCTCCTTCACCGCACACGCGATACCACCAATCAGTCCACCACCACCAATCGGAACCACAACAGCCTCAAGGCCCTCAACCTGCTCCAGCAGCTCCAACCCGATAGTTCCCTGCCCAGCCATCACAACCGGATCATCAAACGGATGGATGAACGTCATACCCTGCTCTTCGCACAGGCGTAGCGCTTCGGCACAGGCCTCATCGTAGTTGGCGCCATGCAGCACCACCTCCGCACCGAAACCCCTAGTCGCCGTCACCTTCACCAACGGAGTCGTCAACGGCATCACAATCACAGCCCGAATCCCGCGCTGCGTCGCATGATACGCCACCCCCTGCGCATGGTTGCCCGCCGACGCCGCAACCACGCCGCGCCTGCCCTGCTCTGCAGTGAGCGTTGCAATACGGTTGAGCGCGCCGCGCTCCTTAAAGCTACCCGTCATCTGCAGGTTCTCGAGCTTCAAGAACACTTCGAGTCCTGTGATGCGCGATAGAGCCTCAGACCGTGTGCAAGGCGTCAGGTAGACAGAGTTACGGAGCCGCTCCCTTGCGGAGAGAACGTCTTCGAGGGTGATTGCTAACTTGGCAGAACTCATCGTATCTATCGTAGTCTTTCTCGCTGCGACGCTCTTTAGAGCGGATTTCTATCGGCTGAAGTGGGTTTGCTGCTTTTCCCGATGCCTCTCGAGCGCTAGTTCAATCAACCGGTCGATCAGTTTGGGATAGGAGATTCCGCTTGCCGCCCACAGCTTGGGATACATGCTGATGGAAGTGAATCCAGGCAGCGTATTAATCTCGTTCAAAACAATCTCCGCTGGCTTCCCTTTCTTTGCCGGTGCCATCAGGAAGTCCACACGCGCAAGGCCGGCACAATCGCAGGCGCGGAACGCATTGATCGCCATCTTGCGAATCTTCGAGCTCTCAGCTTTCGTCAGCTTGGCGGGGATAATACTTACACTCTCGTCCGCACCGTTGAGCTCGTACTTCGCCTCGTAATCGTAAAACTCTTTCGCAGGGATAATCTCGCCCACGACGCTGGCTTCCGGATCATCATTACCGAGCACAGCCACCTCCAACTCTCGGGGCTTCACGCCGGGGCCGCCAACACCCTGTTCAATAACAATCTTGCGGTCGAAGCTGGCTGCGAGGTCCATCGCTGCTACAAGATCCTTACGGGACTTCACCTTGCTGATGCCGACCGAGCTGCCGAGATTCGCTGGCTTGACGAAGACTGGATACTGCAATGCCCTCTCAATGCTGCGAATACACTTCTTCGGGTCGACTTTCCACTGGCTGCGCAGCAAGGTAACGTGTGGCGTAATTGGAAGTCCTGCAGCGAAGAACATCCGTTTCATCGCGTCCTTGTCCATTCCCGCCGCCGAACCGAGGACGCCACTGCCGACATAAGCGATGTCTGCAAGCTCAAAGAGACCCTGAATTGTGCCGTCTTCGCCGAAAGTGCCATGCAGGACGGGAAAGACGAGATCGAGGCCTGTGCCGACAGCAGGTTCCGCCGCAGCAGCAGCAATGCTAAGGCCGGTTTCGTGAACAGCCTCTGCACCCGGTGACCCGAGCAGCTTCAAGGCTTCCCCGCTTTGTAGCCAGCGTCCTTGCTTGTCGATGCCGAGTTCTACGACGTCATACTTCCTGCGGCTGATCGCTTCCAGGATGGATCGCGCGGAGCGCAGCGATATCTCGTGCTCACCGCTCTTGCCGCCAAACAGGATACCTACGCGTAACTTCTTCGTCGCCATGTCTTAGATAGTCTCAAGCAGATTGCTATTAGATGGAGGCTCAACACAGTTACGCGAACCTCTTGAATTACTCACGGTCCGTTAGTTAGACATTGAACTTGAAGAAGAGAATGTCTCCGTCCTTCACCACGTACTCCTTGCCCTCGGACCGGAGGAGACCGGCCTCCTTGACTGCCTGTTCGCTGCCTAGACGGAACAAGTCCTCACAGGCATAGCAGTCGGCTTTGATGAAACCACGCTCGAAGTCGGAGTGGATGACGCCGGCGGCACCGGGTGCCTTGGTACCGCGTTTGATGGTCCAGGCGCGGACCTCCTGCACACCGGAGGTGAAGTAGGTGATGAGGCCGAGAAGGCGGTATGCAGCATGGATAAGACGGTTGAGGCCTGGCTCTTCGAGACCTGCAGCCTCAAGGAACTCTTTGCGTTCCTCGGGTTCCAACTGCGAGATCTCTGCCTCCATCGCACCGCAGATGCGGACGACTTCGGACCCTTCCTCCTTCGCGCGGGCTTCCACGATTGCGGTGTATTCGTTGCCTTCGGCGATGCCGGCTTCATCAACGTTCGCGACGTAGAGCTGCGGCTTCATGGTGATGAGGAAGAGGTCGCGTGCGACGGGCTTCTCTTCCTCGGTGAGGTCAGCCGTGCGAGCAGGCTTGCCTTCGCTTAGCGTTGCGTGGAGCTTCTGGACGACAGTCAACTCTGTTTTCTGAGCCGCAGTGGCATTGCCCTTTGCGGCTTTCTCGGCCTTGGCCAGGCGTTTTTCAACAGTTTCGAGGTCAGCGAGAAGGAGCTCGGTATTGATGATTTCCATGTCGTGAAGTGGGTTGACGACGCCGGCCACGTGGATGACTTCAGGGTCGGCGAAGCAGCGGACGACGTGCAGGATCGCGTCGGTCTGGCGGATGTGCGAGAGGAACTGGTTGCCGAGGCCTTCGCCCTTGCTGGCACCTTCGACGATGCCCGCGATGTCCACGAACTCCATCGTAGTCGGGACAATCGAGTTCGGCTTGACCATTGTGACGATGCGATCCATGCGATCGTCAGGGACGGGAACGATGCCGACGTTTGGGTCGATGGTGCAGAAGGGATAGTTCGCGGCCTGGGCCTTGGCAGCTGTGAGCGCGTTGAAGATGGTGGACTTGCCGACATTCGGCAGCCCGACGATTCCGCAGTTCAGGGGCATGTTTTCAGGATCTTCCTTCAGCTATTAGTCTAACTGCGGGAGAGCCTCGCGAGTCCTTGTCGAGGGCGTTCGCATCCAATTGATCGCTATGCAAGTGGGTATCGACAGCTTCGTGGGTGCAATCGGCGGGCCTGAGTCTGCTGCAGGAGAGCTTGGTGCGCTGCGGGTGCAGCAGTTGCTGGAAGAGGTTGAGCTGGCTGATCGCTCGGGCGTAGATGTCTACGGGATCGGCGAACACCATCGCATGGAGTACATTGCCTCTTCGCCTGTGACGCTGTTGGCCGCGGCTGCGGCGCGGACTGAGACGATCCGACTGACGAGTGCGGTCACGGTGTTGAGCTCGGATGATCCGGTTCGTGTCTTCCAGCAGTTCGCTACGCTGGACCTGATATCGAAGGGGCGAGCTGAGATTGTGGTTGGTCGTGGCTCTTTTACCGAGTCGTATCCGCTGTTTGGCTACGATCTGCGGAACTACGATGAGCTGTTCTCGGAGAAGCTGGATCTTTTGTTGAAGTTGCGGGATGAGACGCACGTACATTGGCAGGGCGAGCACCGTGCGAGCCTGAGTGGGCAGGGGGTGTGGCCCCGTCCGCTGCAGGCGCGGCTGCCGATCCGGCTGGGGGTGGGTGGGACGCCGCAGTCGTTCGTACGGGCTGGGGTGCTGGGACTGCCGCTGACGGTGGCGATCATTGGGGGTGAGCCGCACCGGTTCCGGCCGCTGGTGGAACTGTACCGCCATGCGTATCAGCAGGCGGGGCATGACCCAGCGGGGATGGACGTTGCGGTCCATGGGGTCGGGTTCCTGGCCGATAGCGACCGTGAGGCTGCAGATACGCTGTATCCGGCTCACAACGAGACCTTCAACCGGATTGGCCGGGAGCGCGGGTGGGCGCCGCAGGGGCGGGCAAGCTATGACGCGCAGGTGAGCGAGCGTGGGTCGTTCTTTGTGGGGTCGCCGGAGACGGTGGCCCGGAAGATGTGGTCGGTGAGCGATGCTCTGGGTGGTGTTTCGCGGTTCACGCTGATGATCAGCGGTGGGAGCGTTCCTCATGAGGCGATGCTGCGGTCGATTGAACTGCTCGGTACGGAAGTGCGGCCGAAGGTGAATGCGGCGCAGGCTGTGCTGGCTTAGGGGTATCCCCCTCCCTATGTAGCGGAGGTATCTAGCAGAATCAGCGACTTACGGGGTGATCCCGAGGGTAAGTGGCTGATTCTGTATATGGTTACGGGTATGATATAGGAAATAAAGGGGATAGAGGACAGGGGGATAGAGGATAGAGCGAACGGTGATTGGTTTGTGGCTTCAGTTGCCAGTTTGCCAGTTATCCAGTGAGCCAGTTTGGTTCCTACTTCCAGTATAGAAGGTGAGAGTGGGAAAAGTGTTTTTGGTTTTGGGGTGTAAGTGGTTTTGATTGTGATGGTTGAGGGGGTGGGGAGGTTATGTGGGGTTGACAGAGGTTTTTGTTCAGATATTCAGATAAGAGCTACGAGGAGTCGAGATGAAGCTGGTAATCGACCCCGACTAATGCGATGACGAACCTGTCAGTCTGCGGTGGGCTGCGCCGCATGAGACGGCCTATCCTGCGACGTTCATCCTGGATGGCAGAGGCAAGATATTGTTTGAGGCGATCAGTCATAGCCATGGAGATCGGACGACAGCGGAGGATGTGCTGGCGAAGCTGGGTGGGAATTGATCTCTTGTTTTAGATATGTATGCTGCGGATAGAGAAGGGCCGCTCTATGAGCGGCCCCTGCGAAAAATTTTCTGATTGTGGATGGTGTGGATATTTGCGGTAGTTCCGACTGCAGGTTTCTCAGCTACGCATGACGGTGAAACTGTCATGCTCCGGTCGAAATGACACATCTGTGGTTGGAGAGGCCTGGGGTCGGTTTCAGGGCCCTGAAGGCCCCTGCTCCCTCCCAGGCTACTCAGATGCGCATGGGCATGAGGATGTAGCGGTACTTTACGTCGTCGGCGCCGTCCTCTGGGCGCATCTGGCCGGCGGATTGAGCGTCCTTGAACTCCAAGCGGACCTCGCCGGTTTCTCCAGTGGCGCGCAGGTAGTCGATGAGGTAGGAGCTGTTGAAGCCGACGACGATAGCGTCGTAGCTGTAGGGGGTTTCGATGATGTCTTCGGACTCGCCGGCATCGGTGGACTGCGCGGAGATCTTCAGCTCGTTCTGCTCGAGGCGGAGCTTGATGGCTCCGGAGCGCTCGTCTGCAAACTGCGCGACGCGCTGGATGGAGTGCATTAGATCTTCCGAACGGACGATGACGAACTTGGTGTTGTCGCGCGGGAGGACAGCTTCGTAGTTGGGGAACTGGCCGGTGAGCTTGCGGCTCGTCAGGACGCGGCCACCGATCTTGAAGTAGAGGGTCTGATCGTCGTCGGCGAATTCGATGGTCTCGGCGTCGGAGCCGCTGAGTAGCGTGGAGATTTCTGCCAGCGCCTTGCGCGGGATGAGGGTCTTCTTTTCGCCAGAGATGCCGGAGAGGTTTTCGCCGAGCTTTTCGATGTGGGCGAGGCGGTGACCGTCGGTGGCAACCATGGCCATGGACTCCGCCTTGAGGACCAGCAGGGCACCGTTGAGGGTGTAGCGGGACTCCTCATTGGAGATGGCGAAGATGGTCTTGGAGATCATGTTACGCAGGGCGGGCGCGGCGATCTTGAAGCTGCCGACGGTGGGGAACTCCGGCACCTGGGGGAAGTTGGCGCGGGCCATGCCGACCATCTTGGTGTTGGAGCGACCGGCGCGGATCTGCACCCAATGGTTGTCCTGAAGCTTGATCGAGATGTCGCCTTCGGGGAGGAGCTTGATGTAGTCGTAGAGCTTGCGCGCAGGGATGGTGCAGGCGCCGGCCTTTTTGACCTTGGCAGCGCAGGAGGTGCGCAGCGAGAGGTCAAGGTCGGTGGCGGTGATGGTGAGCCTGCCATCCGCCGAGCCATCGTCCGCGACGCTGGCCTCGAAGAGGAAGTTCGAGAGGATGGGGATGGTGGTCTTGCGCTCGACGACGGACTGGGCGGCGGTGAGCTCGCGGAGGAGCTCGGCGCGAGAGACGGTGATCTCGAGGTTGCCGGTGGGTGCGGCGGAGGTGGCTTCTGGAGTCATGGCGGTGGTGGACACGGTTGTGTTCTCCCTGATTGAGTTGATTCTAGGGCGTAGCGGGGTTTTGCGCGAGGGGTAGGGGGTTGTGAATATCGGGGGACGCTTGTGTGATGCGTGGACAGAGGAGAATGCTGGATTTGCGTGTGCTGCCGGGGGCGAGAATGCTTCTAAAGAAACACCCTGAAAGGAGATATATAGCTAGTCGTAATAGTCGTTGTGGGTGGAAGAGTGGATATGCGTGGCAAAACCGCATGGATACCGGGGCTGAGGGTGGTACACGGTTTCCAAAAGCCGGTGTGAGATTTTGAGGAAGAGGGAAGAGTGGGACAGGATGATGAATTTCGGGTGGGGTTTTCCTAACGGCGCACAGCGGGGTGCTGCTGCCTGCAAGGAGAATAGGCAGCGTGTGTGCGGAGTTGCGGCAAAACCGCGGATTTGCTGGGGGAGATACTGGTGGGGTTTTCTACAGAGGGTGTGGAGCGGGGAGGAAAAGGCGGGGTGAAAGCCGTGACGGGGCAAAATGTTTTTTTCTCCACTCCGCTGCGCTCCGGTCGAAATGACATTTTTTATGAATGGCGCTGTGCGAAAAAGAAAGGATACTTTCCTTTATGGATGACGTTGCGTTCGTTTACATCCTCTCCAGCAGCTTCAAGCACCTGTACATCGGAGTCACATCAGAGTTGGAGATACGCGTGAAGGGCCACAAGAGCGGCCGCTACCCAGGCAGCTTCACCGACAGATATCGGATCGACCAGCTGGTGTACTTCGAACGATATGGTGATATCCGGCTCGCGATTGCGCGCGAGAAGCAGTTGAAGCGGTGGTCGCGGATCAAGAAAATTCGGCTGATCGTGTCTTTGAATCCCGACTGGAGGGATTTGAGCGAGGACTGGGGGAAGCCTGTGGTTTACAAAGAGCCGCATGGGTGAGATAGGCGGCTGCGAAATACGGGGGTTTCTCCGCTCCGGTCGAAATGACAAGCTTTATGGGAGGGGTGTGAAAAGGGCCGCCTAGCGGCGGCCCTGGATGATCTTGGGGTTGGGGCGGGAGGCTGCTGCTGCCTTGGCTTTGGCGCGGTTGGCGGCGATGACCTTCATCTCCTTGCCGAGCTGCGTATTGTTCATGACGGCCTGCTGGATGATCATGATGATGTTGCCGACGTTCCAGTAGAGGGCCAGGCCTGAGGCGTAGTTCCAGGTCATCCAGCCAGAGAAGGCGGGCATCATGAAGGCCATCATCTTCTGCTGCTGGGGGTCGACGCCAGGGGATGGCGTGTAGAACTGCACCAGGAACGAGGTGATGACCATGAGGATGGGCAGGATGTGGTACTGGTCCGCAGCGGAGAGGTCGTGCAGCCAGAAGAAGTGCGCGTGGCGGAGCTCGACGACCTTGGTCATCATGGTGAAGAAGGCGAAGAGCAGCGGCAGCTGGATGAGCGAGGGGACACAGCCGCCGAACATGCTGACGCCCTGCTGCTTCTGGTAGGCCATGACCTCGGCGTTCATCTCGGCGGCCTTGGGGTCGGTGGCCTTGGGATTCTTGTACTTGGCCTTGATGGCGTCGATGCCGGGCTGGATGCGCTGCATGGCGAGCATGGACTTCATGCCCTTGATGCGCAGCGGCAGCAGGACCACATTGATGAGCACGGTGAAGATGACGATGGCCCATCCCCAACTGAAGTTTGTGAGGTTGTTGGCATCGTGCGGCAAGAGCGAGTGGACCCAGTGCAGGCCGAGGAAGAGGTACTTGCCGATGGGGCCGAAGAAGCCGAAGTCGAGCAGCGACTGGAGGTCGTGACCGTCGGCTGTGTGGACGGACTTGAGGACGTCGATGGCCTTGGGGCCGACGTAGAGGCGCAGCTGGTTGTGGCCGGAGAGGTCGCCAACGGCTGCGCCGATGAGCGGCAGCTGCGCCTTGTTGGAGCTGCCGAAGAGGCTGGGGCGGCCGGGGCCCGCGGGGACGGCGTTGGCGGGGATCTCGTGGTGCAGCGTGACGAGGGTGGCGTCCTGCGGGTGCATGGGCAGGAAGGCGGCCGCGAAGTACTGGTCGCTGGTGCCGGCGAAGTCAAAAGGGCCGTTGAGGGTGGCGCCGCCGGAGACCTTCTTGAAGGCGGTGTGGTCGTCGTGGCCGTTAGCGCTGGTGTCGATGTCGGCGGCGGCGTAGGCGGTGATGTTGTCCATGTCGCCGAAGGCGGCGGGCCAGCTGAGGAGCGCGCGGATGGGCTGGCCGTTGCGGAGGACTTGGGTGTCGGCGGAGATGACGTAGTCGGCGCCGAAGGTGAAGGTCTTGGTGACGGCGATGTCGCCGGCGGCGTACTTGAAGGTGAGCGAGGCGGGTGACTGCAGGGTTCCTGTGGCTGAGGGAACGTAGAGTGCCGTGGCGAGCTGTTGGTTCAGCGCGGGCTCGTAGGTGTAGAGCGAGAGCGGGTAGCCGTAGAGCTTGGAGGCGGTGTCCTGGACGAGGTCAAGGGGATGGCCGTCGATGCCGGTGTAGCGCTTGAGAAGCCAGGAGGTGACCTGGCCGCCACGGTTGGAGAAGGTGATCTTGTAGAGCTCGTTCTCGACGGTGGTGGTGGACTCAGAGGCGGCCGCGATGGCCGGGGTGGCCTGGGATGCCGCTGTTGTGGCTGCGGCTGGGGCGGTGGGAGCTGCCGGGGTGGCCGTGGGGCTTGCCTGGGTGGAGTGTGCGGCTGGGGCGGCGGGCGGCTCAGGTGTGTGCTGGCCGCGCCAGTACTGGACGCCGAAGAGGACGCCGAGAATGACGATCATCATGACGAGGAGCGAACGGCTGTCCTGGCCGCCGGCCTGATTGGGATTGCGAATCTCTGGCAACGGGTTTCCTACTCTTTCAGAGGCCGCGTACGAGCGCAGCCTGCGCAGATTTCATGATAAATGCTGAGGCGGGGAAGAGATGGCGGTTTCGGAGGCTTCGCAGCAGGTGCGCGGGCGCTGGATGGCGCTGCGCGCGATAATTCACAGAAGAATGACGGATGCGAGGGGTCAGATATTGTGTTTCGAAGAGAGAGAGTCATGGGACAGGGTCGTGGCCGCCGTGGGCCCAGGGGTGGCAGCGGGCGATGCGGCGCAGGCCGAGCCATGAGCCTCGCAGCCAACCGTGGCGGACGATGGCCACATAGGCGTACTCGCTGCAGGTGGGAAGGTACTTGCACTGCGAGGTTACGAAGACGTGAAAGAACGGTGAGAAGCCGCGTTTCCAGGTAGTAAGCAGCGCCGAGGCGAGGCGCTCGCGGCGCTGGAGAGCGGCGCCGGAGGGGGTGCTCATGGCCTGGTGCGGCCTGTGGATTGGCCCGCTGTCGTAGCGCGGTCGCAGGCAGCCTGGACGGAGCGCAGAATCTGCGCGACCTCGCGCTTGAGCTGGAGGAAATCGAGGTCGATGACGGAGCGGCGCGGATGCAGGATGACGTCGACGGGGGAGGTGATGAGCGCGAGATTAGCGCGGACAGCTTCGCGCATGCGGCGCTTGATGCGGTTGCGGTCGACGGCCTTGCCGAGCGCCTTGGGGACAGTGAGGCCGATCCGCGGGCCGGGGGTGTCGCTTCTACGCGCGTTCACCGTCGCTGAAGGCTCCGGCCGCAGTGCGTAGAAGTAGGCGATCTGTTTGGCAAACTGCTTGCGCCCGGCCTTGTAGACGAGCTGGTAGTCAGCGTGTTTGCGCAGACGGTGCTGGGTGGCCGGGTTCATAGGTGTGTAGACGCGGAAACGCGCTCAGAGACTGAGCGCGCGTGATGCTGGGGCTGGAAGAGTCTCCGGGGCTGAAGCCCCAAATGCTCGGAAGGTTTGTGACGGACGGGCCGAAGCCCGTCCCCTTCAAAACGAGGAGAGACTAGTCGCGGAAGCCGGCAGAGACGGCGATCTTGTGGCGGCCCTTGGCGCGGCGGCGGCTGAGAACAGCGGCGCCGGCCTTGGTGGCCATGCGAACGAGGAAGCCGTGAACTTTGCTGCGACGACGGCGATTGGGCTGGAAGGTGCGCTTGGGCATGGGTGTAGTCCTGTCCGAAAAAGTGTCTGCTTGGAGGAGGTGCGCCAGAGCTGTTTGAACGCTGGTGCAATGTGAGCTGAGGGCGCGAAGGCCGGATCAGCAGACTCCAGTACAGGGGCACAGAACACCTGTACGGCAGCAAGATTTGAGTATACCAGCGCTGAGGAAAACCGGCAACGAATATCGTGGCGGGGGCTGCCGAACCAGTTTCGCGGGAGTACCCAAAAGGGGACAGCGCAGATTCTTCACAAAGTTTGGTGCAACCGGGAAATTCTTTTAGCATTAATGCAAATTGGTATAGCGAAGAGTGGGGCGCAGGGTGTTAGTATCGACTCCGTTCCCGTGGTGATGGTGGTCATCATCACGGCCAAAAGATTCGGTAAAGCAGGTTCCGATTTTCTGCGTCAGAGTTAGTAAGAATTCTGTTTTATTCTCCCCTTCTGGCATCGAAGCACCTGAGAGATGCAGAGAGGGACTTCAAGAGCAATCATTGAATGACTGGCTTCGCAGCCTGGCTGCGAAGAACAGGGCATTGTGCGCCTTTTCCCTGCCACGCGGTTTGGTACTGCAAGTTAGCCCGACCCAGTTGTGCCCAAAACAAGACCTAAGGAAGACCTAAGCAATGTCATTTGTCCCTGTGCCAGCAACCGTCCTGAATCCGTGGGTCAGGATCCTTGGTGCTCTCGAGAAAAAAATCAACCGGCAAAGCTATGAGACATGGCTGAAGCCGACGCGATTCAGCCATGTGGATGGCCGCGTGCTGCACGTGCGAATTCCTACCGAGGAGTTTTCGCACGTGGGCGAGATGTATGGCGACCACATAGCCGAAGCAATGGACAACCTTGGCCTGGAGCTTGATCAGGTGGTGTTCGACGTGCCCCCGCCCGAGGCGATGCCCCGGCTGCGCGAGGACGGCGGCTTTGCACCGCAGCCGAGCCACAGCCAGAACGCGCCGCGCCGGAACTATCAGCAAGCAGGGCCGGAACAGGCGCGGTTCGACTGGAACTCCGCCGCGCAGCTGAACCCGCGGTACCAGTTCGACAGCTTTGTGGTGGGCAGCGGCAACCAGTTTGCCTCCGCCGCAGCGCAGGCTGTTGCTGAGCGGCCGTCCAAGGCCTACAACCCGCTGTTTCTGTATGGCGGCGTGGGGCTGGGCAAGACGCACCTGATGCAGGCGATTGGGCACATGGTGAAGGCGCGCAACCCGCTCGCCGCTGTGAGCTATGTGTCGGGCGAGAAGTTCACGAACGAGATGATCAACTCGGTGCGCTACGACAAGATGACCGGGTTCCGCGATCGCTATCGCTCGGTGGATGTGCTGCTGATTGACGATATCCAGTTCCTGGCAGGCAAGGAGCGTACGCAGGAGGAGTTCTTCCATACGTTCAACGCTTTGCACGAGACGAACAAGCAGATTGTGGTGGCGAGCGATCGTCCCCCGAAGGAGCTGGCGGACTTTGAAGACCGGCTGCGCTCGCGGTTTGAGTGGGGACTAGTTGTCGACATTCAGCCACCGGACCTCGAAACGAAGGTCGCTATCCTGCAGAAGAAGGCAGAGATGGAACAGACGGTGCTGCCGACCGAGGTGGCACTATTCATCGCGGGCAACGTGCGGACGAATGTGCGTGAGCTGGAGGGCGCGCTGGTGCGGCTGATCGCGTGGTGCAGCCTGCATGGCGTGGAGATCACGCTGCCGACCGCGCAGCAGTGCCTGAAGCAGTTCATCGATACGCAGGTGCGGAAGATCACAATCGAGGCGATCCAGCGCGCTGTGGCCGAACACTTTGGCATGCGCGTGGCGGAGTTGAAGCAGAAGAACAACTCACGCCAGATTGTGGTGCCGCGGCAGATTGCGATGTACCTGGCAAAGCAGCTGACCGAGGCGTCGCTACCTGAAATTGGGCGGCAGTTCGGCGGCAAGCACCATACGACGGTGATGCACTCGATTGCGAAGATCGACGAGCAGCGCCGCAATGACAAGGACCTGAACCGCACGGTGAACAAGCTGATGGAGACGCTTGGATAAGGCAGTGTGTGTAGAGGGTAGACAGTAGAGTGTAGAGAAAGCAAAGGCCGCCAGAGATGGTGGCCTTTGCTGTTTCGCGATGAGTCTGCAGAGGGTTATGAGTCGGCTTGTGTGGTGAGAACGATTTTGCCGATGCCGCCTTTTTCGCCCTTGGTGTGGGCCTCGGATGCTTTTTCGAGTGGGAGGATGAGGTCGATGGGGAGCTTGACCTTGCCGTCGCGGATGGCTTCGGCGTAGTGGACGATAGCGTTGGCATCGGCGTGGGAGCCCATGGCGTTGACGTGGACGGTGGGGTGCAGCGCGGCGTCTTTGGGCGGGCCGACGATGCTGCCGTAGTTGCCGCCGGTTTTGACGTGCGCGAGGAGCTTGGGCGCGAGGTCGCCACCAATGGTGTCGGCGACGGCGTCGATGGTGCCGAGGCGGGCCAGAGCGTCGTCGTCGGAGATGTCGATGGCGGCGGTTGCGCCGAGAGCCAGGGCTTCGTCGATCTGCTTCTTGCGGACGCCGGCGATGACGTTCGCGCCGAGTTCCAGTGCGCAGAAGAGGGCAAGCCGGCCGACGCTGCCAAGTGCGCCGGTGAGCAGAATCGTCTGCCCGGACTGCGTGCCTGCCGCCTCGCGGATAAGCTGATCGGCGGTGGTGGCTACGACCGGGATGGCTGCAGCGGTGGTGAGGTCGACACCTTCGGGCACCTTCGCCATCTCGGCGGCTTTGCCGACGGCTAGTTGCGCGTAGGCGCCGGAGAGGCGGCCGAAGACGTGGTCGCCGGGGGCGAAGCCTTCGACACCGTCACCGCATTGCTTGACGATGCCGGCGACGTCGTAGCCGAGGATGGCGGGAAACGGAGTGGGGAAGGCCTGCTTCATGGCGCCGGAGCGGATCTTCCAGTCGATGGGGTTGACGCCGATGGCGTAGACCTCGATGAGGATCTCGCCGGAGGCGGGTTTGGGGTCGGGGAAGTCCTCGTACTTGAGGGCGGAGGGTGGACCGTAGTCGTGGAGGACGATGGCTTTCATGGTGGGAGGCACCTCTGACGCATGAGATGCGCCGCGGCTGTTGACCGTTGCGAGGTATGCTTACCGTGCCGCACATGTGGCCTGGGAGGCGCGATGATAGCGAAGTGGTTTGCGACGATGGTGCTCGCAACGGTGATGACGGCTGTTGCACAGCAGCCGGTGACGGTGGCGGTTGTTGGGCTGGAACACGGGCACGCTGCAGGGTTGTTTCAACGGCTGGCGATGACACACAACGTGAAGCTGATCGCTGTGGTTGAGCCGGACAAGACGCTGCAGCAGGAGTACACGGCGAAGTTCCACGTGGAACCATCGCTGTATGTGGACTCGCTGGATGCGATGCTGGCGAGCAAGGGCAAACCGCAGGCGGTGCTGATTTACACGTCGCCGGTGCGGCACCGTGAGGTGACGCTGTGGGCGGCGAAGCATGGCATCGACGCGATGATGGAGAAGCCGTTTGCGACGACGCTGGCGGATGCGATTGCGATGCGCGATGCGGGCCGCAGGTATGGCACCAAGGTGCTGGTGAACTATGAGACGAGCTGGTACTCAAGCAACGCCAAGGTGCTGAAGGATGTCGCGGACGGCAAGCTGGGCGACGTGTACAAGGTCGTCGTTCACGATGGGCACAACGGGCCGGCGGAGATCCACGTGCAGCCGGAGTTTCTGAAATGGCTGACCGACCCGGCGAAGAACGGTGCGGGCGCGATGTTCGACTTTGGCTGCTATGGCGCCGACCTGATGACCGTGATGATGCATGGCGAGGCTCCGATCAGCGTGACCGCCGTGGCGCAGACCAACAAGCCGGGTGAGTACCCGAAGGTGGATGACGATGCCACGATCATCGTGCGCTATCCGCATACGCAGGCGGTGCTGATGCCGAGCTGGGACTGGCCGTTTGCACGGAAGGACATGGAGGCCTATGGCTCGAAGGGCTTAGAGATCGCTGTCGATCCGACGACGGTGACCTCGCGGTTTTCGGCACGCGAGAAGCCTGAGACGGTGGAGGAGCCGAAGCTGCCGCTGGCGTATACGGACTCGCTGGAGTACCTGGCGGCGCTGGAGCGGGGCGAGATCAAGGGCGATCATGACCTGACGGCGACGGACACGAACATCGTCGCGATGCAGATTCTGGATGCGGCCAAGCGGAGCGTGGAGGAGAAGCGGACGGTAATGATTACGCCGGTGCCGAAGTAGCGGGGCCCCTCCCCCCTTTTGGGAGCTATGATCCGCATGAATAAAGGGTTAGGCTCGTAACCATGTTGCTGGTTACCTGGTTCGGTACGCGTGAGTTTTGAAAGAGCGCTGAGACGACAAAACCCGGCCTGGGCCGGGTTGTTCCTACTCTTCTATTGTACGTGGTGTGTCAAGAGGCGGTCGCTGTTTGCTACTTGTGCTTCTTCTTTTTGTCCTTCTTTTTCTTGCGGCCTTGTTCGAAGGTTGCTGTAGCTTCTGCTTGAAGCGCAGTGACTTGCGCGGCCACGTAGGTATCAGGCTCCAATTCGACGGTTGGACCTGAAAGCGTGAGGCCTTCCGGAGGCGCGCTCATCTGCATGACGGGCTTACCGCGTTTGGTGACGATGATGGTAAGGTTTCTGTTCGCGTACACCTCGTCCATGAGCTGAAGACAGGTGGCTTTGAATAGGCCTGCGGCGACGATGCGGAACTCACGTCCAGGCTGAGCGATCGGCTTCATGACCATATTCTATGACCATGGTCATGAAGAGGCGATGTGATGGTCTTTATGGTTGGTGATCGTGCGGGCCGAGTAGCATCTGGAGGCCGACGTAGGCGACCCAGCTCGGTTGAGAGTTCTGTGTAGTGATGGTCTGGAAACTGCGCCCGCCCATGAGGAGCAGCACAAGTGTCTTGCGGCGGTTGAGGGTCTGTCGGCCGCCCAGACCGAGCGTGGTTTCGCGTTGCTTGGGCTGGCCATCGAGGCGCGTGGCATCCTGATCGTCGTGTAGCTCGAGGTAGGCCTCGGTGGAGTCGCTGAACTCATGGCCGACGAGGAGGCCGCGACTCCAGCCCTGCTGCAGGTTGCGGTTGCCGAAGTTGTAGCCGACTTCGGCGTCCATGCGCAACGGGCCGAGGCGGCTGTTGACTTCAATGGGCAGGAAGAAGTTTGGGCCGGGATCGACGACTCCGCGTGCGACGCTGTGGGTGGGATTATTGAGAGAGAGTTGCGGGTAGGTGCCGAGGCTGAAGTCGACGCGAGGTTCTTCTCCGCCTGCGGGGGCTCGTTCTTCCGAGGGATGACCGAAGACTTTGCTCAAGCCGGTTCCGAAGCGGTTATGGAGATAGGGGTCGTGGGGATGGTGCTCGTAGAAGCGCCATTTGACGCCGAGGAGGCTTTCGCCGAGGCCGGTGGCGATGGAGTTGGGCGGTGCGATGGTGGCGGGGGTGGGCGTGGAGGTGCGGGTTTCGGCGATGGCGATGGGGAGCTCGTACTTGAGCTGGATGCGGTCGCCGAGGCCGTAGTTGAGGTCGAAGTCGGGGACCTGGTAGGCGCCCTGGCCGGGGTTGCGGTCGCCGATGAAGCCGTAGTTGATCTCCCAGTGCTGGTTGCCGGGGGTTTCGGGGTCGTCGGTGAGGAAGGGCGGGCCGCCTTGCGCGTGGGCGAGACGTGGGAGGATGGCGAGAATGACGAGCAGGAGCCAGCGGGTGCGTCGCCAATGCGACGGATTCTTGAAACTGAGACTGGCGGATTCAATCTGCATGAAGGTTGTTGTGGGCCTTGTGTGCTGCTGCCAGTCGTTGAGTGATTCGCCGACGTGATGGATGAGGTCGTTTCTCCGGACCAGAAAGAGTTTCAGATATTGCCCCGTACAGGACGATGTCCTGAAAGTGATGCGGAAGAGCCTACTGAGAGATTAACGTTTCGTGTGTGAATATGAACGCGAAATGGCGTGCCTTCCAAATGACAATTTGGTCAGGACCAATGATGCCGCTCGCGAGTCCGGCAATGGATTGCTGATTAAGAGTGTTCATCCCACCCATGATGGTGGAGCTGTCATGGGTGGGGCATCCGAGCGGATGGGGATGTTCGAGCAAAAAGCAAACGCAGATTCCCTGCGGGAATGACAAACAGAAGGAGTGTTGGCGGGGTTAGGCAAGCCCCATCGAGTGTTCTTGCACCAACTTTTGGGCGCGGGTTAGGAAGTCGGTGAGGGTTACGCTGCCTTCGTCGCCTTTGGCGCGGACGCGGACGGAGACTGAGTCGGTGGCGGCTTCCTTGTCGCCCATGATGAGGATGAAGGGGAGTTTCTGGAGGCCGAAGTCGCGGATTTTGGCGTTCATCTTCTGGTTGCTGAGGTCGAGTTCTACGCGGAGGCCTGCCGCTTCTAGGCGCTTCTTTACTGTCTCGGCGTAGTCGTGGTGCTTTTCGCTGATGGGGACGAGGCCTACCTGCACGGGGGCGAGCCAGAAGGGGAAGGCTCCGGCGTAGTGCTCGATGAGGACGCCGAAGAAGCGTTCGACGGAACCGAATAGGGCGCGGTGCACCATCATGGGGCGGTGCGGTGCGCCGTCTTCGCCGATGTACTCAAGCTGGAAGCGCTCGGGGAGGTTCCAGTCGAACTGCACGGTGCTGAGCTGCCAGAGGCGGCCGAGGACGTCGACGAGTTTGATGTCGATCTTGGGGCCGTAGAAGGCGGCTTCGCCGGGGATGGTTTTGTAGGGGATGTTTTTGCGGTCGAGCACGCGGGTGAGCGAACCGACGGCGCGCTCCCACTGCTCGGCACCGCCGATGAACTTGGGGTCCTTGGGGTCCCAGGTGGAGAGCTCGATCTTGAATTCGGAGAAGCCGAAGGTCTTGAGGACGGACTCTGCGAAGTCGATGCAGTCGGCGATCTCGGACTCGATCTGGTCGGGGGTGCAGAAGATGTGGGCGTCGTCCTGGGTGAAGCCGCGCACGCGCAGGAGGCCGTGCATGGTGCCGGAGCGCTCGTAACGGTAGACGTTACCAAGCTCGGCATAGCGCTGTGGGAGGTCGCGGTAGCTGCGTGGCGAGTTTTTGTAGATGAGGATGTGGCCCGGGCAGTTCATGGGCTTGATGCGGTACTCGGCGTCGTCGAGCTCCATGGGCGGGTACATGTTTTCGGCGTAGTTCTCTTCGTGGCCGCTGATCTTCCAGAGCTCGCGGCGCATGAGATGTGGCGTGAAGACCATGCTGTAGCCGCGGCGGATGCATTCCTCGCGCATCCAGTCTTCCATGGTCTTGCGGATGAGGCCGCCCTTGGGATGCCAGAAGATGAGGCCCGCGCCTGCGACCTCCTGGATGGAGAAGAGGTCGAGCTGCTTGCCGAGGACGCGGTGGTCGCGGGCCTTGATCTCTTCGAGGTGCTTGAAGTGCGCCTCCAGATCTTTAGCATTGAAGAAGGCGGTGCCGTAGATGCGCTGGAGCTGCTGGTTCTTCTCGTCGCCTAACCAGTAGGCGCCGGCGATGGACATGACCTTGAAGGCCTTGACGCGGCCGGTGCTGGGGACGTGGGGGCCTCGGCAGAAGTCAGTGAATGCGCCGTTTTTGTAGAGCGAGATCTCGTCGCCAGGCTTGGTGAAGCGCTCGATGAAGTGGAGCTTCATGAACTCGCCGGCTTTGGTGTAGTCGGCGATGGCGCTGTCGCGCGGTTCTTCGATGCGCTGGAACTTTTCGTCGCGGGCGACGACTTCGGCCATGCGGGCTTCGATGGCGGCGAGGTCGGACTCGGTGAAGGGGGTTTCGCGGTAGACGTCGTAGAAGAAGCCGTTGTCGGTGGCAGGGCCGTGGCCGAGCTTGGTTTCGGGGAAGAGCTCGAGGATGGCGGTGGCCATGACGTGCGCGGCGGAGTGGCGGACGACCTTGAGCGCGGCGGGGTCGGTTTCCTTGAGGAGCTCGAGGGTGACGTCTTCGGTGAGCGGCGTGGTGAGGTCGACGATGCGGGGTTCGCTCGTCGTGACAACCGAGTACATGGCCTCTTCGGAGGCTTCGAGGGCGGCTTCGTTCTCGGTGGCGGCGGTGGGCGTGAGAGGCGCGATGCGCGCGACGACGACTGCCGCCGCCAGGCGCGGGGAGATGCTGTTGGCGATGTCGAGGGGCGATGTGCCGGCGACGACTTCTCGGATGGAGCCGTCGGGGAGTTGGACTTTGATCTGGTTGCTCACCTTATAAGGATAGAGCATGGGGCGAGAGGCGCGGTGGTTTGCCTGAGCGAGCAAAATTACAGGGGTCTCTCCGCTGCGGCCTTCGGTCTCCGGTCGAGATGACAGGTGTTTGGGTGGGTTGAAGTGAAAGCAAACGTCGGGGCTGAAGCCCGCATTCTCGTAGCGGTGCTATGAGACCCGACCCTGAAGGGTCGGGGTACCTGAGTTGTGGCGGGTCGGGTGGCTGGTGGCGGCGGGAGCAAACTGCAGGTCTCTCCGCTGCGCCAAACGGTAAAGCTGTTTGGCTTCGGTCGGGATGACAAGGTGTGGGTGGGTTGAAGAGAGCAAACTTTGGGGCTGAAGCCCCATTCTTCCTCTGGCCTATGAGACCCGAGGCTGAAGCCTCGGGGTACCTGAGTTGTGGCGGATGGATGATGGGGTTGGGGGAGGGGACGGCAGTGTCTAGCTTCGATACAATGACGGAGGCCCTGGTTGTGCTGCTGGTTGCGGCGCGGGGCGGGAGATTTTGCGGCCGATGACCTGGTTCAAACGCGACGATAACGAGATCATTCCTCCAGACGACCATGAGGTGCGGACCGAGGGCTTGTGGATCAAGTGTGAGGGCTGCCGGAAGACGGTGTGGAAGGCCGATATCGAGGCGAACCTGCAGGTTTGCCCGAACTGCGGGCACCACTTCAAGTTCAATGCCCGGCAGCGGGTTGAGCTGCTGCTGGAGCCGGGATATGAGCTGGTGGATATGGACCTGGTGTCGACCGATCCGCTGGAGTTCTGTGACCTGAAGCCCTACAAAGAGCAACTAAAGGCGGCGCAGAAGAAGACCGGGCTGAATGACGCGATCATCAATGCGGTGGGACGGATTGATGATGTGGATGTGGTGCTGTCGGTGATGGAGTATGGGTTTATCGGCGGGAGCATGGGCGCGGTGGTGGGTGAGACGATTGCCCGGGCCGTGGACCGATCGCTGGCGACACGTAATCCGCTGATTATCGTTTCGGCGAGCGGCGGGGCTCGAATGATGGAGGGGATTGCGAGCCTGATGCAGTTGGCAAAGGTGTCGGCTGGGCTGGCGCGGATGGATGACGAGAAGATTCCGTACATCAGCATTATGACCGACCCGACGTTTGGGGGTGTGACGGCGAGCTTTTCGATGCTGGGCGACCTGAACATCGCTGAACCGGGCGCGCTGATTGGGTTTGCCGGGCCGAGAGTGATCGAGCAGACGATCCGGCAGAAGCTGCCGGAGGGCTTTCAGCGGAGCGAGTTCCTGCTGGAACATGGGTTCCTTGATGCGGTGGTGCCGCGCAAGGAGATGAAGGCGTATTTAGCCGAGACGCTGCGCTGGATGACGGGGAAGGTCAGCCAGGCATCTTAGAGATGTGGGGGGGCGACCAGCGTGCATGAAGTGAATCCATCGCGGACGGCGTTGCGGGTGGCGCTGCGGAGGGCGGCGCACCAGGTGCATGATGCGCATCCGCGGGTGTTTGACGATCCGCTCGCGGTGCGGATCCTGGGTGATGAGCACATTCTTGAGGTGCATAAGACCCCGGATAGTGAGAAGCGGCCGTACTCGGCGGCGCTGCGGTCGTTTATGGTGGCGCGGGCGCGGCTGGCGGAGGACACGCTGGCGGCCGGGGTCCGCGACCGTGGGGTGAAGCAGTACATTGTGCTGGGAGCGGGGCTGGATACGTTTGCGTATCGAAACCCTTACCCGGGGGTACAGGTGTTTGAGGTGGACCATCCGGCGACGCAGGCGTGGAAGCTGGAGATGCTGAAGGGTGCGGGGATTGCGGTGCCGGAGACGGCGGTGCATGTGCCGGTGAACTTTGAGGTCGACAGCTTGCGGGCGAAGCTGCAGGGCGCGGGGTTTCTGTTTGGGGAGCCGACGGTGACGGCGTGGCTGGGCGTAGTGCCGTATCTGACGCGGGAGGCGTTTGATGCGACGATGCGGGTGCTGGCGCGGTGCGCGGCGGGGAGCGAGGTGGTGTTCGACTACTCGCAGCCGAGGGAGGCGCTGCCGCATGTGGAGCAGTTGATGCTGGACTCGCTGGGTGCGCGAGTGGCGCTGGCGGGTGAGCCGTTTCAACTGTTCTTTACGCCGGCGCAACTGGCTGAAGAGATGGAGTGGCTGGCGATGCGGGTGGTGGAGGACTTCGATAGCGCGAAGCTGACCGAGAGGTACTTCAAAGGACGGCAGGATGGACTGGGGCTGCGGGGGCAGGCGGCGCATATCTGTGTGGCTGAGGTGCGCGAGTAGCCAAGCTAACCTCAGGGGCTGAAGCCCCGTTTTCTGAGTGACAATGTATGGCACGGCTGAAGCCGTGCCCCTTCGAGAGACATCTAGAAGTGGGAAGCAGGTTCCTCGCTGCGCTCGGAATGACAGAAAGAAAAGCAAGAACAACAGCAACGACGACGAAACGGCAGCGAGTAAGAGGGTAAGGACAGGCATGACGTACGAGCAGGCGATGGAGCGGTTGGCAGCGCTGGGGCCGGAGATGCGCACGGTGCGCGTGGGTGGGCAGACGGTGGCGCGGAAGTTTTCGCTGGACCACATCAAGGAGTTGTTGCGGGAGCTGGGCGATCCGCAGACGACGTTCAAGAGTGTGTTGATTGCGGGGACGAATGGGAAGGGCTCGACGGCGGCGACGCTGGCCGCGATTGCGAATGCGGCGGGGGTGAAGGCGGGCTATATACGTCTCCGCATTTGGAGAGGGTGAATGAGCGCGTGCGTGCGTCTGAAGACGGTGCGCTGCGCGAGATTGACGATGCGGCGTTTGGAGCCGTATTTGCGCGGGTGGATGCTGCTGCCGAGGCACTGGTGGAGCGTGGAGTGTTGCCGCATGTGCCGAGCTACTTTGAGTACATGACGGCGGTGGCGTTCTGCTGGTTTGCGCAGATGGATGTGGAGCTGGCGGTGTTGGAGGTGGGACTGGGCGGCCGGCTGGATGCGACGAACTCAGTTGAGCCGGTGGTGAGTGTGATTACCGATGTCGGCATGGACCACATGGAGTACCTGGGGCATACGCTGCGCGAGATTGCGATGGAGAAGGCGGGGATTCTGCGCGAGAACGGTGTGCTGGTGACGCTGAGCCAACATCCGGAGGCGAATGCGGCGATTGGCGAGATGGCCGTGCGGCTAAATGTGCGAGGGGTGGATGCGGTAAGGTGTCTCGCTGCGCGAGACGAGGGAGTAAGGAGTGGGGAGCAGGGAATAGAGAGACGGCTGGCGCGGAACCGGTACTCGCTTTCGGTTGAGGGGAAGGTGATTGAGGTGGATTCGCCGCTGGCGGGGCAGCACCAGCAGCGGAACATTGCGCTGGCGATTGCTGCGGCGTTGGAGCTGCGCGCGAACCATGGGGTTGCGATCTCGAATGAAGCGATTGAAGAGGGCGTGAAGGCTACGGTTTGGCCGGGGCGGCTGGAGTGGATCTTGCTGGAGGACAGTGCGCCGTTGCTGGTAGATGTGGCGCATAATCCTGCGGGGGCTTGGACGCTGCGCGCGGCGCTGGCGCAACTGCCGGAGGCGATGCCGCGGACGCTGATCTTCAGCTGCTTGAAGGACAAGCAACTGACGGAGCTGGCGCAGGTGCTGTTTCCGCTGTTCGATGCGACGTCGGGTGACACGGAGCGGGCGCGTGACCATGTGGTACTGGCGCCGATTGATACTCCGCGGGCGATGCCGCTGGAGGAATTGATGGCTGCGGCGAAGGCGATGGATGTGCCGGCGGTGGGTGCTGGCTCGTTGGCGGAAGCGCTTAAGGTGGCGCGGGCGGTGACTCCGAAGGATGGTGTGATTGTAGCGACGGGGTCGGTGTTTCTGGTGGGTGAGTTGAGGGGAGTGCTGCGGGAGAGTGGTTTGCTTGGGGATTGAGTCCATTTTGCCAGGGCGGATGGCGCGCGCTTCGCGCGCGAGAAGCAGGTTCCTCGCGTTGCTCGGAATGGAAGAAAGAAAAGCAAGAACAAAAGCAAAAGCCCTGGGCTTGACAGAAGGGACTTACGGGGCGCGATAGCATAAGAAGGATGCTCGGAGTCGACAAGATACTGAACCCAGAGGGTGGCGGGGCGCACAAGGTGGCGCAAGTTCCGCCGGTGCCGTTCGCGTTGCGCTGGCTGAACTACCTGGTGATTGTGCCACTGGTGGCGCTGGCGACTATATTCTTTGGGACGCTGAGTCTGGTTGCGGGGCTGTGGGACAAGAGTGGGCAGCAGCAGCACTGGATTGCGCGGCAGTGGGCGCGGGTGCTGCTGATGAGCGCGTTTACGAAGGTGGGGCTGGTGGGGCGCGAGCGGCTGAAAGAGGTGGGTGCGGCGGTGTATGCGTGCAACCACCTGAGCTACTACGACACGCCGGCGCTGTTTGCGAAGCTGCCGTTTCAGTTCAGGATTATTGCGAAGGCTCCGCTATTCAAGATCCCGTTTATTGGGTGGTACCTGACGCGGAGTGGACAGGTGTCGATTGACCAGAGCTCGGCGCGTGCAGGGATTGCGAGCCTGATGCGCGGGGTGAAGACGATTGAGCATGGGCTGCCGCTGGTGGTGTTTCCTGAGGGTGGGCGCGCGGCGGATGGGCAGTTGCAGGCGATGATGGCTGGGGCAGCGTTTATTGCGATCAAAGCGCAGGTGCCATTGGTGCCGCTGACGCTGGTGGGGACCTATGAGCTGCTGCCGATCCACGTGTATGCGCTGCGGCCGCGGCCGGTGAAGCTGATTGTGGGCGAGCCGATTTCGACTGCGGGGATGACGACAAAGGATGCCGAGGCGCTGACTGAGCGGATGAAGCAGGTGATCCATGCGACGTATGTGGCGGAGCATCGAGACTGATTGAGTCGCAGCTGGGTGGCGTCTGCGACTGTTTTGGTCGCGGTTTACGCAGGTTTATGGTGGGTGTACCTTTCTGTACTAAGACAACCCGAGCGGGGTGTCGAGGAGTCGAATTGGGAAGTGCATGAGGGTACGGCCAAGGAGGTTTTATGCAGGCGATCCATAACGGGCAGTGCGGGGTGTGCGGGCATTTTGGCGAGCGCCACAAGAGTGATGTGCTGGTGACGATCCTGTCGACGAAGAAGGCCGACGAGGGTTTTATCGATGAGTGCGGGCATCCGAAGCACGCGCCGCTGCACTTGAAGGTGACGGCGATCAGCGGGTGCGATGGGTTTGTGCCGGCGGCGCAGGCGTAACTGACTTGAGGAAGCAATGAGGGGCAGGCGAGATGCGATTGCGTCTCGCCTGTTTGCGTTAAGGCGGGCTTCGCTACAATCGCAGTTGTGATAGCGCATCTACGTGGACAGATTTTGTACAAGATACCCAGCTACGTGGTCATTGACTGCGGCGGGGTGGGGTATGAGCTGCTGATCTCGGTGGCGACGTATACCGAGCTGGGCGAGGTGGGCGCGGAGGCCCGGCTGCATGTGCATACGCATGTGCGCGAGGATGCGCTGCAGCTGTTCGGCTTCTATGAAGTGACAGAGAAGCGGCTGTTTGAGAAGCTGCTGACGATCAGCGGCATTGGGCCAAAGCTGGCGATTACGGTGTTGAGCGGCATCAATGCTGAGCGGTTAGTGGGAGCGATCCGTGCGGGCGATCATGCGACGCTGACGAAGATTCCTGGTATTGGAAAGAAGACCGCCGAACGCGTGGTGCTGGAGCTGAAGGACAAGCTGGATGATATGGCCGGGTTTGTGCCGGCGGGGGATGCACGGCCTTCGCTGGGTGCGGTGGCGGAGGATGTGCTGAGTGCCCTGGTGAACCTTGGGTATGCGAGGCCGGTGGCGCGGAAGGCGGTGGAGGCGGCGGTGAAGGACGCGAGTGTTGCCGGGGACTTCGAGCGGCTGTTCCGCGCGGCGATGAGTGCGGTTCGGTAAGGAGTGGGTTCCGCACTTCAACACGAATGATTATGAGGGGTGGTGGAGCTCGGTGTCGCTGCGGTCGTGGACGGGGCTGGTGTATGCGGTGGAGAGCGCTCGGCTGGCGGAGATGAAGGACCAGGCTTAGAGTTCATCGCCGCTGCGAACTGCAGGTCTCTCCGCTGCGCATCGCGATAGTGCCGCGATGCTCCGGTCGAGATGACAGGGTATTGGTGAATCAGAATAGTGAATAAATATAGGAGTATCTGGGCTAGGCGCGGCGGCGGTAGCGGATGGCGAACTCGTAGTGGGGGTTGGGTGGGAAGAGTTCGGCGATGAGGCGGAGGCGCGCGGCTAAGGCGACGGGGGTGAGCAAGGGGTAGTCGCGCTCGCGGAGGTCGGAGTAGTTGAAGTCCATGGCGAGGGAGAGCAGGTAGATCGCGATGGCGTCCGTGAAGGCAGCGTCGAGGTAGGCGTTGCGCTCTTTCTCGTCGATGGGTGCGCTGGCGTTGAGGCTGCGCGCGGGCTGCGCGAAGGCGCGGGTGCGGCGTGAGGGTAGAGTGGGCGGCTCGTCGGGCATCGCATTGGCGGGGCGGCCGAAGGCGAGGTTACGGGACTCGAAGGCGTCGAGGGAGGTTTCGCCGCGGGCGTTGTCGAGGGCCTGCTGCCAGGCGAGATCGGCGAAGGCCTGCGGGACACCGGCTTTGTCGACGAAGGCGTGGGCGACGTTGATGTAGAACTCGAAGCTGAGGGCGAAGCGGTCGTTGAGCAGGCGGGTGGAGATGAAGATGCCGTGGCGTCCGGAGCCGAGCTCGACGTTGCGGTGGCAGATGGCGGTGTCGTGGAGGTCGTCGGACCAGGTGGGGGCGACCATGACGGGCTTGCGCGAGGGGTCCTCGCGGAGCGCGGCGGGGACGAAGTAGTAGGTGTTGGCTTCGAGTGCGGCGACGATGGCTGCGGGGACGGCTTCGAGGATGCGGTCGAGGTCGGGCGCGTCGAGGCCAGTTTCGCCGAAGGTGGCGAAGCGGACGCCGTTGGGGGACTGGCGGACCTCGGTATCGTGTGCGACCTGGACGGCGCCGATGAGGGCGGGCTGCGCGTGGGTCTGGTGAAGATCGGCCATCTGACTATTCTAGCGTGTTGGAGGAGGCGTATTCTTTAGATATGGCGATGTTGACTGACGTTGAGCGGGCAAGACGAGATGGCGTGCTGTTTGGGATTCCGTTTGGAGACCTGGGCTGGGCGCAGTCGCTGCTGATGGGGACAGCGGCGGGATTTGTGGCGTTCTTTATGGCGACGTTCCTGGCGATCGTGGGGTTCATGATCGACATGAGCGTGACGGGGAAGACGCCGAACTTTGCGCTGACGTACCGGCTGATCGGGCTGCCTGTGGGGCTGATTGTGTGGGCGCTGGCGCTGGGGTTTCTGGGCGTGCAGTGGGCGAAGCGGATGGCCCGGAAGCGGGCCCGCGCGTAGCCCCTCCCCCCCGGTTTTGGGGCTAAGATCCGCAGCGGATTGGGGTTAGCGGTGGATGGGTTTATTGCACTGTCTGTAGGGCAGTCGCGTTTAGGTGCGTCTTTTGGGGTGGGGTTGTCGTATTGTTTCTTACATACTTCAACCTGTGGTGAGGAGAACCCCCTCCAATGTTCGATTCGAAAGTTGTGACGTGCCGCGTGAGCACGTTGATGGTTTGTGCCGCGCTGTTGAGCGCGGGTGCCGTGGCGCAGAAGAAGAAGGCCGAGCCGGTGGCCGAGGGCAAGCCAGTTCCCTCCTACTACGGGCCGCAGCCTGCGACCGAGACGCTGGATATGGCGATGTACCAGCGGATTCGTGAAGAGGGGCTGCAGCATGGCAAGGTGATGGACCTGGCCGGGGCGCTGGCGGACGATATCGGGCCGCGGCTGACGGGGTCGCCGAACCTGGACCGTGGGTATGACTGGGCGATTGCGACGCTGACGAAGATGGGGCTGCAGAACGCGCACAAGGAAGACTGGGGCGACTTTGGGTTTGGGTGGCAGCAGATCAACACGTGGGCGCGGATGATTACGCCGGAGCCAGAGCCGCTGTGGATGCAGGCGGCGCCGTGGTCTCCGGCGACGAATGGGCCGGTGACCGGGGACATTGTGTATGTTCCGCTGACGAGCGAGAGCGAGCTGGACAAGCTGCAGGGCACGCTGAAGGGGAAGATTGTGCTGCTGGGTGCGATGCGGCCGACGCCTGACATTACGGAGCCGTTGTTCCACCGCTATACGGATGAAGAGTTGAAGGAGATGGAAGGGCCGGCGGCTCCGCGCGCGCCGCGGGCGGGGTTCGACCCGGCGGCTCGTGCGCGGCTGGCCGCGCTGCGGGCGAAGGCGTTGAAGTTGTTTACGGATGAAGGCGTCGCTGCGATTATTACGCCGAGCCGCGATGGTGGCGATGGCGGCGGGACGGGCATCATCTTCGACGACAACGGAGCGAACCTGATACGCGGTGCGCAGGACCCGGACCATGCGGTGAAGATTCCGAATGCCGTGATGATGATTGAGCACTACAACCGGCTGGCGCGGCTGGCGATGCACCATGTGCCGGTGCAACTGGAGGTGAACATCGAGACGAAGTTCACGGGCGACCACGTGCATGCGTATGACGTGATTGCGGAGATCCCAGGCACGGACCCGAAGCTGAAGGACCAGGTGGTGATGGTGGGTGGCCACTTCGATAGCTGGATTGCGGGTACGGGCGCGACGGACAATGGCGCGGGCACAGTGGCCGCGATGGAGGCTGTTCGCATCCTGAAGGCGCTGGATGTGAAGCCGAAGCGGACGATCCGCATTGCCCTGTGGACAGGTGAAGAAGAGGGCCTGTGCGGCTCGCGCGGGTATGTCTTCCAGCACTTTGGCGCGGGCGAAGGCACGACGCTGCCGAAGTGCGGTGCGGGTGGCGGCGGTGGTTTTGGCGCACGCGCGGCGCTGCCTCCGATCAAGGTGACGAAGGAGTGGGAGACGCTGGATGCCTACTACAACCTGGACAACGGCACAGGTAAGGTGCGCGGCGTGTATACGCAGGGCAACTATGCGATTGGGCCGATCTTTGCGCAGTGGATCGCACCGTTGAAGGACCTGGGCGTGACCACCATCACGAACCGCAACACGGGCGGCACCGATCACCTGAGCTTCGACGCTGTAGGGCTGCCGGGGTTCCAGTACATACAGGACCCGATGGACTATGAGACCCGGAGTCACCATAGCGATATGGACACCTATGACCGCCTGCATGAGGCCGACCTGGAGCAGAGCGCGATTGTGGAGGCGATCTTCCTTTGGAACACGAGCCAGCGCGAAGAGATGATGCCGAGAAAGCCGTTTCCGCATCCGGAGAGTGAGCAGAAGCTGAATGAGGCGATCCCGGGGCTGTATCCGGATGCGAAGTGAGGCAGGGGATAGAGAGTAGGGGATAGAGGATAGAGAAAGACAAATGATGCGGCGGAGACCTGGGTCTTCGCCGCGCTTTGTTTGTGGCGGGGATGGAGCGTCACCCCACTCATGCCGACGATGAAGCTGTCGGCATGAATGGGGCACCCAGCACCCAGCGAGGAATGTTCGACTTTGGTTTGAGGGTTGTTGATGCGGATGTCAGGAGGTGGCTTGTATGCTGGAGGCGAGGTGCTGAGAGCGATGCGTCGAGTGATGTTGCTGGCCGGGGTGTTGGCGATGAGTGGGGTGATGGCAGCGCAGGATGGGCCGCATGGGACCGTGACCGGCAAACTGACCGGGGCCGATGGCAGCGTGATCGCGAGCGCGTGGGTGACGGCGATTCCGGCAGAGGGGCCGGTGGATGTAGACAACCCCGAAGAGCTGACGGGAGACGATGGCAGCTTTACGCTGCAGGTGCCTCCAGGGAAGTACTTTGTGGTGGCGAACTATGACTGGCCGGCGACGGAGAGCGCTCCGGTGCTGACGAGCTACTATGCGGGCGCGGGCGCGCCTGCCGCCGAGAAGGAAGATGGTGCGAAGGCCGTTGAGGTGAAGGCCGGCGGGACCGCGAAGGGGATCGACATCCATGTGACGCGGGCTCTGGTGCCGAAGTACTTCGATGTGGTGGTGAAGGACGCAGACGGCAAGGCCTCAACAACAGGCACGGCGTTTTTGACTCAGGTGAACCAGGCAGGCGTTGCAGGCAACGACAGCGGTGCGACGTTTGTGGACAAGAACGGCCATGCGAAGCTGCTGGGGTTTGAGGGCGTCGACTATTTGCTGTGGGCGGAGAATGGGTGAAGGCTGCGAAGACGTGCGCTCCGGTGATGAAAATGCCGAAGGAGACCGTGCCGAAAGGGACGATCGCTCTGCAACTGACGATGGCGCAGCCGGCGTGCGGCAAGCAGGAGGATGACGCTCGCAAGACGGCGTATGCGATGCAGCCTCGGGCTGACCAGTAAGCTTCAGTGGTAGAGAAGCGGGTCTCTCCGCTGCGCCAAACGATAAAGATGTTTGGCTTCGGTCGAGATGACACTTCATGGGTAGTACATACGAAACGCAGATTTCCTGCGGGAATGACAAACAAGCGGGAATGACAACAACGAAAGCGGAAGAGCGACGCTTTATGGCAGGACAGGTTTTCTTTACCGAAGAGACGATGAAGTTTTTGCGCGGGCTGAAGAAGAACAATGACCGCGAGTGGTTCGAGGCGCGCCGCGATGTGTACGAACGCGCGTTGAAGGCGCCGATGCTGGCGTTTGTGGAGGCGATCAATGCGAAGCTGGTGGAGTTTGCGCCGGAGCATGTGAGGCCGGCGAACAAGATCACGATGCGGATCTATCGGGACACACGGTTCAGCAAGAACAAGGCCCCATACAAGACGCAGCTTCCGGCGTGGTGGGCGCGGCGTGGGATGGAGAAGACGTCGGGCGGCGGATATTACATGCACATCAATCCGCAGGAGGTGCTGGTGGCCGCGGGTGTGTATATGCCGGAGCGCGAGCAGCTGCTGAAGATCAGGACATGGATGGCGGAGAACCATGCTGCGTATCGGAAGCTGCTGAAGACGGCGATGAAGGGCCATGGGCTGTCGTTGAGTGGGGACGATGCGCTGACGCGGATGCCGAAGGGGTTTGCTGCGGAGCATCCTGCAGATGAGTTGCTGCGCGCGAAGAACTGGGGCGTGAGTGTGCGGCTGCCCGCGGAGCTGGCGCTGCAGCCGACGCTGTTGAGTGAAGTAGTGAAGCGGATGAAGGCCGCGACGCCGGTGGTGGAGGCGCTGAATGGGGCGATTCTGGCGGGTGTGGATGAGCGCGAAGGACGACCTCGGAAGGCGCTGTTTTAGTCGTGAAACAGGGCAAAAAGGGAAGAAAAACGGGAAAGATCGGTAAAATTCCACAAAATACCGAAGAATATCGAAGAAATTCGATGTTTTGGCGTTGACAAAGCTTGCGAGAAAGTTGAAGGTTGAACTCGGCGCGGTTCTCCGCACCCGCATGAACACTGGTGTTTGTCAGCAAGGCGCAGCTCACTGAGGGACACTGAGGTGCAGGTTGCGGGAGATGGGCTGAGGCCCATGCTCAACTCAAAAAAAACTACGCGAAACGAAGGAGTACATACGATGGCTAAGGGAATGACAAAGACAGCACTGGTCCGCCACCTGGCGGAGAAGCTCGAACTGACGAACAAGCAGACCGCTGGCTTTCTGGAGCTGCTGGCTGAGACGGCAGTGAAGGAGACCAAGAAGAACGGCGAGTTCACGATCCCCGGCATCGGCAAGCTGGTGAAGGCAGAGCGCAAGGCGCGCATCGGCCGCAACCCGCAGACGGGTGAGGCGATCAAGATCAAGGCGAAGACCGTGGTGAAGTTCCGCGTGGCGAAGGTCGCGAAGGACACGATCGCTCCGCCGAAGAAGTAACTGGCAACGCTCTCTACGGAGGCAAACACAAAGGCCGCGGCGTTGCTGCGGCCTTTGTGTGTTTATTGAGCGCGTGTGGCTGAAGATCGAGCTTTTGTGGCGATATGGGCAAAATACAGGGGTCTCTCCGCTGCGCCAAACGATGAAGCCGTTTGGCTTCGGTCGAGATGACACAGTGGCGAGGGTGGGTGAAGGAAGACGCGATTAGTCCTGCTTAGGTTTGGGGAGGAAGGCGCGGACGATGAGCCCGATGCCGAGGGAGATGAGCAGGCCGCGGCGCATGGGATTGGCGTTGAAGCTCCAGCCGAAGATGAGCAGCGTGAGAGTGGCGCCGAGGAAGTAGACTTCGCCGAGGACGGCCTGCAGCCAGTGAAGCTTGTCGCCCGCGGAGGGGACCTGTGGCGTGGGTGCGGGCAGGAAGCGCGGAACCGCAGCCATGTAGTCGCGATAGGGCTGGCCGTACTGCGTTGTGAGGAAGGGTTCTTCGGCCAGGACGAGACGGAATTCGAAGATCCAGATGAGGGCGAGGGTGAAGATGGCGCCGACGGGCGTCATGAGGATGGAGAGAGCGAAGGTGTGCAGAAGGATGCCGAGGTAGAGCGGGTTGCGGGTGCGGCGGTAGGGGCCGTCGGCAAGCATGGCGCGGCCGCCAGGGCCGGTGGCTTGCAGGGTAGGAGACTGAACGACGCTCATGCCGACGTAGGCTGATCCCCAGATGCGAAACCATGCGGCCAATGCCATGAAGACGACGGCGACAAGCAGTACGGCGATGGTGGCGCTGGAGAAGGTGAGCAGATGCTGGTGCGCGAAGAGGGCGGAGATGACCAGCCATGTGGAGCGTGTTGTGACGCCGAGCGCCTGCAGGATGCCGGGCGTGTAGGTGTCGAGCACGGGGATGAGCCCGAAGCCGAGCAAGTAGATGAAGGCGTGGATGAGGAAGCGGAAGCGGTACTCGAACTTTGTTGCGGGCATTTAGAGAGGTTTCCCTTTTGGTCTAGAGGTGATCCTAGCAAAATACAGGGGTCTCTCCGCCTCGCAGGACGATGAAGCCGTCCTGCTTCGGTCGAGATGACAGCTTTTCATGGATGCGATAGAGAGAACTAGAAGCTGTTCTCCGAGATAGGTGGCAGGTTGGGGAGCGCGGCGGTGGAGATGGTTGCGCCGAAGCCACCTTGCGTGGGCTGCGGCTTGTCGACGGCGGTGGGTTGGGCTTCGTCCTTGTAGATGACGCCGGACTTCATGACGAAGGGGACGTGCTGGAGGAGCTTGATGTCGTGGAGCGGGTCGCCCTGGACGGCGATGACGTCGGCCCACTTGCCGGTGTCGAGTGAGCCGACGTGCGCGGTCCAGCCCATGAGGTCGGCGGCGTTGAGGGTGGCAGTCTGGATGGCGGCGAGCGGGGTCATGCCGAACTGGTTCACGTAGACATCAAGCTCATGCGCGTTGAGGCCGTGTGGGTAGACCGCTGCATCTGTACCGCAGGCGATTTTGACGCCCGCCTTGATGGCCTTGATGGCGTTCTGCTTTTCGACGGCGGAGACGTCCTTCATCTTCTGCTGGTAGAGCGCGGGGAGGTTGCCGTACTGCTGTATCCAGTCGATGAGGTAGGCGGTGGGGACGAGGTAGGTGCCGTGCTTGAGCATCATGGCGATGCCGGCGTCGTCGAGGTAGCTGCCGTGCTCGATGGAGTCGACGCCTGCTTCCGATGCCCAGAGGATGGCCTGCGCGCCGTGGGCGTGCGCGGCGACCTTGCGGCCGAGGCGGTGCGCGTCGGCGACGATGGCCTGCATCTCTTCAAGCGTGTACTGCGATGCCTGCGGGTCGTCGCCCTTGGAGAGCACGCCGCCGGAGGCGCCGATCTTGATGAGGTCGGCACCGTACTTGATGTTCTGGCGGACCATGTGCTGCACGGCGGGGATGCCGTCGGCGACGCCTTCGCCGACGACGTGATACTGCTCAGGGAGAAGGTTCTCGTCCATGTGGCCGCCGGTGATGCCGAGCGGTGGGCCGCTGACCTGCATGTGCGGGCCCGGGATGTGGCCGGCGTTGATCTCGTCGCGCAGAGAGACGTCTGTGAAGCCGTTGGCTCCTACGTTGCGGACGGTGGTGAAGCCAGCTTCGAGGGTGACCTTGGCGTTCTCGACGCCGAGGATGGCCTCTTTGCCGTGGGTCATGGTGAGCTCGAAGTAAGGGTCGAAGTTGGTGGCCATGGTGAGGTGTGTGTGCACGTCGATGAGGCCGGGAAGGACGGTGTAGCCGGTGAGGTCGACGACACGGTCTCCGGGCTTGGCGGGTGTGGATGCCGTGGGTGCGAGGCCGGCGATGTGGTCGCCTTCGATGATGACCGTTTCGCCGGCGGTCTCCTTGCCGGTGTGGACGTCAAGCACGTGGCCGGCGCGGAGCAGTGTGCGCGGTGCGGCTGGTTTGTAAACGAATTGCGCGGAGGCGAGGGTAGAGGCGAATGCGAAGAGGGTGAGAGGGGTGCAGATGCGGAACATGCGCAGCATGTGAGACCTCGTGGCGAAGCGAGATGCGATGCGGGATACCTGAGTGTAGAGCATCGCGCCAGGGAAACATGCACTCTTCGGGGTGGGTCGCTAAACCGCAGCGTCAAGAGAAGTCTGCGGGTTCTGAAAGATCGTTCTCAGATTCCGTGTCCAGATTAAGACCGCCGAACGCTCTCCCCAACTCAGCCAATGTGGTTCCCATTCTGCCACTCTTCGCTAAAGAATCCATATAGTGCTCAAAGGTCGTGACCACATAGGTAGGCACTCCATCTTCAGTGATAAACACTGGACCCTGTTCGGCGGCCTTCATGACAGCGCCTGGATCGTGATCGAACTCCGCGCTCGTGATATTCAATTCAGTCATCAAGCGCCTCGCTTCGAGTGTTTCACTCTTATGATCAGTATCCATCCTAAAGACATCGTGCCGATCACTTGTCTCCTAAAGAATTAGGATATGCGCGATTGATTATGGTTGTTGTCCTAAAGCGGTAAGGATGGCGTCGAAGTCTTCTACGCCGGAGTATTCGATGATGACTTTGCCGCGGCCCTGTTTATCGTCGATGGTGACTTTGAGGCCGAGGGTGCGGCGGAGCATGTCCTGGGCTTCGCGGACGTTGGGGTCCTGCGCGGGGGTCTCTTTGGCCGTGGGCTTGGGCTTGGAGTCGGGGTTGATGAGGCCCTGGACGTAGGTTTCGGTGCCGCGGACAGACATGCTGAGGGCGAGGACTTTCTGGGCGGCGGCGGTGATGGCCTCGGGTGAGTCCAGCGCGAGGAGGGCGCGGGCGTGGCCGAAGGTGAGCTCTCCGGTGGCGACGAGCTGCTGGACGTGGTCGGGCAGCTTCAGCAGGCGCAGGAAGTTGGAGACGGAGGCGCGGTCCTTGCCGGTGCGCTCGGCCATCTGCTCCTGGGTCATGTGGAAGTCGCGGCTGAGGCGGTGGTAGGCGTGCGCCTGTTCCATGGGGTTGAGGTCGGCACGCTGGAGGTTCTCGACGATGGTCATCTCCATCGCCTGGACGTTGGAGACCTCGCGGACGATGGCTGGAATGGTGGCCTTGCCTGCCTGCTTGCTGGCGAGGAGGCGGCGCTCGCCGGTGATGAGGGTAAACCTGTCACCTTCTCCCTTGCGGACGACGATGGGTTGGACGACCCCGCTGGCCTGGATAGAGGCGGCGAGCTCGGTGAGCTTGTCTTCGTCGAAGTGGGTGCGCGTCTGGTAAGGGTTGCGGTCGATGAGGTCGAGGGGGATCTCCAGCGGCTTGCCAGTGGGGGCGGGCTGCTCGGCAACGGCGACGACCGTGGGCGCGACTGCGGGACGCGATGGGAGGAGGGATTCAAGACCCTTGCCGAGGGCTGAACGCTTTACGGGTGTTGACATAGTTGGTTCCTTAGAGACAGATAGGAGAGGCTAGGGGCGAGATGCGAGGTGATCGGGCTAGGACTTGCTGAACCAGCGGCGTTTGGGCTGGCCGGCTGATTCCAGGGACTTAAAGCTGGGTTCGGGTTTGGGGGTTTCGATCTTGGGTTTGGGGGTGTAGCCGTTGCGTTCGAGGATCTCGGCGGCGAGGTCGCGGTAGGCTTCGGCGCCCCGGGATTTGGGGTCGTAGAGCAGGACGGGCTTGCCGTGGCTGGGGGCCTCTGCGAGGCGGACGTTGCGGGGGATGGTGGTTTTGAGGAGCTTGTCGCCGAAGTAGCCCTGGAGGTTGTCGCGGACGGCCTGGGAGAGGTTGGTGCGGTCGTCGAACATGGTGAGGAGGACGCCCTCGACCGAAAGACCGGGGTTGAAGCTGCCGGTGACGCGCTCGAGGGTAGAGATGAGTTCGGAGACGCCTTCGAGGGCGAAGTACTCGGCCTGCATGGGGACGAGAAGGGTGTCTGCCGCGACAAGGGCGTTGAGCGTGAGGAGGTCGAGTGCGGGCGGGCAATCCAGGAGGATGAAGGGATAGTCGGCGCGGATGGGCTCGAGGGCGTCGCGGAGGCGGGTTTCGCGGCCTTCTGCGGCGACGAGCTCGATGTTGGCACCAATCATGTTACGGGTGCCGGGGATGAGGGAGAGACCGGCGACCTCGGTTGAGAGGATGGCGTCGGAGGTGGCGGCGCTGCCGAGCATGAGGTCGTAGACGCTGATGCGGGTGGCGTCGAGGGCCGGATCGCGGCGGAAGCCGAGGCCGCCGGTGGAGTTGGCCTGGGGGTCGATGTCGATGAGCAGGGTGTTATGGCCTTCGAGGGCGAGGCCGGCGGCGAGGTTGATGGCCGTGGTGGTCTTGCCGACGCCGCCTTTCTGGTTGACGACGGCGATGACCTTGGACTTGGAGGCGGGAGTAGTGCTGGAGGACTCGGGCATGATGATGGAGTCTCAGGCTAGCAGATGGGAGGGATGGAGTGTTCCACGTGGAACATGGTTGGTAAGGATAGCGGTGGAGAAAGTGTGGAGTGGGTGTGGGAATAGAGGAGTAAAGGAACGGAGTGTTCCACGTGGAACATTCTGGTTAGGGGCAATGTTCGAGGGTTATGTAGCCGTGGGATGGCGAGGGGAGCGGTATGTTGTCTGAGGCGGTGGTAGAAGGGGATTCGGCCAGGGTGATGAGCCAGCCGGCGGACGCGACGCGGGGGCGGGCAGCGATGAGGGCGAGGTCCATGCGGTCTACGGCGCGGAGAGTGACGGCGTCGAAGCGACGGGCGCTGGGCATCTCCTCGATGCGGGCGGACCAGACTTCGGTGTGCGGGAGGGCGAGGGTGCGGATGGCCTCGCGGAGGAAGGTAGCCTTCTTGTTCTGGGACTCGCCGAGGGTGACGCGGAGTTCGGGGAGCAGAAGCTGGATGGGGAGGCCGGGAAAGCCGGCTCCGGAGCCGAAGTCGAGGAGTGTGGCTGCGGGTGAGAGGCGCGAGGCAAGTTGGAGGCCTGTGAAGAGGCTTTCGCCGAAGTGGCGCTGGACGATGGTCTCGGGATCACGGATGGCGGTGAGGTTGGTGCGGGCGTTCCACTTGAGGAGGAGGTCGAGGTAGGTGGAGAGCTGCGGGTAGAGCGTTGCTGGGGCTGGGGTATCGCCGAAGTAGGGGGCGAGAAGGGTGATGAGGCGGGATTCGGGGAGTGTAGGCATGGTGAGAGAAGGCGCTCCCGCAAAGTACGCTAAGTTAGCCAAGTTTCGCCACGGGAGCGATGACGAGGTTAGGCGGTTGGGATGAGTCTGGCGGATTCGGAGACGAGGCGGTCGAAGAGGTTACGGCTGGTGGGGGAGATGTCGTAGGAGCGCTCGGGGTGCCACTGGATGCCGAGGAGGAAGCGGGAGTGTTCCACGTGGAACGTTTCGGGGTCTCCTGTTTCATGGTGTTCCACGTGGAACATCTTGTCGGCGAGAGTTGGGTCGAGTTCGATGGCTTCGATGACGGCATCGTCGGGGCAGCGGGCGACGATGCGGAGGGCGTCGCCGGGCTGAGCTACTGCCTGGTGGTGGCTGGTGTTGATGGGCAGGCGATAGAACTGGTCG